>CAXSHP010000090.1:8182-9191 GCA_964236935.1 uncultured Sphingomonadaceae bacterium
CGGGCCTGGCGCTCGCCACGGGGAGCGACCTCGCTACGCTGCTCGGCCACCTTGCACGGCTTCAGCCGGTGCGCGGACGGCTCGAGCGGGCGGTGCTGAGCCGCGCGGGCGCGCCGGTCTATGTCGATTACGCGCACACGCCCGACGCGCTCGCGGCGGCGATCGCGGCGCTGCGGCCGCACGCCACGGGCCGGCTGATCCTGATGTTCGGCGCGGGCGGCGACCGCGACACCGGCAAGCGGCCGGAAATGGGCGCGGTCGCGGCGCGGCTCGCCGATCAGGTGATCGTCACCGACGACAATCCGCGTTCGGAGGATGCCGCCGCGATCCGCCGCGACGTGCTGGCGGGTGCGCCGGATGCGACCGAGATCGGCGACCGGCGCGAGGCGATCGCGGCGGCGATCGCGGCGGCGGGGCCGGACGACATCGTCCTGCTCGCCGGCAAGGGGCACGAGCAGGGCCAGATCGTCGGGGCCGGAGCCTCGCTGCGCGTATTGTCGTTCGACGACGTGGCGGTGGCGCGGGAATGCGCGGCGTGAGGGGCCGTCCCCCTCGTTTCCGCTGTGTCGAGCGAAGTCGAGACACGTTCCCCGTCTTGAGCTGGGAACGTCCCTCGACTTCGCTCGGGACAGCGGGGAGGGGGCCGAGATGACCGACTTCCTGTGGACCTCCGCCGAGATCGCTGCCGCCACCGGTGGCACCGCGTCCGCCCCCTTCGCCGCCACCGGCGCCGCCTTCGATTCGCGCGAAGTCGGGCCGGGCGATCTGTTCGTCGCGCTCAAGGGCGAGGTGACCGACGGCCACCGCTTCGCCGACCAGGCGTTCGCGCAGGGCGCGGCCGGCGCGATCGTCAGCACAGCGATCGCGCATCCCCACGTCCTCGTTCCCGATACCACGGCCGCGCTCGACGCGCTCGGCGCCGCCGCGCGCGGGCGCACCGCCGCCAGGATCGTCGGCGTCACCGGCTCGGTCGGCAAGACCGGGACCAAGGAGGCGCTGTTCGCCGCGC
>CAXSHP010000090.1:9201-9734 GCA_964236935.1 uncultured Sphingomonadaceae bacterium
GTACATCGGCGTCCCGCCGTTGACGACCAGCGGCACGCCGCGCCGGGCCGCGTCCATCGTTCGGTCAAGTCGTACAACAACCACACCGGCGTGCCGCTGAGCCTCGCGCGGATGCCGGCCGATACGCGCTTCGGCGTGTTCGAGATGGGCATGAGCCACGCCGGCGAGCTGACGGCGTTGACCCGCCTAGTCCGTCCGCATGTCGCCTTGGTCACCGCGATCGCGCCGGCGCATTCGGCGTTCTTTTCGGGCGAGGAAGCGATCGCCGACGCCAAGGGCGAGATCTTCGCCGGGCTCGCGCCGGGGGGGACCGCGGTCATTCCGTTCGACAGCCCGCACCGCGATCGCCTGATCGCCGCCGCCCGGCCTCATGCCGCGCGGATCGTCACCTTCGGCCGCGGGCAGGGCGCCGATGTGCGCGCGGTCGAGGCATTGCCGGTCGCGCGCGGGACATTGATCTCGGCGACCCTGCCCGATGCCGAGCTGACCTTCACGCTCGCCCCGGCGGGCGAACATTGGGTGTCGAACGCGCT
>CAXSHP010000091.1:0-9725 GCA_964236935.1 uncultured Sphingomonadaceae bacterium
GCCAGTTGCACGGGCACAGCTCGTCGGTCTGCAGCGCGTCGAGGATGCGCAGCGTTTCCTGCGGGTTGCGGCCGACGTTGAGGCCGTTGACCGTAACGTGCTGGATCACGTTGTCGGGATCGACGATGAAGGTCGCGCGATAGGCGACGCCGGCCTCGGGATGGATGATACCGAGCGCGTCGGCGAGCTTTTTCGAATTGTCGGCGATCCACGGGAAGTCGGCGTTGGCGAGCTGTTCGTCGGACTTGCGCCAGGCGAAGTGGACGTGGCTGGTGTCGGTCGAAGCGCCGATCAGGTTCGCGTCGCGATCGGCGAAATCGCCCTTGAGATCGCCGTAGCCGACGATCTCGGTCGGGCAGACGAAGGTGAAATCCTTCGGCCAGTAGAACAGGATCTTCCACTTGCCGTCCTTGGCGGCGAGATCGATCGTCTCGTCGGCCGGCAGCGCGGCGGTGCCCTGCTGGACGGGGAGTTCGAGTTCGGGAAGCTTGTCGCCGACAGTGAGCATATATGGTCTCCGGAAAAGGGGGGTGACGGGTCGGGCGCGGCTATGGCGGACTCGCTTCGAACGAACAAAGTGATTATTCCATGCTCATTGATCGAACGAGGCGATGAATGAGCACGTATTTGCCGACGCTCAAGCAGATGCAATATCTGGTCGCACTCGAGGAGCATGGCCATTTCGGCCGCGCGGCGGAATCATGCTTCGTCACCCAGTCGACGCTGTCCGCGGGCTTGCGCGAGCTCGAATCGCTGATCGGAGTGACGTTGGTCGAACGGACGCGCCGCGTGGTGCGCTTCACCCCGCTCGGCATTCGGATCGCGCACAAGGCACGGCGCATATTGCGCGAGGCGGAGGAGCTTGCCGATCTCGCGCGCGGCGCGGGCAAGCCCCTCGCCGGCGAGCTGCGCATGGGCGTGATCCCGACGATCGCCCCGTTCCTGCTGCCGCGTATCCTGCCCAACCTGCGCGGCGCATGGCCCGACCTGAAGCTGTACCTGCGCGAGGAGACCAGCTCGGCGGCATGCGATTCGCTCCAGCGCGGCCAGCTCGACTGCGTGCTGCTCGCCCTGCCCTACGGCTGCGGCGAGGTCGAGGCGGCCGAGCTGTTCGACGACCGGCTGTTCGTCGCCTTTCCCGCAGGCGAGGTCGACGACACGCCCGGTGCGGTCGACGCGCAGGCGATCGACGAGACGCGGCTGCTGCTGCTCGAGGACGGCCATTGCCTCAAGGATCATGCGCTCGCCGCGTGCAACCGCCCCGAGCTGCGTGCCGAGGCGGCGATGCTCGGCACATCGCTGCATACGCTGGTGCAGATGGTCGACAACGGCCTGGGGATGACGCTGCTGCCGCAGATGGCGCTCGATGCGGGGATATTGGACGGCACCAGGGTGGTCGCGCGCCCGCTCGACGCCGAGCATCCGTCGCGTCGGATCGCGCTGGTGTGGCGGCGGGGCAGTCCGCGCGAGAAGGAATTCCGGTTGCTCGCGGAGGCGCTGAAGAAGGTGGCTTAATTGTCCCACCCGGCCGCCGCCACGTCGTCGGCGGCGCGCGGTTCGACCCAGCGGGCGGTGCCGTCGGCCAGCAGCTCCTGTTTCCAGAACGGCGCGCGCGTCTTGGCCCAGTCGATCAGGAAGGCGCAGGCGGCGAACGCGGCGGCACGATGCGGCGCAGCGACGGCGGCGAGGACGATCCGCTCGCCGGGCACCAGCAGGCCGTGGCGGTGGACCAAAACCAGGCCGAGCAGCGGCCAGCGCGTCGCCGCCTCGTCGGCAATGGCGCGCAAGGCTGCCTCGGTCATCCCCGGATGATGTTCGAGGCGCAGCGCCGTAAGCCCCGCCTCGCCGCGCACGATCCCGGTGAAGCTCGCCACCGCGCCGCCGCCCAGCGCTTCGAGCCGCGCCAGTTCGGCAGCGACGTCGATCGCCGCGGCCTGGACGCGCGCCTCGATCATCCGCCGGTCACCGGGGGAAACAAGGCGACCTCGCGCGCGCCCGCGAGCGACGCATCGAGCGCGACGAACCGCTGGTCGATCGCGGCGCGCAGCTTCGCGCGATCGGCGAACGCGGTGGCATAGCCCTCGCCGCGTGCGACCAGCCAGTCGATCAGCTGCGCGACGGTGGCGACGTCGGCGGGCGGATCGATCCGCTCGCCGTCGCGGCCGATCCGCTCGCGCACCCAGGCGAAATAGAGCAATTGAAGCGCCAACCGGTTACACCCCTTACCGCTGTGTCGAGCGAAGTCGCGACACGTTCCACCGTCGAGCGTCCCTCGACTTCGCGCGGGACAGCGGCACCCTCAACAGCGCCATTTCTCTCAATCCATGTGCCGGATGCCGACGCGCAGATAATCCCAGCCGGTGATCAAGGTCAGCGCCGCCGCCGCCCACAGGCTGAACAGCCCGACTTCGCGCACCCACGGCCATTGCGGGACGGAGCCGCCGAGGATGATCCCGCCGAGCGAGATCAATTGGAACGCCGTCTTCCATTTGGCGAGCTTCGACACCGGCAGCGACACGCGCAGCTCGGCGAGAAACTCGCGCAGGCCCGACACGGTGATCTCGCGCAGCAGGATGATCAGCCCGGCGATCACCGCATATTCGTCGATCGCGCGGGTGAAGACCAGCATCACGATCACCGCGGCGACCATGATCTTGTCCGCGATCGGATCGAGGAAGATGCCGAGGCGGCTGACCGCCCCTTGCGCGCGGGCGAGATAGCCGTCGAAATAATCGGTCACCCCCATCAGCACGTAGAGGATGAACGCCAGCGCATAATCGAACCGCCCGGGATGCCACAGCAGCATCACGAGCAGCGGCACCGCGATGATCCGCGACAGCGTGAGGATGTTGGGCAGGGTCAGCATGCGCGACCGGCTTAGCGCGGATCGGCGACGAAGGGGAACTCAGATTGGCCTCCGGTTCCCCAGCGCGGGCGGGGAACGCGTCAGATCGCAACCAGTTCGGTCGATTCATCTATCGCGGCGGATCGTCGAGCACCCAGCTGTGGTCTTCCTCGACGATGTCGGTCACGCGCCGGCCCTGCGCGTCGCGCGCCGGCTTGTAGCGATAACGCTGCATGACCAGGCGGCAGGTGGTCTCGTCGAGCTCCGGGCTGCCGCTCGATTGCATGATGGTGCAGTTGGTCACCCGGCCGTCGGCGCCGACCACGTAACGGGTCCAGAGCGTGCCCTGAATCCCGGCGTCGCTCTCCGCGCGGGGATAGTCCGAATCGCGAATGCGGCCCCTCAGCCACCGCGCCGGCGTACCGCCACCGCCGCCGCCGTTGCCGGCGCCGCCGCTCCCGGTGCCCATTCCCTGCCCGCCGCTGCCGCTGCCCGGCCCCGGCAGATCGGATGCGCCGGCCGAAGGGTCGTCGGCCGGCCCCGCGATCGGCGCGGCGACGACCGGCGGAATGACGATCGGGGGAACCACGGGGCGCGGCGCCGCGATCTCGGTCGCTTTCGCCATGAGGTTCGGCGGCGCCGCCGCGCCGGCGGGCTTCCTCGCTTTGGTCGGACGGGGAATGGCCTTCGTGGCGGGCGGCGGCGGCGGGGGCGGCAGGATCGCGAACAGCTTGAGCTCGTCGCCGAGCCGCGCCGGCAGCCCCGGCGCGAGCCCGAAGATCAGCGCATAGCCGGACGCGGCCTGCAGCAGCGCGGTGCCCGCGATCGCCTTGATCCGATCGGAAGTGCTCGGCCGAACCGCGTCCATCGCCGTCTACATGGCGCCAGGCGGTCGATTGTTCCGTCGAGCCGGTCCCCGTCGAGGCCTTGGACGCGGCCGATGGACTAGGCTATGGCGCGCGCAACGCCCCGGAGAGCCCCGCCCGCTAATGTCGCCATCCTACGGGCTTCTCGCCAAACGCCGTTTTCTCCCGCTGTTCGTCACGCAGCTGCTCGGCGCGTTCAACGACAATCTGTTCAAGACCGCGATGGTGATCCTCGTCACCTACACGATCTATTCCGATCCGACCAAGGAAGCCGGCTTCAACGCGCTCGCCGGCGGGCTGTTCATCCTGCCGTTCTTCCTGCTCTCGGCGCTCGCCGGGCAGCTCGCCGACAGCCACGACAAGGCGGGAATCATCCGCATCGTCAAGGCGGCCGAGATCGTGATCATGCTGTTCGGCGGGGCGGGGCTGTTTCTCCATTCGATCGCGCTGATGCTTGCGGCATTGTTCGCGATGGGGGTCCACTCGACCTTCTTCGGCCCGATCAAATATGCGATCCTGCCGCAGCATCTGAAAGCCGACGAGGTGCTCGGCGGCACCGGGCTGGTCGAGGCGGGGACCTATGCCGCGATCCTCGGCGGGACGATCGTCGGCGGGATCATCCCGGCGCAGATCGCCGCGTTGCTGGCCATCGGCACCGCCGTCGCCGGGCGGCTGGTGAGCGGTCATGTCCCCCCTGCCCCGCCGTCGACCGACAATGCGGGCGCGGGGGTCGATTATCATCTGATCCGCTCGTCGATCCACCTCGTATCGCAGACGCTGCACATCCCGCGGCTGTTCCTCGCGATCGTGGCGATCAGCTTTTTCTGGATGCAGGGCGCGATCCTCGCCGCGCAATTCCCGCCGCTGGTCAAGAACGTGCTCGCCGCCGACCAGCAGGTCGCGACGATGTTCCTCGGCGTGTTCTCGGTCGGCGTCGCGCTCGGCTCGGTAATCATCAACCGGCTGCTGAACGGCACGGTGTCGGCGCGCTGGGCGCCGGGATCGTCGATCGTGATGGGGCTGTTCATCATCGATCTCTATCGCAAGGTGAAGCACTGGCCGCCGCCGGGTCCGCGGCTGCTCCATCTGTCCGAGTTCATCATCCTGCCGCATGCCGAATGGGTGATCGTCGACCTGTTCGGCGTGGCGGTGGCGGGCGGAATGTTCGTCGTGCCGCTCTATGCGTTCCTGACGACGACGGTGCCCCAGGCGCAGACCGCGCGGACCGTGGCGGCCAACAATATCGTCAATTCGGGCGCGATGGTGCTCGCCGCGACGATCCTGTTCGGGCTGGTCCATGCGGGCGTGTCGGTGGCCGAGACGCTGCTGATGGTGGCGGTGGCGAGCATCGGCGGCGCGGCGATCGCCTGGCGCCTCCACCTCGCCTGCGACTAAGCGCTCAGGCGAGCCACGCGAGGAAGAAGGCCAGCGCGCCGACATAGGCCGTGGCGAAGAAGCGCAGGTCGGCGGTAAGCGAAGCACGCGGAGCCTCGCTCGCGACCAGACGCCGACGAAGCGCGATGCCTAACGACGGATGATGGGCTGCCTCGATCATGATCAAGGCTTAACGATTGATTCATCATTCCGGCCATCGCCAAAGAGGGTTAACCCGCAGGCGTCCCGAACCGGCACGAGTTTGGTGCGCCGGCGACGATGTTCAGCTTAGAGCCGGGGTGGGGTCAGCTTAGAATGGTGGAGCCGTGGGGGATCGAACCCCAGACCTTCGCAATGCCATCGCGACGCTCTCCCAGCTGAGCTACGGCCCCGAAATTCATGCGCGCGGCCTGGAAATCCGCGCCGGGGGCGGCTCTATGACAGGCCGCGCCCCATGGCAAGACGGCACGATGCCGCCGAATACCTCTTAGTGATCCTCGTCCTCGTCGCGCGTCGCGACCCCGAGATCGTCGTCGCCGCCGAGATCGTTGTCGTCGTCGACGGGATCTTCCTCGTCCTCGTCGATATCGAGATCGTCGGCGATCTCACCCTCCTCGGGCTCGACCTTGACGACTTCCTTCTTCGGCGCGTCGAACGGGAGCGGCTGCTTCGACTTGAGCACGGTATCGGGTTCCCATTGCGCGCCGCATACGTGGCAGGTGACCGGATCCTCGTTGCCGAGATCGTAGAAGCGCACGGCGCACTTCGGGCATGTCCGTTTGGTGCCCCATTCAGGCTTAATCACGGCTGTCGAGCCTCCGATTCATGTGGGATGGCCGCCCCGTACGACGGGGTGGCAACGCGGCGGGCGCCTTGCCACAGCCCCATGCCGCTGTCAAAGCCGCGCCCGATGAGCCCCGCCCCGCCCCGCCCGATGGCCTTCTCCGCGCCCGGCCCGCTGACCGGGACGGTGGCGGTGCCCGGCGACAAATCGATCTCGCACCGCGCGCTGATGCTTGCCGCGCTGGCGGTAGGGACGAGCCGGATCGAGGGGCTGCTCGAGGGCGAGGACGTGCTCGCCACCGCCGCGGCAATGCGCGCGATGGGCGCGACGATCGCGCGCGGCACGGATGGGGCGTGGACGGTCGACGGGGTCGGCGTCGGCGGGCTGCTCCAGCCCGAGAGCGCGCTCGACATGGGCAATTCGGGGACGTCGACGCGCCTGCTGATGGGGCTGGTGACGAGCCATCCGATCCGCGCGGTCTTCACCGGCGATGCGTCCTTGTCGCGGCGGCCGATGCAGCGGGTGATCGAGCCCTTGTCGCTGATGGGTGGGGACTTCACGCCAAGCCCCGGCAGGCGCCTCCCGCTGATGCTGCGCGGGATGTGTCCGGCGATCCCGATCGAATATCGGCTGCCGGTGGCCTCGGCGCAGGTGAAGTCGGCGATCCTGCTCGCCGCGCTCAACACGCCGGGGATCACGCGCGTGATCGAGCCGGTGCCGACGCGCGACCATAGCGAGCGGATGCTCGCCGGCTTCGGTGCCGAGCTGACCGTCGAGCAGGACGGCGGCACGCGGATCATTTCGCTGCGCGGCGAGGCCGAACTCCGGCCGCAGCAGATCGTCGTTCCCGGCGATCCCTCGTCGGCGGCGTTCCCGGTGGTGGCGGCGCTGCTTGTCCCGGGATCGGACGTCACCGTGCGCAATGTCGGGATCAACCCGACGCGCGCGGGGCTTTACGACGTGCTGCGCGCGATGGGTGCCGACCTGACGTTCGAGCATCCGCGCACCGTCGGCGGCGAACCGGTCGCGGATATCCGCGCGCGTTTTTCGGCGTTGCGCGGAGTCGCGATCCCGCCCGACATCGCGCCGAGCATGATCGACGAATTCCCGATCCTGTTCATCGCGGCAGCGCTCGCCAAGGGCCGCACCGTCACCCGCGGCCTGGACGAGCTGCGCGTCAAGGAATCGGATCGCCTCGCGCTGATGGCGCGCGGCCTGCTGCGCTGCGGCGCGCGCGTCGAGGAGACGGCGGACGGCCTGATCATCGACGGCAGCGACGGCGCGCCTTTGGCGGGCGCCGAGGCCGTGCCGACGATCGCCGCCGATCTCGACCACCGTATCGCGATGAGCTTCGCCGTTGCCGGCTTCGCCTCGCGTCACGGCACGAGGATCGACGACATGACGCCGGTGGCGACGAGCTTTCCGGGGTTCGTCGATTTGGTGCGCATGCTCGGCGCGAGCGCGGCATGAGCTCGCTCGCCGCCGATATCGTCGGCCTGATCGGCAGCGCCCTGATGGTGATCGCTTATGCCTATAGCAACCTTGCTGCACGGATGGATTACCTGCGGTTCAACCTGCTCAACCTCGTCGGCGCGATCCTGCTCGGCACCTCGCTGACGGTGCACTTCAACCTGGCGTCGATGGTGCTCGAAATCGTCTGGGGATCGATCGCCGCGATCGGCATGATCAAGGCGTGGCGCACCCGGAGCCGGGCATGATCATCGCCGTCGACGGACCGGCGGCATCGGGCAAGGGCACGATCGCGCGCGCGCTGGCGCGGCATTACGGGCTGCCGCACCTCGATACCGGATTGCTCTATCGCGCGGTCGGGATCGGCGTGCTGCGCCACGGCGACGATCCGTCGCGCGAGGCGGACGCGCTCGCCGCCTGCGCCTTCGCCGCGACCCTGCTCGGCGATCCGGGGCTCAAGAGCGAGGGTGCGGGACGCGCGGCGTCGATCGTGTCGAGCCATCCGGCGGTGCGCGCCGCTTTGCTCGAGCGGCAACGCGCGTTCGCGAACCAGTCCGACGGCGCCGTGCTCGACGGGCGCGACATCGGCACGGTGATCGCGCCCCACGCGCAGGCCAAGCTGTTCGTCACCGCCCGGCCCGAGGTGCGTGCGGCGCGGCGCCATGCCGAGCTCGCGCGTCTCGGCATCCGGACGCGGCTCGAGCATGTGCTGGCCGATATCCTCGCCCGCGACGAACGCGACGCCGGGCGCGCTGCCGCGCCGCTCAAACGGGCGGACGACGCCGAACTGATCGACACCAGCGCACTGACCATCGACGCGGCCGTCGCCACCGCCATCACCACCGTGCAGCGACGTCTGGCCTAGGAGGCCGGCGTCGGCGCGCCGACGGGAATCGCCGGCGAAGCGGCCCGCCCGTTGACGGACGAGAGAATGGCGCAAACAGCTATTGTCGTTGCCCGGAATTATCGCCACGGTTCCGGCCTCGGCGCACGCTGCGCCGTTGCAAGGGGGTTCGCGTGCTCACGGTCCACCATCTCGGCAGATCACAATCGGAACGTATCGTCTGGCTCTGCGAGGAACTGGGAATATCCTACGATCTGAAACGCTACGATCGCGATATTCACACGATGCTTGCCCCCCCCGAATATAAAGCCTTGCACCCGCTGGGCGCCGCGCCCGTCATCACGGATGGCGATTTGGTGCTCGCCGAGTCCGGCGCGATCATCGAATATGTCATCGCGAGATATGGCGGCAACCGCCTGGCGGTGCGAGCGGACGAGCCGCATTATGCCGAATATCTTTATTGGTTTCACTTCGCGAACAGCACGCTCCAGCCGAACATCGGCAGCAACATGCTCCTCAAATGGAGCGGTGTGGCGGACGATAACCCGCTCATGCTCGCGATGGCCGGTCGGCAGCGTCTGGCATTATCGGCGGTCGACAACCGGCTCGCCAAGGTCCCCTATCTGGCCGGCGACGATTTCACGGCCGCCGACATCATGATCGTCTTCACGCTGACCACGATGCGCTACTTCGTGCCGTTCGATCTCGCACCCACTCCGCACATCGTCGACTATCTCGCGCGTATCGCCGGGCGGCCGGCCTATCGCTCGGCGATGCACAAGGGCGACCCGGACATGGCGCTGCTTCTTACCTGAGCGCGGATGGCGGCCGTGGGCATGCGCCTCGCTCTTGCCCGCGACGCCGCTCTCGGCTAGGGAACGCCTGTCCTGCGGGCGGCAAGCTCGTGGAGGTCGGCGCGGAGCTTCGGCTCTCGCGCCCTTTTCGCATTCGCGTCTTGCTCCTTCACGAATCGCCGCTCTCGGGATGCCGCGACGGGCGCTCGGCTCCCGCGGCGTAAACGGCCCAAGACCTCCGGAGACAACCGGATGGCCGGAAACATGACGTAGGACACGCAACTCTATGGCCACTGCGCCCCATCCGACCCGCGACGATTTCGCGGCGCTCCTCGAACAGACCATGGGCTCCAACGACGGCTTCGAAGGCCGCGTCGTCAAGGGCACCGTCACCGCGATCGAGAACGACATGGCGGTGATCGACGTCGGGCTCAAATCGGAAGGCCGCGTCGCGCTGCGCGAATTTGCCGCGCCGGGGCAGAAGGCCGAGCTCGCCGTCGGCGACGAGGTCGAGGTGTTCGTCGACCGGGTCGAGAACATGCACGGCGAGGCGATGCTGAGCCGCGACCGCGCCCGCCGCGAGGCCGCGTGGGACAAGCTCGAGACCGAATTCTCCACCACCAGCCGCGTCGAGGGCGTGATCTTCGGCCGGGTCAAGGGCGGCTTCACCGTCGACTTGAACGGCGCCGTGGCGTTCCTGCCGGGCAGCCAGGTCGACATCCGCCCGGTGCGCGACGTCACCCCGCTG
>CAXSHP010000092.1:0-9716 GCA_964236935.1 uncultured Sphingomonadaceae bacterium
GACGTCGACGTAGTGAAGGTCCTTGAGCTTGCACGATTTGGCGCGGCGGATATCGTCCTTGTAGAAGGTGTTGCCGCCGTCGATGATCACGTCGCCCGGCGAGGCGAGCCCGGTGAGGGCGTCGATCGTGGTCTCGGTCGGATCGCCCGCGGGCAGCATCACCCAGAAGATGCGCGGCGCCTGCAGCTTGGCGGCGACCTCCTCGAGCGATCCCGCTCTGTCCGCGCCGTCGGCGGCAAGCGCGTCGACCGCCTTGGTGTCGCGGTCGTAGCACACCACCTCGTGGCCGCCTCGGATCAGCCGGCGGGCGATGCCGGCGCCCATGCGGCCCAGCCCGATCATGGCGAGACGCATCGTGTCAGCCCTTCACGGCGGCGATGACGGCGTTCTTGAGTGCCTCGATCCCGCCCCCGCCTTGCTTCAGGTGGACGCGCAGGCCCTTGCGGCCGCGCTCGGCCAGCACGTCGGCATCGCCCCTCGCCTGGGCGATCTGGATGGTGCCGAAGCTCGCCTGCCGGCCGGGGACGGCCAGGTCGGGATCGGGTTCGCGGGTGATGGTCAGGAACACGCCGCCCGCGGGGCCGCCCTTGTAGGCCTGGCCGGTGGAATGAAGGAAGCGCGGGCCGAAGCCGGCGACGGTCGCCGCTCCGGTCGCGTCGCGCACCGGCGCGCGCATCGCGGCGATCGCCGCCTCGTCGACATCGTTCCGCTCGATATAGGCGAGGAAACCGGCATAGCCGCCCGGCTTAAGCCCCGCATACAACCGCTTGAGCAGCGCCGCGGCGTCGCCCGCTTCCGTCACTGCACCCTTCGGCGCGAAGATCGCGAAGTCGGCGGTCTCGGCGATGGGAGTCTCGGGCTCGAGCGCGCCGGACTGCTCATAGGCGTCGACCAATTTGCGGGTCGCGATCTTGGCGTCCTCGACGTCGGGCTGGTCGAACGGATCGATGCCGATCACCGCACCGGCGATCGCGGTCGCGACTTCCCAGCGGAAGAACTCCTGGCCGATCAGCTCCGGCGAGGCGAGACGGATGCGGATCACCGGATGGCCCGCATCGGCCAGGCCCTTGAGCGTCGCCTCCAGCGCGTCGTCCGTGTCGCCTGCGAGGTGGAAGTGGACGAACAGCCGGTCGTCGCCGTAGCGCGCGACCTCGCCGAGCGGCTCGAGGTCGACGGGGACGATGCCCTTGCCCTGCTTGCCGGTCGATTCGGCCAAAAGCTGTTCGAGCCAGGCCCCGAAGGGCAGCAGGCTCCTGGAGGGCAGGATGGTGAGCTTGTCGCGGCCGGCGACCGCGGCCTCGCCGATGATCGCGCCGAGGAGGACGCCGGGGTTGGCGGCCGGCGGAGCGTCCGCCCCGCAGGCGAGGACCATCGGCGCGGCCGCGCGATAAAAGGCCTGGGTGTCGAGCCCCATGATCGCGGCCGGAACCATGCCGAACGCCGACAGCACCGAATAGCGCCCGCCGATCGCCGGATCGCCGTGCACGATATGCGCGAAGCCGTCGGCCGTGGCTGTCTGCTCGAGGTTCGATCCCGGATCGGTGACCGCGACGAACCGCGTGCCGTCCCGGTCCGCCAATTCCCAGAAATAGGCGCGCAGCAGCTCGGGCTCCATCGTCGAGCCGGACTTCGACGAGACGATGAACACGCTGTTCTTCGGATCGATCCTGCCGGCGACGCCGGCAATCTGCGCGGGATCGGTGGTATCGAGCACATGGGGGCGTGGACCCTTCGGCGGTCCGAGCAGGGTCGCCAGCACTTCCGGCCCGAGGCTCGAACCGCCCATGCCGAGCAACACCATGTCGGAACGATTCGCGAACGCCGTGCCGAGTCTCGCCAGGATGTCCGCCGTGACCTGCTCGCCGCGCGCGGCGGCGATCCAGCCGAGCCACTTGCCTTCGTCCCCGCCGGTCCACAACGTGGCGTCGCCGGCATAGAGACGGCGCGGCCAGCCCTCCGCGGCGGCGGTTTTCAGCCGCGCGTCCACCGCCGCCCGCAGATCGTCGGGCAGTTCCGCGTCCATGCCGTTGAGGCGATCGCCGAGGAAGGCGGTGCGCTTGGCGGCGACCGCGCCCAACAATGCGTCCGCGGCGTCGGAGAATTGTTTCACGCCGTCGATCACCAGATCCGCGGTGACGCCGGCGAGGTCCAGGCCGAGGCGCTGCGCTTCGTCCAGCACCTTGCGCGCGCCGTCGATGTCCTCGACGACGGTCGCATGCGCGGTGCCATGATCGCGAAAGGCGTCCATCGTCTTGGGCGGCATGGTGTCGACGGTGTCGGGGCCGATCAGGCTGTCGACGTAAAGCGTGTCGGGATAAGCCGGATCCTTGACGCCGGTCGAGGCCCACAGCAGCCGCTGGGGCATGGCGCCCTTGACGGCGAGCGCCTTCCAGCGCTCGCCCGCGACGAGCTCCTGATACCAGGCGTAAGCCACTTTCGCATTGGCGATGGCGACCTTGCCGCGCAGGCTTTTCAGCGCTCCGGCGTCCTGGTCGCCCGCCTTCACCCGATCGTCGATCCGCTGGTCGATCTGGCTGTCGATCCGGCTGACGAAGAAGCTGGCGACGCTGGCGATCCGGTCGATCGGCGCGCCCTTCGCGACCCGCGCCTCGAGCCCCGCAAGATAGGCTTCGGCGACGGCCTGGTAGGAATCGAGGGAGAACAGCAAGGTCACGTTGATGTTCAGCCCGTCCTCGATCAGCTGCCGGATCGCGGGCGTGCCGGCCTCGGTGCCCGGCACCTTGACCATCAGATTGGGCTCGGCGACCGCCTGCCACAGCCGGCGCGCCTCCGCGATCGTCGTCTCGGTCGTGTCGGCGAGGTAAGGCGACACTTCGAGGCTGACGTAGCCGTCCTTGCCGTCCAGCCGATCGTAGACCGGGCGCAGATCCGCCGCCGCCGCCTTGATGTCGGCGATCGCCTCGTTTTCATAGACGTCCTGCACGCTGGCGTCGGCCTTCGTCAGGAACGCCTGGAAGCCTTCGTCATAGGCGTCGCCATGGCCCATCGCCTTCTCGAAGATCGAGGGATTGGAGGTGACGCCGGTCAGGCCGTCCTCCGCCACCAGCTTGCGCAGGCCGCCCTCCGCCAGGAACTTGCGGTCGACGAAATCGAGCCAGACTGCTTGGCCCAGCGTGGCGAGCTCCTTCAGGCGATCGGTCATGCAGTCTCCTCATAAGCTCGCGGGGGCTTGACAGATGTGACCGAGGGTGTTGCCGAACCTTCGCGCGACTGCGCGACCGGGCCGGCGTCCCCAAGGTGAAGGTGCATCACGAGAGCGGACCGTGAATCAACGCAGGAACGCCTTCTGCCCTACCATGTTCCTTGTTTCCGCGCATGTCGTCGCCGCGCGGTCAGGCATCCGTCAGATAGCGCTGCAGATCGTCGCTGCCGCCGATCCGCCGGTCGTCGATGAAGACCTGCGGCGTGGTGTCGACCCCGTGCTTCGCCTCGAACGCGTCCACCGCATCGCGCGAACGCAGGACGCGATCGTCCACCTCGTAACCGTTCTGCTCGAGCAGCGCCTTGGCCCGCACGCCGAACGGGCAGGTGTGATCCGGCAATATCATCCGGTACAGGGTCGCGCGTTTATCCGCCATTATCGAGGTCCTCGCTTGCCGGCGACGATACGCGCCGCTTGCACAGCGAAGCACGCGGCAGAGCGTTCCTTCGGCCGCGGGCCTGCGCGACCGCCTTGTTGCGGTCATGTCTTCCGCTAGCGCGCGGCCGAACCGGCGTCGAGCCGCTGCGCAAGGAAGAAGCGCAACATCGCGCGCGACGCATCGGGGCCGCTGGGATCGGTGTAGGAGCCGCCCGCCCGCCCGCCCGACCAGGCATGGCCGCCGCCATGAATCGTCCAGCGCTCGATCATCGCGCGGCCCGCGGCATCCGCGCTGACGGTGCGGGTATAGGCCTTGCCGCCGTCGCTGCGGCCCTGCTCGCTGCGCGTCATCAATGCGACGCCGGCCAGTGCCGCGGCGCGACCCACGATCTCGCCGCTGTTGGTCTCGTGGACGGTGGCGTCGCGATCGCCGTGGAAGGTGATGATCGGCACGAAACCGCCCGGCCGGGAGCCTGACGCCCGGCCGCCCTGCTTCATCGCCATCATCGCCGAGGGCAGATCGCGCGCCGCGCCGCAATCGAGCCCGGAATGGATGCCCGCCGCCGCGTACAGATCGGGATAGGCCGAGGCCATTACCGCCGCCGCGGCGCCGCCGGCGGACAAACCGGCGACGTAGACGCGCTGCGGGTCGATCGGCAGCTCGGCGATCACCGCGCGGGTGATGCCGGCGATCAGCGCGGGCTCGCCGCGGTCGCGCTGCTGGTCGCCGGGCTTGAACCAGTTCCAGCAGCGCGAGGCGTTGGCCGCCTGCGTCTGCGCCGGATAGACCACCGCGAAGCCAAGCTCGTCGGCCAGCGCGTTCATGCCCGTGCCGCGCGCGAAATCGTCGGGCGATTGGGTGCAGCCGTGGAGCATCACGACCAACGGCAGGTCACGCCGGTCGCCGGCGGGAACGTACAGCTTGTAGCTCAGCCGGCCGGCGGGGCCGGCATAGCTGCGGTCGGCGAAGGTTCCGCCGGCGCCGGGCTTCGCCGCGGTCGTCGGCCCGGGCTGGCGCGGCGGCGCGAACGCGACCCGCTGGGGCACGAGGTCGAGCACGTCGGCCGCCGCCGGCGCCTCGCTTGGTGCGCCGTTGGCGAACATCGTCTGGATCGCTTGGGTCGCCGCGCCGAGCTTGCCCGCCCGTGTCAGGCGCAGCGCTTCGGTAAGCGATGAGGGAATCGCCATGGTCATGTCCATTTGCTCGAGGAGAGAAGAAGAGATCATTGCATGCGGTCGTTCAGCGCGGCCCTGAGCGCGGCGCCGGCGTGGAGCGCGCCGAGCACGGTCAGCGACGCGATCGTCGCGCGGGCCAGTTCCGGAGTTACGTCGGCGGCGAAGGCGGCGAGCCCCAGCACGCGGATGTCGAGCATCTCGCCGCTGGCCCGGACCGCTTCGAGGTCCGCGCGCGAGAAGTGGCGGATGCCGAGATCGAGCTGCTTGCGCACGACCGATTTATGCGTGGCCTCGGCATGCCGCTCGAGCTGGTGGCGGATCGCGGTACGGATGAAATCGGTGCGATTCGCATAGAAACCGTCGCGCACCATCAGATCGATATGACCGAGATCGACGAAACCGAGGTTGATCGTGATCTTCTCGCTATCGGCCTTGGATTTCAGATCCGGTAAACTTGCGCTCATCTTTCACCATCCACGTGGATGGTATATGGATGGTAAATTCGATCTGTCAAGGTGCGGGACGACGATGCATCGGGTCGAGCGCGACGCATTGGTCGCGACAAACGAAACCTTAAGGGCATCGTTCTAGGGTGCGGCCGGATGGGGTTATTCGCGGGCGGGCCGAACTTGCAAGGTGCTCGATGATCTACACGCGATCTGCCCGGCCGGGCGCGGCACGTCTGCCCGACGGCATCTATCTCGAGCTGGTCGACAATCTGTTCACCACGCTGCGGTCGATCGTGCTGGTCGGCGTCATGGTGCTCGTCGTCGGCGGCGTGCTCGGATTGCGCACCGGCGACGGGGCGATCATCGGTCTGACCGCGGCGATGGCCCTGTGGTCGCTCACGCGGATCGCGCTGGTCCGGGACTATCGTCGCGCCCACGCGCTACGGACCATGACCGGCGCCGAAGCGCGGATCTGGGAGATCCGCTACGCGCTCGGCAGCTTCCTGTTCGCCGCTATGGTCGCGGCGCTCGACGTCCGCGCGCTCGGCCTGCCGGATACGACCGCGCCCACGCTCGTGACCGGGCTGATCTTCGCTTACGGCGCGGGATTGACCTTGCGGCTGTCGGTGCGCCCGTGGATCTGCGTGGCGAGCCTGATGATCGCGACCGGGCCGACGGTGATCGCGATGGCGGCGCGACAGCCATCGGGGACGATGCTGCCCGCCGACCGCTTCGCTTATCTCATTCAGGCGTCGATCATCGGCTCGTTCGCGATCGCCGGCCTCGAGACGGCGGGGCATCTTTATCGCACGCTGCTCGCCCAGCTGGTCGCCAAGTCCCAGCTTGCCGGCCTCGCCCGGACCGACGCGCTGACCGGTCTCGCCAACCGCATCCTGCTGCGCGAGCGCTTCGAGGAGGAGCTGGCGCATGCCGAACTGCACGGCGGCATGCTCGCGCTGCACTTCATCGATCTCGATCGCTTCAAGGTCGTCAACGACCAGCTCGGCCACCCCACCGGCGATGCCGTGCTGCAGGAGGTGGCGCGGCGCCTGACCCATGTGCTGGGGCCGCGCGACGTCGCCGCACGGCTCGGCGGGGACGAATTCATGGTGCTCCAGGCCGGGATCACGCCGCCCGGGGCCGACCGGCTGGCGCGGCGGATCGTCCATCTGCTGGCCGCGCCTTATCTGATCGGCGACCGGACCGTGCGGATCGGCGCGAGCATCGGCATCGCGCTTGCCCCGCGCGAAAGCCGCGATCTCGATCAGCTGCTCGCCGCGGCCGATCGTGCGCTCTACCAGGCCAAGGGCGAGGCGCGCGGCAGCGTCGCCTTTGCGCACGATAATCGCACGCAGGCGACCGCCGCCTGAGCGATGCGCCGGTGGCCTGGCGGCCGGTGCGACGATATGTCAGCGGTGAAATATCGGGGCAAGAAGCGAGGCGCACGACCGACCGCATGGCCGAACGCATTCTCCGCCCGCTGCAGGCGCTGCCGCTCGCGCTCGCCCTGCTCGGCGGATGCAGCGTCGGGCCGAATTATCGCCCGCCGTCGCTCGCCGTGCTGAACGCGCCGGAGCGCTTCGTCGCACCGTCGCCGGCGGCGACGCCGGAGACCGACCTGGCCATGTGGTGGACGCGGTTCGACGATCCCGCGCTGAGCGCGCTGGTGGATCGCGCGCTGGCCCGCAACCGCGATATCGACGCCGCCGTCGCCCGGCTGCGTCAGGCGCGCGCCGGGGTCCGCGCGGCGGTCGGCGCGCAGCTGCCGACGCTCGGGGTCAGCGGCTCGGCCAACCGCAGCGTCGGCCGGGGCAGCGACAGCTTCGTCGATCCGACCACCGGCACCGTGTTCGACAGCGGCGGCGACACGACCGTGTTCCGCGCCGGGCTCGACGCGGCGTGGGAGACCGACCTGTTCGGCGGGCTGCGCCGCTCGACCGAGGCCGCGCGCGCCGATGCCGCGGGAAGCGAGGCCAGCCTCCACAACGCCCAGCTCAGCGTCGCCGCCGAGGTCGGGCTCAACTATGTCGACGCGCGGCTTGCCCAGGCGCGGCTCAAGATCGCGCGCGACAATCTCGCGTCGCAGGACGAGACGCTGCAGATCGTCGGCTGGCGGGTCCAGGCCGGGCTGGTCGGTTCGCTCGATCTCGAGCAGGCGCGCCAGTTGCGCGCGCAGACCGCCGCGACGATCCCGACGCTCGAGAACAGCTATACCACCGCGCTCAACCGCCTGTCGGTACTCACCGGCGACGCGCCCGGCGCGGTCGATGCGGCGCTGCGCCGGCCCGCGCCGATCCCGCTGCCGCCCGTATCGGTCGGCGCCGGAATCCCCGCCGAGGTGATCCAGCGCCGCCCCGACATCGCCGCCGCCGAGCGCAGCTTCGCCGCCGAGGTCGCGCGGATCGGCGTCGCCACCGCCGAGCTCTATCCGGCGTTGCGCCTGTCGGGCTCGATCGACGGGTCGGACCAGTCCGTCGGCGGGGTCTTCGGCCAGTCGATCGGCAGCCTCGTCGCCGCGATCAGCGCACCGATCTTCGAGGGCGGGCAGATCCGCGCGCGGATCGAGGGGCAGCGCGCTGCGGCCGATGCCGCGCTCGCGGCCTATCGCTCGGCGGTGCTGACCGCGCTCGAGGAGGTCGAGAACGCCTTGCGCGGGATCACCGCGGCCGAGCAGCGCGAGCGCGCATTGGTCGTCGCGGACGAGGCGTCGCGCAACGCGACCTTGCTCGCACGGCTGCAATATCGCTCGGGGCTAATCGATTTCCAGACTTTGCTCGATGCCGAGCGCAGCCTGCTGTCGAGCCAGGACAGCCGGGCGTCGGCGCGCGCCGCGCGCGCCACCGCGACGGTGCAGCTGTACAAGGCGCTCGGCGGCGGCTGGCAGGCGGCGCCCGCTCCGGCCGCCGGCACTTATACGACGAGGTTGTGATGAACCAGATGACCGATCCCGCCGGGCAGGCCCCGCTCGACGATTTTCTCGGCGTCCCGCCGCCGTCGCGCTTTGCCAGGCCGCTCAAATATGGCGCGATCGCGGTCGGGATCGTGCTGCTTCTGCTGCTGCTGTCGAAATGCGTGTTCGGCGGCGGCGATGCGGTCAGTTATGCGACGCAGCCGATCGCCCGCGGCGATCTCACCGTGGCGGTCTCGGCGACCGGCAATCTCCAGCCGACCAACGAGGTCGAGGTCGGCTCCGAGCTGTCGGGGCTGGTGACGCAGGTGTTCGTGCAGAACAACGATCGCGTCGCCAAGGGCCAGACGCTCGCGCGGCTCGATATCTCGCGGCTGCGCGATGCGATCGCGCAGAGCCGGGCGTCGCTCGAGGCGGCGCAGGCCGCGGTCGGCACCGCGCAGGCGACGGCGGCGCAGACCCGCGCCAATCTCGCGCGGCTCGAGCAGGTCTATCGCCTGTCGGGCGGCAAGGTCCCCTCGGCGACCGAGCTCGACACCGGCCGCGCCGACAACGCCCGCGCGCTCGCCGGGGTGCGTTCGGCCGAGGCGCAGGTGGCGCAGGCGCGCGCGCAACTGTCGTCGGACCAGACCCAGTTCGGCAAGGCGTCGATCGTCTCGCCCGTGAACGGCGTGGTACTCTCCCGCCAGATCGAACCGGGGCAGACCGTCGCCGCGTCGCTCAACGCGCCGACTTTGTTCATCATCGCCGAAGATCTCGCGCAGATGAAGCTCGAGGTGAAGGTCGACGAGGCCGACGTCGGGCAGGTCGCGCAGGGGCAGCATGCGACCTTCGCGGTCGATGCCTTTCCCGGGCGGACCTTCCCCGCGCGGATCACCCGCGTCGACGTCGGCGCCAACGCCAGCGACGCGAGCGCGTCGAGCACCGCCAGCACGACCAACACCGTCGTCGCCTATACCGCCGAGCTCAGCGTCGCCAATCCCGAGCTGATCCTGCGCCCGGGGATGACCGCGACCGCCGATATCGTCACGATGGAGAAGCACGACGTGCTGCTCGTGCCCAACAGCGCGCTGCGCTTCTCGCCCGAGCGCGCGGCGCGCGCGGGCAAGGCGAGCGGCGGCGTGACGAGCGTGCTGATGCCGCCGCGCCGCCCCGGCGGCGGGGGCGCCGGCAAGCGCGACGTGGCGATCGGGCGGGGCAGCCGCCAGACGATCTACGTGCGTGGCGACGACGGCGCGCCGATCGCGCTGCGCGTCACCGTCGGCGACACCAACGGCAGCCAGACCGAGGTCTCGGGTCCGCAGCTGCGCGAGGGGATGGCGGTGATCACCGGCCAGCTCGCCGCCGGCGAGACCGACGCCGGCGCGGGCAGCGGGACGAGGCGGCGCCGTGCCAGCTGAACCGCTCATCGCCATGCGCGGTGTGACCAAGCAGTTCGGCGCCGGCGAGGCCGCGTTCAAGGCGCTCAAGGGGGTCGACCTCGACATCGCCGCCGGCGATTTCGTCGCGGTGATGGGCCCGTCGGGATCGGGCAAGTCGACGACGATGAACATCCTCGGCTGCCTCGACGTGCCGACCAGCG
>CAXSHP010000093.1:0-9655 GCA_964236935.1 uncultured Sphingomonadaceae bacterium
ATCTTCGTGATGATCGAGGTATGCTTCGCCTGCACCGTGTTCCTGGTCTGCGCGGCGCTGATCGCGCGTTTCGGCCTGTTTTCGTTGTTCCCGGTGGTGAGCGCCACGGCAGCGGCGGCATGCGCGCTGCTGGCGCGCCTGCCCATGAACGCGGCGGTGGCTGCTCCGGCGGCGCCGATCGGACAGCGGGCGCGAGCGATCGTGGCGCTCGGCGCGTTCGGGCTGTTCTTCATCGGCCAGTCGACGCTCAACGCGTTCATGCCGACGATCGGCGTGGCGGCCGGGTTCGGCGTCTATGGCGCGAGCCGGGCGATCGGGTTCGGCATGGTCTTCGCGCTGCTCGGCGCCGGGCTGGCGCGTCTGATCGGCGAACGCGTCGCGCCGGTCGTGCCGATCACGGCGGTCGTGGCGGTCCTCGCGGTGCTGGCGCCGCTGCTGACGTCGCACCCGAGCGCGCCGGTGTTCCTGGCGGGGAACGTGTTCCTGGGAATCTCGACAATACTCTCGATGCCCTATTTCTTCGCGCAACTTGGTGCGCTCGACCGCAGCGGCCGCTACGCCGGCTTCGGCCCCGCGATGATGTTGAGCGGGTCGCGCTCGGCCGGAGCATCGCCGTGCTGCTCGACGCGCGCTTCGGGCTGTTCGCGGTCGGCCTGTTCGCCACCGCGCTGGTCCAGCTCGGTGGGGTGGGCACCGCGCTGGCGGCCCCGCGCCGCTCGGGCGGCGCGTTCACGACTCCGCCGCGATAGCCTCGACGCAGCGGACGAGCGCCGGCAGATGGCGCTCCGCCGCCGTCACGGGCGACAGCACCCTGCGGAAGAAGACGATGTTGATCGATCCGACGAAGCCGTCGCTGCCTCTGAAGCCGCGCGCGATCGCTGAGACGTTCGGGTCGACCGCTCCGGCCGCCCACGCATAGCCGAGGCGCCGATATTCGGCGAGCGTGTCGCGCAGGATTTGCCGATCGATGTTCCGCCCCCGATCGGGGCCGTCGATCGCGACCGCGATGTCGAGCGCCGCATCGAGCTCGGCCGGCGTGAGCGTCACCATGATCGCGCGGCCGAGCGCGGTGTCGAGGAGCGACCGCTCCTGCTGGATGGTCGCGCGATGGAAGGTGATCGGGCTCAGCCGGTGCGTCGACTCCTGGATGGTGACGCTGCCGCCCGCGAGCAGCGCGACGTCGCTCGGCCAGCTGATCCCGGCCGTGAGCGCCGCGAGATGCGGCCCGATCCGCCCGAGCAGCAGCTCGTCGCCCCGCACGCCGTCGGCGATGCGCCTGATCTTGCCGGTCAGCGCGAGCGCGCCGTCCTCGCGGCGCCGCTCGACGAAGCCCTGCTCGATCAGCGTGTTCGCCAGCCGATATGTCGATGAGCGATCGAGATCGGCGGCGGCGGCGAGCAGCCCGGGGCGGGTCCAGCCCGACTGCGAAAGCACCTCCATCAGCCGCAGGCCACGCGCCAGCGATCGCACGTCGCGATAGACGGCGCGCGCGTCCTGCTCCTCGCGGGCTCCACTCTCGGGTCTGTTCATATAGCGAACAGGATTGCCGGTCGCGTTGAACGTGTCAACGTCCGGACTATTTACGGGTCATGATCACCGGGGCCGTCTGCTTTTCCCACAGTCCGCTGATGGACCGGAACCGCGCCGAGCCGGACATCGAGCGCGCGTGGCATGCCGCCGTCGCCGCCGCTGGGCGCTCCGCGGCCGCGGAGCGGCCCGACCTCTGCATCGTCTTCTACCCGGATCATCTCAACGGGTTCGTTTACGATCTGCTGCCGGCGTTCTGCATCGGGATCGGCGCGCGCTCGCTTGGCGACTTCGGGACGGTGCCGGGCATGCTCGACGTGCCCGAGGAGATCGCCGCCTCCTGTGCCGCGTCCTGCCTGGCGAGCGGCATCGACGTTGCGCTCTCCTACAGCATGCCGGTCGATCACGGCGGCACGCAGCCGCTCGAGCTGCTGGCGGGGGAGGGCGTGCCGACGCGGTGCATCCCCGTGTTCATAAACTGCGCGGCGCCGCCACGGCCGAAGTTGGCGCGGGCCCGTGCACTCGGCCACGCCATCGGCCGATGGGCGAGCAGCCGCGACGAGCGGATCTTGATGATCGGATCGGGCGGCCTCTCGCACGACCCGCCGCTTCCCTCGGTCGGGGGTGCCACCGGCGAGGCTGGTCGGCGGCTGCGTGAGGGTGGCGCGCTGTCGCATGCCGACCGGCTCGCACGCCAGCACCGGGTGCATGGCGAGGGCAGGCTCTTCGCGAGCGGCGGTTCCGCCTTGCGCGCGCTGAACCCCGACTTTGACCGCCGCATCATCGCGGCGCTCGCGGCCGGGGACTTCGATGTTCTCGAAAGCGAGAGCGACGAGGCAATCAGCGCCGCGGGCGGGTCCGGCGCGCACGAGTTGCGCTGCTGGATCGCCGCCCTCGCAGCTGTCGGCGCCGCCGCCGGCTACACCGCGCAGCCGTTGTTCTATGCTCCCGTCGAGCCGTGGATCACCGGCATGGGCGTGCTGACGGCGGCCCCGGCCAGTGCACCGACAAAACATCGATCCGAGCTTGCCGCCTCCTGACGGCGGCGGCATCCACGTACATCCTGGAGAGTTGATATGGCGATCCGCAGCGGAAAAGAGTTCATCGCCGGCCTCAAGGCCAGCAGGCGCGACGTTTGGGTAAACGGCGAACGGGTGGACGACGTCACGGCGCACCCCGCCTTCTCGGCCAGCGTCGAGCAGCTCGCCAGGCTTTACGACGCGCAGGTCGATCCCACGCTGGCGGACGCGCTGTCCTATGTCGAGCCCGAGACCGGGGATCGCGCCGGCATGGCGTTCATGCCGGCGCGATCGGTCGAGGATTTGCGCCGCAAGCGCGAGGCCTATCGCATCTGGTCGGACATGACGTTCGGCCTGATGGGCCGCTCGCCCGACTTCATGAACAGCACGATGCTTGCGCTCTGGGAGAGCCGTCACGTGTTCGCGCGCGGCGGCGAGCGGTTCGGCGAGAACGTCGTGAACTATTATCGCCACGTGCGCGACAACGACCTGTTCCTCAGCCACGCGCTGATCTCTCCGCAGAACGATCGCTCCAAGACGTCCGCCGAGCAGGGCTCGATGCACCTGCGGGTGGTCCGCGAGGATGCTGATGGCATCACGATGAGCGGCGCGCGTATGATCGCGACGCTGGGACCGGTCTCGGACGAGATGATGATGTACAACCTGCCCGGCCTCAAGCCCGGCGACGAGGACCATGCCATCGTCTTCGCGATCCCGACGAGCTCGCCCGGCCTGCGGCAGATATGCCGCGAGCCCTATGTGAAGGCAGGCGATCGGCACAGCTTCGACCACCCGCTCTCGACCCGCTTTGAGGAGAACGATGCGCTGCTGATCTTCGACGAGGTGTTCGTGCCGTGGGATCGGGTGTTCTGCTACCGCGACGTTGCGCTGTCGAACGCGATGTATCCGGACAGTTCGCTGCGCAACCACACCGCGCACCAGACCAACACGCGCGCGCTGGTGAAGCTGCAGTTCGCGGTCGGCGTGGCGATGGCGGTCGCGCAGTCGATCAAGGCGGATCAGTTCCTGCACGTCCAGCAGATGCTGGGCGAGTGCCTCGGCTATGTCGAGATGATCAAGAGCGGCCTCGTCCGCTCGGAGGTGGAGTGCGAGACGACCCACAGCGGCACGGTGCGCCCCGCGCTCGCGCCATTGCAGACGCTCAGGACGTTCATGCCGACCGCCTATCCGCGCGTGATCGAGGTGATCCAGACGATCGCCGCCGGCGGTTTCATGATGATGCCGACGGCGGCCGACTTCGGCGCTCCGGAGATCAATGCCGAGATGCATCGCTACTATCAGGGCGCGGGCATGTCGTCGCTCGATCGGGTGCGATTGTTCAAGCTAGCGTGGGATCTCGCGGGTGAGGCGTTCGGTCAGCGGCTGCTCCAGTACGAGCGCTATTATGCTGGCGATCCAGTCCGGCTGCTCGCCGCCAACTATCTCGCTTACGCCGACACGCGGCCGGCAGAGCTTGTCGCCCAGGCGCTGACGCTCGCGGGCGATCCCGTCGGGGCCGTCGCCGCTCCGCTCGAGCAAGCCGCATGACGACGGGCCCCACGCGCTTCGCGTCGGTCTGGTCCGACCTGACCGGGGTGGCCTTCGCGCAGGGCTATCTTGATGCCGGGGGCGTACGCACGCGCTATCTGTCGTCCGGTTCGCCGGACCAGCCGCTGTTGCTGCTGCTGCACGGAACGGGCGGCCATGCCGAGGCCTATTCGCGCAATCTCGCGGCGCATGGCGAGCATTTCTGGGCGGTGGCGATCGATCTGATCGGGCACGGCTGGACCGACAAGCCCGCCCAGCCCTACGAGATGGCCGACTATGCGGCGCACGTCCTTGCGGTGCTGAAGGCACTGGGACGCGACCGCGCGCATGTCTCGGGCGAATCGCTTGGTGGATGGGTGACGACGTACCTCGCCGTCCATCACCCCGACGTTGTCGACCGGATCGTGCTCAACACCGCCGGCGGCTGGACCGCCCATCCCGAGGTGATGGCACGGCTCAAGACGCTATCGATGGCGGCTGTGAACGACCCGAGCGTCGAGCATATCCGCGCCCGCCTCGAGTTCCTGATGTACGACAAGGCGCTGGTGTCGGACGATCTCGTCGAGACGCGCCGCGCGATCTACGCGCAGCCCGGCTTCCCCGCCGCGATGGCGCGGATCCTGTGCCTTCAGGAGATGGACGTGCGCCGCCGCAACATGATCGACGCGGCGCAGTATCGCGCGATCCAGGCGCCCGCGCTGGTCGTCTGGACCTCGCATGATCCCACCGCGACGCCCGAGGAGGGCGCGCAGATTGCGGGGATGATTCCCGATGCGCGCTATGTCGTGATGAACGCATGCGGGCACTGGCCGCAATATGAGAATGCCGACCTGTTCAACCGGCTTCACCTCGCCTTTCTGCGCGGCGAGCCGGTCCCCGCCGAGGTGAACACCCAATGACGATGGAGATCGACGCCGCCAGCTTCCGGCACGGCATGGGCCATCTCGCGACCGGCGTGTCGGTCGTCTCGACGCGGGACGGGGATGGGCGACCCTATGGCCTGACGATCAGCAGCTTCGCGTCGCTGTCGCTCGATCCGCCGCTGATCCAGTGGAGCATCAAGAGCAGCAGCTATGCCTTCCCGATCTTCCATGCCGCTGACATATTCGCCGTCAACATCCTGGCGGGCGATCAGGAGCAGGTTTCGCGCGACTTCTGCCGTCCGATCGACCGTTTCCGAACGGTCGGCTGGGAAGAGGGTCTCGACGGGCTGCCGCTGATCTACGGCGCGGTCGCGTGGCTAGAATGCGCGCGCGAGGAACTGCTGGCCGGCGGCGACCATCGCATTTTCGTTGGCCGGGTGCTGCGGCTCCGGACCTTCGATCGGGAGCCGCTGCTACACTGGCGCGGCGGCTATCGGACGCTGCCCGGCTCGCCAGTGGCGGCGGGAGCAGGGGCATGAGCCCGGAACAGATCGCCGGCCGTCTGCGCGACGCCTATCGAGGTCCGCCCGTCCCCCCGCTGCGCGACGGTCTGTCGGTCAACGACATCGATGGCGCCGATGCCGTTCAGGCGATCAACACGCGCTACTGGAGCGCTGCCGGCCGGCGCATCGTCGGCCGCAAGGTAGGGCTGACGGCGAAGGCGGTGCAGGCCCAGCTCGGCGTCGACCAGCCCGACTTCGGCGTACTGTTCGACGACATGGCGACACCGGACGGCGGCGTGCTGCTGGCGGGGGCGGTGCTTCAGCCCAGGGTCGAAGCCGAAGTCGCATTCGTCATGGCGGCTGCGATCACCGACCCGAAGGCTCCGGTCGAGCAGGTGCGGACGGCGATCGGTACGGCGGTCGCGGCAATCGAAATCGTCGACAGCCGGATCGCCGACTGGAAGATCAGCTTCGCCGATACCGTCGCCGACAATGGCTCGTCGGCCTTTTTCGTCCTCGGGTCCGAGCGGCGGCCGCTCGACGGGCTCGACCTGTGGAGCAGCGGCATGGTGCTCGAGATCAACGGTGCTGTCGCGTCGCTCGGCGCGGGCGCCGCATGCCTCGGGCATCCGCTGGAGGCGGTCGCATGGCTGGCGCGAACGCTCGCCGCGCGCGGCGATCCGCAGCGGGCCGGCGATATCGTGCTGTCGGGCGCGCTGGGGCCGATGGTGGCGATCAAGCCGGGCGAGAGGGTCCGGGCGACGATCGGCGGCCTCGGCAGCGTGAGCTTCCGCTACGGAGAAGCGGCGTGAGCGGAAAGGCCAAGGTCGCGATCATCGGATCGGGCAACATCGGCACGGACCTGATGATCAAGATCATGCGCCTGTCGAACTTGCTCGAGATGGGCGTGCTGGTCGGTATCGATCCCGAATCCGACGGACTGAAGCGGGCGTCGCGGATGGGGATCGCGACCACTGCCGACGGGCTGGACGGCCTCCTTGCGATGCCCGAGTTCCGGGACACCGACATTGTCTTTGACGCCACCAGCGCCGGTGCGCATCGGCGCCACAGCGAGGTGCTGCTCGCGTACGGAAAGCGCGTGATCGACCTCACCCCGGCGGCGATCGGCCCCTATACGATTCCCTCCGTCAACGGCGATGCCAACCTCGACGCGCCCAACGTCAACATGGTGACCTGTGGCGGCCAGGCGACGATCCAGATGGTCGCGGCGGTCAGCCGCGTCGCACATGTCCATTACGGTGAAATCGTCGCCTCAATCGCGTCGAAGTCGGCTGGCCCCGGCACACGCGCCAACATCGACGAGTTCACCGAGACCACCGCGCAAGCGATCCGCGTCGTCGGCGGGGCGGATCGCGGCAAGGCGATCATCGTCCTCAATCCCGCCGAGCCGCCGCTGATCATGCGCGATACGGTCTATTGCCTGTGCGACGACGCCGATCGGGAGGCGATCGCTGCGTCGGTCGAGGCGATGGTCGCGGACGTGCAGGCGTTCGTGCCCGGCTACCGGCTCAAGCAGGCGGTGCAGTTCGAGCATATCGGCTCCAACCGGCCGTTGCGCATCCCCGAGATGGGCGGCGAATTCACCGGCCTAAAGGTTTCGATCTTCCTCGAGGTGGAGGGCGCCGCGCATTATCTGCCGGCCTACGCCGGGAACCTCGACATTATGACGTCGGCCGCGCTCAAGACCGCCGAGAAGATCGCGCTCAGGACCATGGAGAGGATCGCCGCGTGAGCTTCGATCCCATCACCGGCAAGCTCTACATCCAGGATGTGACGCTGCGCGACGGCATGCATGCGATCCGTCATCAAGACGGCCTCGATCATGTCGTGAAGATCGCCAAGGCGCTGGACGCCGCCAAGGTCGACGCGATCGAGGTCGCGCATGGCGATGGCCTGTCCGGCTCTTCGTTCAACTACGGCTTCGGCGCGCATACCGACTGGGACTGGATCGGCGCGGTCGCCGACGTGCTGAGCCATGCTAGGCTGACGACGCTGCTGCTGCCCGGCATCGGCACGATCCACGACCTCAAGCGCGCCCACGATCTCGGTGTGCGTTCCGTGCGCGTCGCGACCCACTGCACCGAGGCTGATGTCGCTAGGCAGCACATCGAATATGCGCGCGGACTTGGCATGGACGTTTCGGGCTTCCTGATGATGAGCCACATGTCCGAGCCCGATGCGCTTGCGGGCCAAGCCAAGCTGATGGAGAGCTATGGTGCGCACTGCGTCTATGTCACCGACAGCGGCGGCGCGCTGACGATGGACGGCTATGCCGCGCGGCTACGGGCCTATGACCGCGTACTCAAGCCGGAGACACAGCGCGGCGTCCACGCCCATCACAACCTATCGCTCGGCGTCGCCAACTCGATCGTCGCGGTGCAGAACGGCGCGGTTCGCGTCGATGCCAGCCTTGCCGGCATGGGCGCCGGTGCGGGCAACGCGCCGCTCGAGGTCTTCATTGCCGCCGCCGACGTCCATGGCTGGCAGCACGGCACCGATCTGTTCGCGCTGATGGACGCGGCCGAGGACCTCGTCCGCCCGCTCCAGGACCGCCCGGTACGCGTCGATCGCGAGACGCTGAGCCTCGGCTGCGCCGGCGTTTACTCGTCCTTCCTCCGGCATGCCGAGAAGGCGGCGGCCGATCACGGGCTCGACACCCGCGCGATCCTGCTCGAGCTCGGCCGGCGCAGGATGGTCGGCGGTCAGGAGGACATGATCGTGGACGTCGCGCTCGACTTAACGCGCGAGCGCGGCGCCCGGGCAGACGTCGCATGACCGCGCGCATCGGCGTGCTCGGGCTGGGGCGGATGGGTGGCATCTTTGGGGAACGGCTCGTGCAGGCCGGCTTTCCCGTCGGCCTCTGGAACCGCACCGCCGCCAAATGCGAGCCGCTGGTTGCGCTGGGCGCGACAGCCTTTGCGACGCCGGCCGGCCTGGCCGCGGGTTGCGACATTATCCTCTCGTCGATGGCGGACGAGTCCGCGCTCACCGCCGTCTTCGAGGGTGACCATGGGGTGCTCGCGGCGGACCTCTCGGGCCGCGTCGTCGTGGAGACCAGCACGGTCCGTCCGACCTTCATCCGCGACCTCGCGCCCCTCGTTGCGAACGCCGGCGGCAATCTGGTGGACGCTCCAATTCTCGGCACTGTCGGCCCTGCACGGGAGGGGCGCGTCGTGATCGTGGCGGGCGGTTCCGCCGACGCGATCGAGCGCGTTCGGCCGGCGCTGGCGGCGATCAGCCGCAAGCTCGTGCATATGGGCGCGACCGGCGCGGGCTCGACCACCAAGCTCGTCGTCAACATGCATCTCGCCACCTACTGGCACAGCCTCGCGGAAAGTGTGGTGATGGGATGCCGCAGCGGCCTCGATCTGGAAGGGATACTCGATGTGCTGATGGACAGTCCTGTCGCGACCGCGGCGCTCAAGGGAAAGCTGCCGCTGCTGCTGGGCAAGAGCGCCGAGATCGGCTTCGATATCGGCGGCGTGCAGAAGGATCTGATCTCGGCCCTCGATCTTGCGGGCGCGACCGGCACGGACGCACGTACCGCCGCCGCCGCTCTGTCCGGCTTCACACTCGCGATCGACGCCGGCCACCGCGAGGGCGATGTGGCCAGTATTGTTCGCGCGGTTAACGATCGCAGCGCCAATGGGTAGCGATGAGGCCCTCGAAGAGTCGCAGAACGTCCGACGAGGGGCAGGCCGCCGTAGGTGAGAGATGCAGCTATTGACGCCCTGCTGGCTCTTTGACATGATAAGTCTGCGGCAAGGCGCATATGGATTGGGAGTGCATTCGCACGTCGGTTCAGGCCACGCTGGCGGAAGATCGTCCCACGCTGATGGATCCGGTCCACCGGCTTTGCCGCGCCGGACATCAGCCGCCTGGTCCCGCCGAAGCGGAGGGGCCGCAAACTTTGCGAACGCAAGGCATTGCTCGAGAGCCTCGATGAGACACTTCAGACGCAGGTGACGCTCATCACCGCGCCGGGCTATGGCAAGACGACGCTTCTTGCCCAATAGTGCGACCGGCTGCAGGATCGGCAGATCCCCCTCGCCTATTATGCCGCATCGGAGCGCGATCGCGAGCCCTCGGTGTTTCTCGCGATGATCGCGAGCGCGCTCCGTTTCGAGCCGCCGCGCCGCGGTCGCCAAGGTTCTCGCCGCCGACACGCCCGATT
>CAXSHP010000094.1:0-9591 GCA_964236935.1 uncultured Sphingomonadaceae bacterium
GCCGGCGTCGGCGCGGTGACGACGATCTCGGAGCCGTCATCCCCACTTTGCGGCCCATCACCCCTAATGCCGATAATGCTGCCGGCGGGCGGAGCGTTTCGAATCGATTGTCGCCTGGCAGTGATCACCGACTCGGGAACGGGGTCGCTAGGAGCAGATGAGTTGTCTGTCCCTATCCCGCTGAAATCTATCCCGCCGAGGTAAAACGAAGGCGACGACGGAAGGAAGTTGAAGGTGTTGAAATCGAACCCGGAGAAGAAGTCGAATCCGCCACCGAACCGGCCCGTAACGATAATATCGGGTCCATCAAAAGTCCCGCTCGGATCGGTATGGTTGACCGGGTCACCCCCGGCATAGTTATACCAGTTCATCCCATCGCCGTATCCGATCGGATCGGGCTGGAGGAACCTCCCGAGTGTAGGCGAGTAGATGCGCGCCTTGTAGTCGTACATGCCCAGCTCGGGGATCCACGCCTGGCCGGTGTACTGGAACCGGCCGAGGTTGGTCGAGGCCGGGATGCCGTACTCGTCGTAAGCGTTGATCGCCATCGGGGTGCCGCTCGCGTTGGTCACCGCGACGATCGAGCCGCGCTCGTCCGCCACCAGGTAGCGCTTGTCGTTGAAGTTCGATCCCTCGTACCACAGCAACGGCTCGTCGCTCCCCGGCCCATAGACGTAGCGCCGCAGCAGCGGATAGGGCGACGTGCCGGCGAACTCGGTCGAGATCTGCGGCCCGTCGTACTGGAACCCGGTCGGCCCGCTCGGAGCGTTGCTGATCGTGTCGAGCCGCCCCAGCGGGTCGTGGTTGAACTGGATGCCGGTGTCGCTCGTCTGGACCAGCTCGTTCTTGGTCGAGTAGCTGTAGGTCGTCGGCCCCGCGCTGGCGAGGTTGCCCTTGACGTCGTAGGTCGGGGTGACCGATCCGCTCGCGGTATATTGGTTGAGCGCGTTGCTCGTATAGTTGCGGTTGACGTTGTAGTGCTGCGTCCAGGCGTAGACGTCGTTCGACGAGGTCCTGGTCGCGATCTGGCCGGCGGGATTGTAGGCGAACCCCAGCGTCTGGTCCGACGCGGTGCCGGCAAGGTCGTTGCCCAGGCTGGTCAGCCCGAGCACATTGTAGCCGTAGGTCGTCACCACCCCGTTGCCGCGCGTCAGCGTCTGCCGGCGGCCGATGTCGTCGTAGCCGAACGTCGCCAGCGCCGTCGTGCCGCTCTCCTTGATCGTCTTCAGGTTCGACGCGCCGTCATAGCCGTAGGTCACGTAGCGGGCGTCCGCCCAGGTCAGCCGCGTGCGCCGCCCCGCCGCGTCATACTGCATCGTGCGCGCGCCCAGCGAGTCCCCCTGGCTCGTCACATTGCCGAGCGCGTCATAGGCGAAGCTGGCGGTGTGCGTGCCCGCGTCGATCGCGCTCAGCATCCGCCCAAGATTGTCGTAGGCGAGATCAACCGGCTGGTCGAACGCGCCCCCGCCCGGATAAGCGACGTGCGTCACCCGACCAAGATCGTCGTACGTGTAGCCGATCACGATCGACAGCGGATGACCCCGCAGGCTGCGGTTGACCAGGCGCCCGGCGCTGTCATAGGTCAGCTTCACGATATCGCTCGCGCTGTCGGTGCAGGAGGCCAAGGCGGTGTTGTAGCACGTCCGCTGCAGACGGTCGAACCCGTCGTACGTGTACGACGTCACATTGCCCTTCGCGTCGGTCGCCGTCGCCACCTGGCCGTGCGTCGTGTGGGTGTAATGCACGTCGTCGCGCTGCAGCCCGCTCACCCCAAAGGCCGACTGAGTGCGGTCGAGCAGCCCGGCCGATTCCCATACATAATGCGTGATCCGGTCGGCGCCGTAGCTCCCCGCCGTGCCCAGCGTGCACGCCGAGCCCGGCAGCGCGCCGAACACCGCCGGGTTCATCCGCTGCGCCGCGCAGCCGAGCCGGTTGGCGCCGTCATAGCTGTACTGCGTGAGCGCGAAGGTGCTAGCGCCGTCCGACAGCCCGTCCTGCGTCTTGCGGCCCGCGCCGTCGAAGTTGGCAAAAGCAACCTTGCGCGTGACGAATCCCTGCGTCGACGGGTTGTACGAACCCCATGAGGTCGAGTCGCGCAGCCCGTCGCCATTGTAATGGTAGATCACTCCCGGCCGAAGGCTCGTCGACGACCCGTCGAGGCTCGGGCTGATCGCGCTCAGCAGCTGCCGGTCGGCGGCGTAGGTGAAAGGCGTGACATTGCCGACCGGATCGGTCACGCCCGTCAGATTGCCGATGTTGTCGTAGGCGAAGCCGGTCGTGGCGCTGGGCGTGCCCGACCCCGATTTGACGATCGAGCTGGCGACCAGCAGGTTGGTCGCCGCCGGCCCGCCGTAATAGGTCAGCTGGGTGACGATCTGGTTGGCCGCGGCGCATGGCCACGCGCCGGTGGCGCAAGTGGTGCTATGGTCGAGCACATTGACCAGATCGGGCTGCGTCACGATGCTGCCCGCGCTGTTCTTGAGCCGGGCCTGGACGTTGGCATAGCTGTAATGCACCTCGGGCCGCGCGGCGCCGGCGGTCGGCGCAGGCGCCTGGACGTAATCGAGCGTGCCGTTCGTGTTGTAATAATAGTTGGTGACCTTGCCCGCGGCGTCGGTGGTGGTGGTCGGCTGGTTGCAGGTCGCCGCAACGGCGCAGCTCGCCGGATAGCTCGCCGAGGTGGTCAGCGTACCGAGCCCCGAGCCGCTTTGCGGGGTCGCCACCGTCGAGGTCAGATTGCCGCGCGCGTCGTAATTGTAGGTGGTGTAGTTGCTGCCGGCGCCCGGCCCGGTGGCGGTCTTGAGGCGGCCGTTGCCGTCATAGGTGAAGGTCGAGGTGTAGCCGTTCTCGTCGGTGATGCTGGTCGGCTGGAGCAGCGTGGTGTTCGAGACAAGGATGCGGTTGTTCGGAACCGTCGGCGTGGTGATCGTCGCGGTGAGCGCGCCGCTGCCGGTGGTGAACGCATAGACCCAGGTGCCGACATTGGCGACCGCGACGCTGGAGACGCGGCTGTTGGCGTCGTAGGCGTAGGTGATGTTGTTGCTCGAAGGCGACGAAGGCCGCCGGATGCCGGTCAGCTTGCCGGTGCCGTTGGCGGCGTCCGTGACATAGTATCTGCTGCGGGCGGCGGCATCGGTCACCGTCTCGATGCTGCCCGAGCCCGAGGCGGCGAGGCTGTAGGAGACCGACGGCCAGGTCTGGCTGAACCCGGAGCAGCTGTCGGCGGTCGGATCGCAATAGTCGACCGCGTTGTTGATCGCCCTGACGGTGGCGATCCGCACCCAGGCGTCAACCGTCGTGGAGTCCAGCGTGTTGGTGGCATAGCTGTATTTAAGCTGGAACCCGCTCGAGGTCGTCACCGACTGGAGACGCACGACGTAGACGGTGACGTTGCTCCCCAACACGTTAATGATAAAAGATGATCGTTTGTAGGTCAGATAGGTTTTCAATCCCGTCGGCGGCGTGACCGTGGTTCCGACCGCGCTGACGCTGCCGCCATAGCTAGCGTTCAACGCCGCGAGCGTCTTGTCGAGATAGACGACGGTTCCGTCTCGGCCGGTATAAGTGTAGGAGGAGCTGTTCTCGGTCAGCGTAGATCCGTCGCCCTGGTCCGAGCTGTAGACTCCGCTCGATAAAGTGAACCCCGTACTCGATCCGCCGATCGTCACCGTGACATGGCTCGATGTGTCGAGCCTGGCCGAGATCATATAGCTGTGCCGCCAGCCGCTGTTGCCTGGCCAGTACCGGATGTGCGCAAGCCCGTTTTCGCTCGTCCCGATCGAGAGCTGCGGATCGCTCATCTGCACCCCGCCGCTCACGGCATCGACCCCGCGCTCGTCGATCGAGGAGCGCACCGACGGCACCGGCAGCGTGACCGACTGCGCGAACGCCGACGCGCCGTGCAAGCCGAAAAGAAGAGCGGCCGCAATCATCCGGCCGCGCAGGAACCCTGTCATCATCTCGCCCCGCTCTCTTGCGCGTTCCCTTGCGCGTTCCCTTGCGCCGCTGATCGTCGCTTCAGCCTAAGGTGCCGTGGTCGTGCTGCCGTCGGTCGTGGTTGTGCTCGTGTCCGCTGCGATCGGTGTCGCTACCGAGGCTTCGAGCTTGGCCGAGGCGCACATCTTGGCGGGCGGTGCGCCAAGCACTTCCTCCAGCCTTTTCTGAACCGCGTCGTTGCCGAGCTTCGTCAGCCCGCACAGCTGGTCGCGAGAGGCCGCCTTGTCGATCGTCCCGCAGCTCGCCGCCTGAAATCCGAGCGCCTCATAGTCCTTCGCCTCAGCCGACGGCGCCGGCACGATCAACGCCCGGTCGACTCCACCCGCATCCTTGAACGTGCGCGTCACACAGTCCGCCAATGCCGGAGCCGGCAATCCGACCAGCCCAAAGAGGAGAACCGCCAAATGAGGACGTTTCATCGACCAACCTTCCGTTGTGTATCCGGACGGCAGAACTTGACGGCGACGTGATGAGCGCCCGCATATCCCACGCCTACTGGACGTCGTCAGTCACGAACAAGCCCGGCGATTCCGAATTGCCGCCGCTGGGACATGTGCCGGAACCGTTTATCTTTATGATCTGATGCGTGACCTTGGCCGTGATCAGGAGGCTGAGCAGCGCTTGGCCTGCCGCCGTCGTCGCATCGAGAGCCCAGCGCTGCGGCAGGCCACCCGTATCGCAAGCGGGATGCGATCCGCTTAGCGTCCCATTCTGGAAGAAAAATACTGTCCCATTATTTTGCGCAACAAAGCCGGTAATATAACCATTCGCTGCGTTCGCTGCAGCCATTGCCGGGTTGACGCTCACCAACTCCAGAGCTAGCAATAATATTGCAAAGACAGACTTTTTCATCACGATCCACCCCATTTATAGAATTGTGGGCACGTATTCAGAAGCCGTTGGTGAGCGGGATCACCGGCATCCCTTTGAGCGGCAGGACGATGACCCGTGCCGATGTGGAAAAGGGCGACCCGGTCACCGTCACATTGGTGCGGTTGTCCGCAGCATCATGACTGTACGCCTGATTGAGCCCGCCGTTGACGCTGCCCGAATGTGCTGCGTTGGTGAGCCGCCCCAAAGCGTCATAACTGTAGGTCGTGGTCTCACCCGCTGATGCCGGTCGAGCTCCGGCAAGCAAAGCTGCCGCCGCCATAAGGACTATAAATAGATCGCGGCGGCATATACGCGCCGCGTACAAGGATTTGCCCATGAGGATGCCCCCCTCATCGGTGGCCATGCAGCCCCGACGACTCGAAAACTAACACAAAATCGCTGCTTCGCAAGTCAATTCGCCATTAAAATCCCACTAAGACGGATCGACATTTAGCGTAGCCAGATCATAGAGGCGGCGAGGTACACGAAGCCTGTGAAGTGGGTGGTACGGCGGTCGTATCGAGTAGCGAAGCGGCGGAAGTGCTTAAGCTTGTTGAAGCATCGCTCGATGCGGTTGCGGTGCTTGTAGATGGCGGCGTCATGCGGGATGGCAACCTTGCGGCAGCGGTTCGACGGGATCACCGCCTCGGCGCCCATGCGGGCGATCAGTGCTCGCAAGGCATTGCTGTCATAGGCTTTATCGGCGAGCACGGCCTCGGCAGGCATCCCGCAGAGCAGGGCGGGTGCCTGGGTTATGTCGCCGACCTGGCCAGCGGTGACGAGAAAGCGCAGCGGCCGGCCGAGCGTGTCGGCGAGCATGTGGATCTTGGTGGTCAGTCCGCCTCGGGAACGCCCCAGCGCCTGGTCCGAGGCCCCCCTTTTCCGGTCGCTGCCTGCTGGTGGGCGCGAACGATGGTGCTGTCGAGCATGAGATAGCTGTTGTCCCGATCGGTTGCGAGCAGATCGAATACCCGTTCCCATACACCGGCGTGGCACCAGCGGCTGAAGCGGCGATGCACCGTCTTCCAACGGCCGTAACGCTCCGGCAGGTCGCGCCAATGCGCACCCGAACGCAGAACCCACAAACAACCGTTCACGAACAAGCGGTTATCCGATCCCGTCCGCCCTCGATCACCTGCCTTGCCAGGCACCAGACCTTCGATCCGCAGCCATTGCCCCGCGCTCAACTCGTACCGCTTGATACCCATCACCTGCTCCGCGCCAAATCACGGAAACCTCATGAATCAGACATCAAGACCCTTGGGAATCCTAAATGTCGATCCGTCCTAGAATATATTGCGAAGAAAGCAGGAATTTTTGAAGCAACATTGCTTGGTAAATATCTAGCCAAATCAATTACTTGGGAAATGATCTGAAGTAGTTTCACGTTCAAGCAGTATTTTCCATGATTTGTCGCCATTTAATGCAGATCCGCGACGGCTGCGTTCAGCCGGCAAAATCACCCAAGGCGAAAATTCCCAGCATCACACCCGCGACCAGCAAACCCGCCAATCCCCCGAGCACGATAATCGCAACCGGGTTGACGAGCGCCACCACCCGGTCGATGCGTGCGCGGACATTTTCACTGATAATCGTGCTCGCCTCGCGGCAGGTTTGCGCAAGCTGCCCGGAATGCTCACCGACCTCGATCAGGCGAACCGCAGCATTCGGAATGAGTGCATCGCGGCTCAAGGCGGCTGAAAGTCTCGATCCGGCGCGGATGGCGTGTTCGACCTTTTGGACATATTTGCGCCAACGCTGACTGCCAATCGCGTCACGCGCCAGCGGCAGCGCGTCGATGACTGCGACGCCGGCGCCTATCAAGGTCGCGAAAATACCAATGAACTGGCCGGCGACATACTGATCGTACATGCCAAGGCCAGGAATACGGACGCGATAGCGGTTGAGAAAAACGATGCCCGCGGATGAGCGCAGTAAAAGCCATAAGAACATGGGCGCAATGCCCACCCCCGACAGCAAGACGAAGCCATGGTCGCTGACTGCATTGGACATGCCAAGAACTGCCTTGGTGAGCGCGGGCAGCTTGTCCTCCTGCCCCGCGAAGATCGGCTCGAATTGCGGTACTACCATCGTCAGCACCAACGCCAGGGCGAGCAGCGTGGCGCCGAGCACCGCGGCCGGATAGGTCAACGCCGTCATGAGCTGGCGGCGGGTCGATGCCGCGAGCGTCAGCCGCGAAGCAAGTGACGCCAGTGCTTCGTTCATATGCCCGGTGCGTTCGGCTGCGCGGATGACGCCGACCACATAAGCGGGGAAGGAATTCATTTGGTCGAGCGCGGTGGCCAGCGTCCCGCCACTGCGCACGTGGGCGATCACGCTTGCGAGCAGCGCCCGCACTCGCGCGTTGCGCGCCTGCTCGCGCAACAGGTCAAGCGATCGATCGATCGGTAAGCCCGCGCGCATCAATGTCGCCAATTGCGTCATCACGAGCGCCTGATCGGCAACCGATAACCCCCCCCGCAATCTGATCGGCTGGTTGAGCCGTTCCAGAAGACTGGTAGCGCCGCTTCTAATCTCCAGCGGTGTCAGACCCTCGGCGACGAGTTTGCTCACAACATTTTGCCGGTCGGCGGCATTGATGAGGCGCCAATCGCTCCGGCCCTCGTTCGAGACGACAAGGCAACGCCATTCGGTCATTGCAGCGTGACTGCGCGCATCACTTCAGCCAGACTGGTTCGACCGGCGGCGACCAGCGCCAGGCCATGACCCGCCAGGCTGTCTGCCGTGACACGCTCCTCTTCCTCGTCGCGGATCAGACCCTCCCTAATCAGGCCGCGCAGCCGGTCGTCGACCTCGACCACTTCGATCAACGGCACGCGTCCGACATAACCGCTGTGCAGACAGCTCTCGCAGCCGTTTGCATCATAGATATGGGCGGGGACCTGAATATCGGCGCTCCTGAACTGTTCCACCTCCAGATTGGTAGGCACGTGCGGCGTGCGGCAGCTTGGACAGAGCGACCGAACGAGCCGTTGCGCGATCGTCGCAATCACCGTCGAGGCGGTGAGGTAAGGCTCGATGCCGATGTCCACCAAACGGGTGAAGGCGCCCAGCGCGCTGTTGGTGTGGAGCGTCGAGAGCACCAAATGCCCGGTCAGCGCTGAGCGCAACGCAATGTCGGCGGTTTCGCGATCACGAATCTCGCCGATCATCAAAATGTCTGGGTCCTGTCGCAGGAAAGCGCGCAGCGTGGCGGCGTAGCTCAGGCCGATGTCGGGCCGCACCTGGACCTGGTTGACTCCTTCGATCAGCACCTCGACCGGATCTTCCACGGTCAGAATCTTGACCTCGGGTCGGCGCAGTCGTGAAATTGCGGCGTAAAGCGTGGTTGTTTTGCCGCTCCCCGTGGGACCGGTCAGCAGTATGATGCCATGGGGCCGGTCAAGCGCCCGGTTGAACTTTTCGAGGGCTGCCTCCGGCAGGCCAAGCCTTTCGAGATCGAGCGACACCTCGCTTCGCCCCAGCAGCCGCAAAACGATGCTTTCGCCATGCGCGATCGGGGAGGTCGACACGCGAACGTCAACCTCGCGGCCGCGCACCGTGAGCCGCAGCCGTCCGTCTTGCGGAAGACGCGACTCTGCGATGTCGAGACCCGCCATGATCTTGATACGCGAGGCGATCGGCGCGGCAAAGCTGTCGGGGTGGCGTTCGACCTCCTGCAGGCGACCGTCGATTCGGTAGCGGATCGCCAGATGGCGGGCCATCGGCTCGATGTGAACGTCGGATGCGCGCCGGTTGACGGCGTTGCTCAAAATACGCTGAACGAGCCGAATGATAGGTGCTTCAGAGTCGTTTTCCAGCAATCGGGCAATGTCACCGCCCGCTCCCGCGGTCAGACCGCTGACTATGTCGCCGAGGTCGATGCCGCCTTCAGGCTCGACCCCGAGGAGATCCTCGATATCGGCGAAGGTTGCGACGCAAGGCTCGATATGCGCTTTTGTTGCGAACGCCAGAGCGTCACGCGCATCGTCGTCGGTAGGATCTGCCATGGCGAGAGTGACCATGCTCTCGCTTTCTTCGATCGGAAGAATGGCGCGCCTGACGAGAAAACGCCGGTTGACGCCATCGATTGCTGGAAGCGTCTCGGGAAAGGACGCGCGTTGCCGAAGCGGAAAGCCGGTCGACTCGGCCAGCGCCGCCGCGATCTCCTCTTCCGGGACCAGCCCAAGGCGGACCAGCGTCGCGGCAAGCCGACTGCCCGTGCGGGCGCGCACTTCCTCGGCTCGCGCAAGGTCGGTTTCGCTCAAAAGCCCTTTTTGCCGCAGCAGCGCGTCGAAATTTAGCATGGAATCAATATGTCCAATTTTGAGCGCCGAGCCTAGCCGTGCATGCTTCTTAAAGAATGCGACGTCCTTCGCGCGCCACGCCTCCTTCGCGCCGCCATCGTTCGCGTCGACCGCAGCGGGCATGAAGCCGGAGAGCGTTTCACATCAAACGCATCAGCGACCCTGACGATGACTAGTCGCCGAACCGGTGCTGCTTGCGCTCCTTGAGCAGCGTCACCTTATCGGTCAGCGCCTCGAGTTGGCGTCGAAGTTGTGTGGCCTGCACATCGTTTCTTCTCCAATTGTTAGATGACTGTTGCAAACATATCGAGGTGCTCGATAAGTTAAATATCCGGGTACATGCTGGGATGATCTAGTCCCGCGAAAGATGAATATTTTCGATGGCGCGCTTATACGTCGTGCCGACGTTGCTTGT
>CAXSHP010000095.1:0-9475 GCA_964236935.1 uncultured Sphingomonadaceae bacterium
TTGTGGCTGCCGGTGATCTGGATGCCGCCGTCGACCTCGAGCACGGCTTCGGCATAATAGAGCATCGGCGTCGGCCCCATGCCGATCCGCACGACATCGACGCCGCCCCCGGTCAGCCCCTCGATCAGCGCGGCCTCGAGGATCGGCGACGACACGCGCCCGTCATAGCCGACCGCGACCCGCGTGCCGCCGGCGCGGCGCACCCGCGTCGCGAAACCGCGCCCGATCGCGCGCGCATCGTCGGGCCCGAGCGTTTTTCCGACGACGCCCCGGATATCATATTCGCGCAACGAGGTCGGATCGAAGATGTGCGGCATGTGAAGCGACTCCTGTCTCTGAAAGTCCGTTCGCACTGAGCTTGTCGAAGTGCACTACATTTCTTGCGGCAATAAGAAGGAAAGGATTTCGACGGCTCGGTCCGAACGGTGCGAACGCGCCATCGTCCTCATGCGGTCATCCCCGGCGTTGCTCCGCGATCAGCACGTCGCGCGCCGCGTTGACCCGCCGCGCAAGTTCTTCCGAGCCGCCCGCGTCGGGATGGACGCGCGCGATCAGCCGCCGATGCGCCGCGCGGATTTCGTCCGCCCCGGCGCCGGCGGGCAGCTCGAGCAGCCGCCGCGCCTCGGCCGCCGGCATCCGGTCGCGCGTCGATTTCCACCAGGCCCAGCCCACCAGGCCGAGCGCGAGGAGCAGCGGCAGGCTCATCAGCCCGCCGCGACGAGCAGCGGCAGATGCTCGGGCAAGGCCAGCCCGGCGATCATCTCGCGCAGCTCCTGCCGCGCGGCGACGTGGCTGAGGCCGGCTTCGCGAATCGCGCCGAGATCGATCAGCGTCAGCCCCTTGGGAAACAGCTCGCGATAGATCACGCGCTCGCCCAGCCCCGGGATCAGGCGGAAGCCGACCCGGCGCGACAGCTCGTCGAGCGCCGCGCCGACGCGGCGCATGTTCTTCGCCTCGACGTGCTGGAGGCGGTTGCGCAGCACGACCCAGTCGACCGTGCCGCCGTCGCTCTTGGCGCGGGCCTTGCGCGCCTCCCACACCAGCTCGGCGTAGAAGCTCGGGCGCTTGACGCGATAGGTGTCGGGATCGACCTGGCCGATCAGGTCGAGGTCGACGAAGCTGTCGTTGATCGGCGTAACGAGCGTATCGGCGCGCGTCGCCGCGGTCACCGCGTGGGGATCGTCGCGCCCCGGCGTGTCGACCACGACGATCTCGGCATCCTCGGCGAGCGCGTCGAGCCGCGCCTCGATCGTTGCGCCCCGCGCCGGATCGAATACCTCGAAGCGCGGCATCGGCAGCTGCGCGCCGGTGCGCTTGATCGTCGCGGCACGATTTTCCATGTAGCGCGCGAAGGTCTTCTGGCGCGTGTCGAGGTCGATCGCGGCGACGCGGCGGCCCTGCGCGACCAGCGCGACCGCGACGTGCACCGCCGTGGTCGATTTGCCGGTGCCGCCCTTTTCGTTGGCGAAGACGATGAAATGAGTGCGGTCGTGGCCCATGCGCGCGGCGTCGATGTCCCTTGATTCCGAAGGCGGCGCCCCCCACAGACGCCGGCCTCGCATATCGGAGGCCATCGGTCCGTGCAATTGATCCGTCGCCTGGAGGCGTTGCGCAGCGCGCTCGCGGAATTGCGCGGGGAGGGTGCGACGATCGCGCTGGTGCCCACGATGGGTGCGCTCCACGACGGGCATCTGGCGCTGGTCGCCGAGGCGCGCCGCCGCGCCGACCGGGTGGTCGCGTCGATCTTCGTCAATCCGAGGCAGTTCGGCGCCGACGAGGATCTGTCGACCTATCCGCGGCGCGAGGGGAGCGACGTCGCGCTGCTCACCGCCGCCGGCTGCGATCTGCTGTGGGCGCCGTCGCCCGAGGAAATGTATCCGCCGGGTTTTGCCACCACCATATCGGTCGCCGGGCTGGGCGAGGGGCTGTGCGGCGCGGCGCGGCCCGGACATTTCGATGGAGTGGCCACGGTCGTCGCCAAATTGCTCGCGCAGGTGCGGCCCGACATCGCCGTGTTCGGCGAGAAGGACTGGCAGCAGCTGACGATCGTCCGGCGGATGGCGGCCGATCTCGATCTCGGCGTCGAGATCGTCGGCGTGCCGATCGTGCGCGACGATCACGGGCTCGCTTTGTCGTCGCGCAACGCTTATCTCGAGCCGGACGAGCAGGTCGTCGCGCGCGCTTTGCCGCGGACGCTGGGCGAGGCGGCGGCGACGCTGGCCGGGGGCGGCGATGTGGCGAAGACGCTCGCCGCGGCAGTCGACCGGCTCGCCGCGGCAGGCTTTGCCGGCGTCGATTATGTCGAGTTGCGCGATGCGGCGACGCTCGCTCCGGCCGGTCGGCTCGTCCGGCCGGCGCGGCTGCTCGCCGCCGCGCGCATCGGTCGTACCCGCCTGATCGACAATCTCGCGGTCGATCCGGCCTGACGCCGCAGAAAGTGAGCGCGGCGTTAACCATTTCTTTGCGCCCCGTGCCCGAAGCTGCTGCGGTCACAAGGGGTCGACCATGGGTAGCAGTCTCAAATCCGCGACTTTTCTGATCGAAAGCCGACTGGCCGATGCCGCGCGCGGCGATCCGCAAGCCTATTACGATCTCGGCGTTGCTTATTCGGCCGGCACCGGCGGGGTCGCGGTCGATCTGGTCCAGGCGCACAAATGGTTCAACCTCGCCGCGCTCGGCGGCAGCCGCCGGGGGCAGGAATGCCGCGCCGAGGTCGCCGACGAGATGACCGCGCGCGAGATCGCCGAGGCGCAGCGCGAGGCCCGCGCCTGGCTCAACGCGACCAGCCGGCGCGCCGCTTAATCCCGTTTGAACGGCGCCATTTCCGCGAGCACATCGATATCCTCGGCGATCGCCGCGCGCTCCATCGCCAGATAATCGGCCACCGCGCGCCGAAATCCGCCGTCGGGAATGAAGTGCGCCGACCAGGTCGGCGTCGGCAGATAGCCGCGCGCCAATTTGTGCTGCCCCTGCGCGCCCGCCTCGACCCGTCCCAGCCCGCGCGCGATCGCCGCGTCGATCGCCTGGTAATAGCAGAGTTCGAAATGGAGAAAGGGCACCTCCTCGGTCGTGCCCCAGTAGCGCCCGTAAAGCGTGTCCGCGCCGATCAGATTGAGCGCGCCCGCGATCGGCCGGCCGTCGCGCCGCGCGAGAATCAGCAGCAGCCGGTCGGCCATCCGCTCGCCGAGCAGCGAGAAGAAGCGGCGCGTGAGATAGGGCCGGCCCCATTTGCGCGCGCCGGTATCCTGATAGAACTGCCAGAACGCGTCCCACTCGGCCTCGCCGATCGCGGCGCCGCTGAGGTGGACGATCTCGAGCCCGTCGACCGCCGCGGCGCGCTCCTTGCGGATCGCCTTGCGCTTGCGCGAGGTCAGCACGTCGAGGAAGCCGTCGAAATCGGCATAGCCGTCGTTGGTCCAGTGGAACTGGCGGTCGATGCGGATCAGCCAGCCCGCCGCCTCGAACAAGGCGACCTCGCTCGGGTCGATGAACGTCGCGTGCGCCGAGGAGAGATCGTGCTGGCGCACCACCGCCTCGGCCGCAGCGATCAGCGCGGGCGCGAGTGCGGCGTCGCGGGTCAGCAGCCGCCGCCCCGGGACCGGGGTGAACGGCACCGCGATCTGCAGCTTGGGATAATAATTCCCGCCCGCGCGCTGCCACGCATCGGCCCAGGCATGGTCGAACACATATTCGCCCTGGCTGTGGCTTTTGGCATAGGCCGGCATCACCGCCGCGAGCCGCCCGTCGGCGCCGTCGATCGCGATCGGCAGCGGCTGCCAGCCGCGCTGCGCGATCGCACTGCCCGATTCCTCGAGCGCGGCGAGGAAGGCGTGGCTGACGAACGGATTGTCGCTGCCGGCGCACGCATCCCATTCGGCCGCGGCGCAGCGCGCCACGCCTTCGCCGAGGCGGGCGACGGTCCCGCTCATGGCCGCTCGAAGATGATCTGGTCGGCATGCGCGAGGCCGACGCGCTCGCTCGCGGCGTCGCGCACCGTCCAGGTCAGCAGCGGCAGGCCGCGGCTCCGCTGGGCGGCGGCGAAGCGCGACGGCAGGTCGCGCACGTCATAGGCAAGGAAATCGGGCCGCGCGCGCCACAGCGCGAGGTGCCGTCCGATCCGGCCGCGCCAGCCGCGCCTGTCCCGCTCGCTCACCACCAGACCGCGCACGATCCGCGGCGCATGCTCGGCGAACCAGCGCGAGACCTCGGGATTGAACGACATCACCGCCGCCGCCCCGCCATAGCCCTCGAGCGCGCGCCGCACCGACATGCACATCGGCGCGACCATCCGCTGCGGCGCCTTGAGCTCGATCAGCAGCGGCGTCCTCCCCGCGACCAGCCCGAGCATCTCGGGCAGGCGCGGCACGGTCTCGCTGCTGCCCGTCAGGCGGATCGCGTCGAGCGTGCCCGACGGGCGCGCGTCGACCGGCCCGCGCTCCTCGGTCAGCCGGTCGAGCGTGTCGTCGTGGAACACGAAGGCCTCGCCGTCGCGGCTCAGCTGGACGTCGCATTCGATGCCGTGGCCGGCGGCGATCGCGGCGGTGAAGGCGGCGCGGCTGTTCTCGATCGTCCCCGCCCCGTGCAGGCCGCGATGGGCGAATGCCCGGCCGCTCAGGAAAGCGACCCGGCGCGCGACGGGCGCCGGCGCGAGCAGGCCGTCAAGCCGGGCGGACGGCGACGATCGCATCGATCTCGACCGCCGCGCCGAGCGGCAATACCGGCACGCCCACCGCGCTGCGGGCATGCTTGCCGGCCGCGCCGAATAGCGCCTCCATCAGCTCCGACGCGCCGTTGGCGACCTTGGGCTGATCGGTGAAGCGCGAATCCGAGCTGACGAACACGCCGAGCTTGACGATCCGCTCGACCCGCTCGAGCGATCCCAGCGCCTGCCCGGCCTGCGCCACGATCATCAGCGCGCAGGCCCGCGCCGCCTCGACCCCGAACGCCACGTCGCGATCCTCGCCGAGCCGGCCGGTCATCACCGCGCCGTCGCGGAACGGCAGCTGGCCCGAGATGTAGAGCAACCCGCCCGCCTCGACCGTGGGCACATAAGCCGCGACCGGCGCGGCGGCGGCGGGGAGAGCAAGCCCTAGTTCGGCGAGTTTCCGTTCGATCGACATGGCTTGGCTCAAGCACTCCGGTAGGGAGCGGGTCAATAGGGCACCACGTCATCCCGGCGAAAGCCGGGATCGACGGATACGGCACGGCTGGAGCTGAGAACGGACGCCGTCCATGGATCCCGGCTTTCGCCGGGATGACGAAGGAGACTATCCACGCAACTTGCCCTCGATCCACTCGACCGCCTCGCTCCAGTCGTCGATCCGCGCGTGCGCGGCCGGCGCGGGCGGGGCCTGGACCGCGAGCGTCGGCTCGGCGATCATGTGCAGCCGCCACACCTCGGGGGCATGCTTCGCCACCGATGCATGGTGAACCGCGAGATCGTCGACGAACACCGTGGCCGGGGGCTGCAACTCGGCGACCAGCCGCGCGACCGGCTCGCCCTTGCCGCCCTGGTTGCACATCACGCGATGGCGGATGCCGACCGCGTCGAGCTGCGCGACGCGGTCGGCGTGGCACTGCTCGCCGAGGTTGGTCAGCACCACGACGTCGGCAAATGCGGCGATCCGCGCCAGCGCCTCGCGCGCATGCGGCACCAGCGTCTGGCGATGCATCTCGGTGGCGAAGAAGCCGTCGAGCAGCGGCCAGACCTCGGCATGCGGCACGACCGAACGATCGTGGCGCCGGGTCAGCGCCTGGCTGAAATCGGTGCCGTCGGGGGCGAAGTCGATCGCATGCGCCTCGTCGAGCCACGCGCCGAAATGGCTCACCATGTGGAGCAGCACCTCGTCGCAATCGGTGATCAGCAGCGGCTTGCTCATGCCTCGAGGCTCCTGCGCGCGGCCACGATCTCCGTCGGCGGCACGTCCAGCGCCGCGGCGCAGGCGACGAGATCGGGCTCGTGGCTCTCGAGGAAGCGCAGCACCGCGGCGAGCAGCTCGGGTTGCCCGGCCTGGTCCCGCAGCGTCTCGGCTGACAGCCCGGTCAATGCGAGCAGCCGCCCGGCGCGATCGTCCTCGGCCAATGTCCAGCCGAGCGCGCCGAGCGCGAGCACCGCCGGATCGTTTGTGTCGCGCGCCGCCATCGCCTACAGCGCAACCAGGCGCATCGAGGTAGAGACCGGGTGAGCAAGCGGGTGCTGGTTGTCGAGGACAACGAACTCAACCTGAAGCTGTTCTGCGATCTGCTGCGCGCGCATGATTATGCCGCCGATCCGGTCAGCGATGGCCGCAACGCGGTCGAACGCGCGCGCGCCGTGATGCCCGATCTGATCATCATGGATATCCAGCTTCCCCATGTCAGCGGCCTTGACCTGATCGGGACATTGAAGGCGGACCGGGAGCTCAGGGGGATCCCGATCATGGCCGTCACCGCGTTCGCCGCCAAGGGCGACGAGGAGCGCATCCGCGACGTCGGGGCCGAGGCCTATGTGTCGAAGCCGATCTCGGTGACGCGCTTCATCGCCCAGGTCGAGGCGCTGCTCGGGGTGGAAAGCGAGACGACCGGATAACCGGCCTTATTTGATCTTGGCTTCCTTGAACTCGACATGCTTGCGCACGACCGGGTCGTATTTGCGGAAGCTCATCTTCTCGGTCTGGTTGCGCGGATTCTTCTTCGTGACGTAGAAGAAACCGGTGTCAGCCGAGCTGAGCAGCTTGATCTTGACGGTGGTCGGCTTGGCCATGACCGGAAAACCCTTCGATGTGCTGACGCGCAGGCGTATCGCGCGAAAAAATAAAGCGGCGTCGCCGCCGCTCGATAACCGCCGCGCCATTGCCCGCACGGCCCCCGCTTGTCAAGCAGCGGCGGCCTTAACGACCCGGTAACTATCCGCGCGCATGATCGCTCGAACCATCGAGGAGTTCGGGTCATGCCGGTCGACAGGGAAAGCTTGGCGCTGATCCGCGCACGGCTCTGCGACACGCTCGACCATATCGAACGCGATCTCCCGCGGCTTTCGCTCGGCGACCTCGTCCATCGCATCCATGCTCTGCGCATCGAGGCCCGGCCCTATGGCCTCGGCCCGCTCGACCGCCTTGCGGGCAGCTGCGCCGATGCGATGGCCGCGACGGGACGCGGCGCGATGGTCCGCGCCTATCTCGGCTCGATGCGCGAGGCGGTCGGCTGCGAACGGTGCGACGCCGCCGCGGGCGACGCGTTCCTTGCCACGGTCGCGGTGCGCCTGGGGGGCTGAGCCGCCCGCCGCGCGATCATGGACGCCTTCCTCCTTCCGCTGCTCGCCGCGGCCCTGGCCGAGATCGGCGACAAGACGATGCTGCTGACGATCGCGCTCGCGGTTCGCTTCCGCCGGCCCGGCGCGGTGTTCGGCGGCGTGGTCGCCGCCGCGATCGCCAACGCGGCCATCGCCGCCGCGGGGGGCGCCGCCGTCGCCACCTTGGTCGGCCATCGCGCGATCGCGCTGATGCTCGCGCTCGCCTTGCTCGCCGCGGCGGCGGGCAGCGTACGCGGGGCGAAAGCGCCCGATCCGCTCGAGGGGTGGCGGCTGGGGCCGTTCCCGACCGCCGCCGCCGGGCTGTTCATCCTCGAATTCGGCGACAAGACCCAGTTCCTCACCTTCGCCTTCGCCGCGCAGGACGGCGCGCCGATCCTGACCGCGCTGGGCGCGGCGATCGGCGTCATCCTCACCGGCGCGGTGGCGATTGTCCTCGGCTGCGAGCTCCGGCGCCGGCTGCGCCCGTACCGACTCGCCGCGGCCGTGCTGCTCGGCGTCAGTGGATTGGCGGCGGGCCTCGGCGCATTGCAGCTGATCTAGGCGATCCATAAACGCGATCGGACTAATTGATTCGGAACGATGCGCGCCTCGTGCGATTGATCGCGCGCACCGGCTGACGGATCACCTTGCCTGCCGGTGCGTTGGTCCTCGTTACGTCAACGCGAAGGAGGCACGTCATGCTCAAGTGGGCGCTCATTTTCCTGGTGCTCGGCATCCTCGCCGGCGCATTGGGCTTCACCGGGCTCGGCGGCGCGTTCGTCGGCTTCGCCAAGATCCTGTTCTTCATCGCCGTCGCGGTGTTTGTCATCCTGCTCATCCTCGGCATCGCCGCGGGCAAGAAGGTCGGCGACGCGATCGACCGATAAGGCTGGATTTGCGCATCGCGGCCGCTGATCGCCGCTGCGATGCGTGAATTTTCCAATCTGCTCGACGGGCTGGTCTACACCCGCTCGCGCAACGCCAAGCTCAAGCTGATCGCCGATTATCTCGGCGCGACGCCCGATCCCGATCGCGGCTGGGCGATCGCGGCACTCACCGGCGATCTCGATCTGCCCGCGGTCAAGCCCGCGGCGATTCGGGGCCTCGTGATCGAACGCGTTGATCCCCTATTGTTTGGGATGAGCCACGATTATGTCGGCGACTTCGCCGAGACCGTTTCGCTGCTGTGGCCCAAGCGGATCGACCAGCCGGCCGAGCTCGACGACGGCTCATTGCGCCTGTCGGTAGTGATCGAGCGGCTGGCGACGCTGGGCCGCAGCGAGGCGCCGCGCGCGCTCGCCGAAATGCTCGACCATCTCGACGCCGCGGGCCGCTTCGCCTTGCTCAAGCTAGCCACCGGCGGCCTGCGCGTCGGCGTCTCCGCGCGCCTCGCCAAGACCGCGCTGGCGCAGGCGTTCGGGCTCGAGGTCGATGCGGTCGAGGAGGTGTGGCACGGGCTGCGCCCGCCTTATGACGCCTTGTTCGCCTGGGGCGAGGGGCGCGGCAGCCAGCCCACCCCGGCCGACGTGCCGGTGTTCCGCCCGTTCATGCTCGCGCATCCGCTCGAGGAGCTGCGCGTCGACCTCGCCGATTATGCCGCCGAGTGGAAATGGGACGGCATTCGCGTCCAGATCGTCGGCGTCGGCGGCGAGACACGGCTCTACAGTCGCGCCGGCGACGACATCACCGGCAGCTTCCCCAACGTCGCCGCGGCGTTTCGCGGGACGGGCGTTCTCGACGGCGAGCTGCTGGTCAAGGGCGAGCATCAGGGCGGCAGCCTCGATACCGAGGGCGCGGCCAGCTTCAACGCGCTTCAGCAGCGCCTCGGCCGCAAGGTGGTGTCGGCCAAGATGCAGGCCGATTTCCCCGCGTTCGTGCGGCTCTACGACATTCTGTTCGACGGCGGCGAGGATGTTCGCGGCTTGCCCTGGGTCGATCGCCGCGCGCGGCTCGAGGCGGTCGTCGCCGGGCTCGATTCGCACCGCTTCGATATCTCCGGCCTGATCGCCGCCGATGATTTCGAGTCGCTCGAGGAGATTCGTGCCGGCGCGCGCGACGCCGCGATCGAGGGCGTGATGCTCAAGCGCCGCGACTCGCCGTATGTCGCGGGCCGGCGGATGGGGCTGTGGTACAAATGGAAGCGCGATCCGCTGACCGCCGACTGCGTGATGATGTACGCCCAGCGCGGCCACGGCAAGCGCTCGA
>CAXSHP010000096.1:0-3723 GCA_964236935.1 uncultured Sphingomonadaceae bacterium
AGAAGGCTTCATGCGCGGCATCGGGATGTGGCATAGGCGCGGCGCGTTGAACAGGCTGTGAATAGGCCGTCGGCGCCTGCCTTGCCGCTCCTTCCCAGACTGTTGCACCATGTCCGCATCGATTCTCGCTTTCGAAGACCTCGGCCTCGTCCAGGGCTCGGGCTGGCTGTTCCGCCGGCTCGACCTGCATATCCGCCCGCGCGACCGGCTCGCGCTGATCGGCCGCAACGGCGCGGGGAAGAGCACTCTGCTGCGCCTGCTCGCCGGGCGGATCGAAGCCGACGAGGGCCGGCGGACGATCGTTCCGGGCACGCAGGTCGTGCTGCTCGAGCAGGAGCCGGCGATGGCCGGCCACGCCACCCTGCTCGATTTCGCGCTGGCCGGCGCCGATGCCCGGGCGCGCCACGAGCTCGATGCGATCGCCGACCAGATCGGCGTCGATCTTTCGCGTCCCGCGGACACCGCCAGCGGCGGCGAGCGCCGCCGTGCGGCGATCGCGCGCGCGCTGGCACAGGATCCGCAGGTGCTGCTGATGGACGAGCCGACCAACCATCTCGACATCGCCGCGATCGATTGGCTCGAGACCTGGCTGTCGCGCTACAGCGGCGCGTTCGTCGCGATCAGCCACGACCGCACCTTTCTCACCCGCCTCACCCGCCAGACCTTGTGGCTCGATCGCGGCGCGATCCGCCGCGCCGAGATCGGTTTCGGTGGGTTCGAAGCGTGGACCGACAAGATCTACGAGGAGGAAGTGCGGGGCGCCGAGCGGCTCGACGCCAAGCTCAAGCTCGAGGAGCATTGGCTCCAGCGCGGCGTCACCGGCCGACGGCGGCGCAACCAGGGGCGGCTGACCAAGCTCCACGAGATGCGCGCCCAGCGCGCGGCGATGCTCGGGCCGCCCGGCACCGCCAATCTGATGATCGGCAGCGACGACGTGCGCACCAAGACGGTGATCGACGCCGAGAACGTCTCCAAGCGCTTCGGCGAGCGCGTCATCATCAAGGATTTCTCGCTGCGCGTGCAGCGCGGCGACCGGATCGGGATCGTCGGCGCGAACGGCGCGGGCAAGACCACATTGCTCAAACTGCTGACCGGCGAGATCGCGCCCGATGCCGGCACGATCAAGCTGGCGAAGACGCTCGACGGCGTGATCATCGACCAGCAGCGCAGCCTGATGGCGCCCGACAAGCGGGTCAGGGATATCCTCGCCGACGGGGGCGAATGGATCGAGGTGCTCGGCGCCAAGAAGCATATTCACGCTTATCTCAAGGAGTTCCTGTTCGATCCGAACATGGTCGACGCGCGCGTCGGCACGCTCTCGGGCGGCGAGCGCTCGCGGCTGCTGCTCGCGCGCGAGTTCGCCCGGCGATCGAACCTGCTGGTATTGGACGAGCCGACCAACGACCTCGATCTCGAGACGCTCGACCTGCTCCAGGAGGTCGTCGCCGATTATGACGGGACCGTGCTGATCGTCAGCCACGACCGCGACTTCCTCGACCGCACCGTGACGGTGACGCTCGGGCTCGACGGATCGGGCAAGGTCGACGTCGTCGCGGGCGGCTATGAGGATTGGGTCAAGCGCCGCGCCGCGCCCCGAACGAACCGCCAAGCTCCTCCCCGGACCGGGGAGGGGGACCGCGCGAAGGGTGGTGGAGGGGGCGCAAAGCGCAAGCTCAGCTACAAGGACCAGCGCGACCTCGATTTGCTCCCGCGCGAAATCGACGCGCTCGAGCAGGCGATCGCGCGCGACGAGGCGGCGATGGCCGATCCCTCGCTCTACGTGAAGCAGCCAGACCGCTTCGATGCGCTGATGCAGGCGATCGAAGCGGCGCGGACCAGGAAAGCGGCGGCCGAGGAGCGCTGGCTGGCGCTGGCGGAGACGGCCGAGGGACTGGCCTAGCTCAGCCCCTCATGCTCGAGCGCGAGCTTGACCGCCGGGCGCTGCTTGAGCCGTTCGAAATAGCCGGACAGATGCGCCGGAATGTCGAGCGCGTTCTTCTGCGCCCACATCAACATCACGAACAGATAGCAATCGGCGACGCTCATCTCCTCGCCGACGATGAACGCGCGGTCGCCGAGGCGCTCCTCCATCAGCCCGAAGCGCTTGGCGAGCATCTTGCGCGCCTCGTCGCGCTCGGCGTCGCTCGCCGCGGGACTGAAGAACGGCTTGAAATTCTTGTGAATCTCGGTCGAGATGAACGCGAGCGTCTCGAGCACGCGCCAGTGCGGCAGGCCCTTCGCCGGCATCAGCTTGCCGGACAGATCGGCGATGTAGCTCATGATCGCGATATTCTCGGTCAGCGTCTCGCCATCGTCGAGCTCGAGCGCGGGAACATAACCCTTGGGATTGATCTTGGTGAAATCCTCACCGGTCTCGGTGGTCTTGGCCCGGAGATCGACCTTGATCCGATCGAACGCGATGCCCGCCTCGTGCAGCGCGATATGATCGGCCAGGCTGCACGCGCCGGGGGTGTAATAGAGCTTCATTTCAATCTCCTGCTGCTGCAGCCCTCAACCCGCGAAGCCGCCGGTGGTTGCTCGAGCAATGTCAGATCGGGCGTTGATCCTGCGGGGTGGAAGAAGTTGGCGCATTCAGTGGGAAGGAAGCGGGCGAGGAGCGGACCGATCCGCTCGATGAGGGTGTCGACGGGACGGGCTGGCTCCTGTCGCAGGAGCGTTCCGATCAGCCGCCGTCGGATCAACGCCTTGGCGATGTAGCGATGCCCACCCCGACGGTCGCCGCCGCCTGCCGGACGGCCGTACCGCCGTCCATCGCCCCGGTCACCCGATCTCGCAAATTCTGGGATAGCTCCGATCCGATCGTCAACCCATCACCGCCTTCTGCGTCACGCGGGCCGGTAAGTCACACAATCAACCCAGCGGAATCTCGTTCGAAAGCATGGTCTTGAGCGCCTCGGCGATGGCCGTCGTCGGTTCCGCAAACCGGCCAGGCGCGCCCGCGCAATGACCGAACGGAGAAGCGATCGGGAGGAATGTCGCGTGCTTGATCATCGCGGCCTCCGAACCTGCCTCCGCCGCGTTGAAGTACATGTCCTGCTCGTTGGAGATGATCAGGGTCCGCGAGGTTATCCGGCTCAGCGCGGCCTCCAGCGAACCCGCGCCGTGCAGTCGCGCGGGATCGGAATATTGCCAGGTCGCCAGCATGGCGAGAAGATCCCTCGGATCCCAGCGCGCATGATCTTCTTCCCAGCCGACGAGGAAATCCTCGCATTTCTCATATCCGAGCGACCGCCATAATTCGTCGCGAAAGAATGCGGCTGAATAAGCCCACCCCGCATAGGCGCGGCCGAAGGCGCGCAGGCCGCGCGCGCGCCCGGGAGACGGATCCGCCAACAGCGCCGCCTTGACCCCCTCGAGAAAGACATAATTCAGCGGCCAGCACTGCGCGGAGCCGCACCACGCGACGATCTTACGGACGAATCCAGGATGGCAGACGCCCCAGCGCAGCGCCTGCATGCCGCCCATCGACCAGCCGGCGGCGAGCTGCAGCGCCCGCACGCCCAGGACGTTTGTCAGCAGCCTGTACTGCGCTGCGACATTGTCGGCGATATCGACCAATGGATAGGGACCGGATCCGGACCAGTTGCTCGGCGAAGTCGAGGCCCCGTTGCCGAACATATTGATGATGACCACGAACCATCGTCGCGGATCGATGGCACGGCCGTCACCGATCAAGGCATCGTAAGCGCGGTCGTCGCCGCC
>CAXSHP010000096.1:3733-9322 GCA_964236935.1 uncultured Sphingomonadaceae bacterium
CCGAACGTGCGGTAGGCCAGCCGTGCGCCGGTCAGCGATCCGCCGCGGACAAGCGCCACATCGCCGAGTTCGAACAGGGCATCTCTTGGCATGGGATAAGCTTCGACAGTCATGCTTGCGGTGAACGATCAAACTAAGACGGCGCCATCGGGTGGAGCGGCGGGATGATCGCGCTGACCATTTGCAGGCGGCAGTAGATCACCCCCCGCAACTTGGATAGTGAATCGGTTATCTGCCGCAGTTTACTCGATGGCCCCTGGACGAAGACCACTTCCATCGTCTGGTGACGAACAAGCTGGACATGAAATGACCCGATCACCTCGTCAATATGATGGTATTGCAGCTCGACAAGCTGTCGAGGGAGCTCGAACATATTATTGTAGTAATGCAGGAGAATTATTCCAAACATTATCTCGTCGCTCTCCTCGATCGTGTTGCTCGAAATATACTCTCGAAGAATAAGAGCGATGGCGTGGGAGCGACTGGGCAATTCCTTCCTCGTGACGAAATCGTCGATGTCATCCAATAATTCCTGAGGCAAAGACATGCTGATCCGACCGAGCGGTCTGGCATGATGATCGTCTTTCCGCATTCACTCCGCCCCTCTTGGGTGATCGAGCAAGCACTGCCGCCGTTGCGGCCCCGATCCAGTCGTTCGACCGTGACGAACAGTCCGCGCGATGGCACCGGGAAGCAAGGCTATCATAGAGCCGTCCGCCGTCCTAGAAGTCGTGGACGGCGGGTGCCATGGATGGTCAGGCGCCGCAGCCCTTCTACTTTGCGCCGGCCAGGCGGCCGGCGAGCAACGCATCGGCCTTGTCGGCCAGCACGCGTCGAAGTCACGACAGAAAGTATTACGTCTATCGATGGATTTTATTACTGCCTCATAATGCCTTTTTACTTGCCAATACATTTGGATCCTTTCTAAGAAAAGTGGGCGGAACGGGCCGGTTTCCATCCGGGGCACAGCGTGCCCCCGTCGCGAGCGGCCGGCACGAACTTCGGGACAATCGAACCCCGGGCTTGAGGAAGCAGATCTTGAAGATAAGCAACGCAATCGCGGAAATCCTGAAACGCGAAGGCGTGGATGTCGTTTTCGGCTATCCTCGCAATGCCGTGCTGGAGGCGTCGGCCCAGGCCGATATCCGCACCGTCATCGTCCGGCAGGAACGCACCGGTCTGCACATGGCCGATGCCTTGTCGCGTATGACCCGGGGCAAGCGCATCGGCGTCTTCTGCATGCAGCACGGTCCGGGCGCGGAGAACGCCTATGGCGCGGTGGCGCAGGCCTATAGCGAATCCGTGCCTGTGCTGGTGCTGCCGCAGGGATACAGCCGCCGGCTTGCCCATGTGCCGGGCAATTTCAATTCCACTTTGACCATGGCGCATGTCTCAAAACATGCCGAGCCGCTCACCACTGCCGGCGAGCTCGGCAATGTCTTTCGCCGCGCTTTTTCCCATTTGCGCAACGGCCGCCTGCGCCCCGTCGTGGTCGAATTGCCCTGGGACGTGCTCGGCGAAGAGATCGCCGAGATCGATTACCAACCCGTCGCCAGTTCGCGCTACGCCCCCGATCCTTTGAGCGTGGCGGAGGTCGCGAAAGTTCTGGTCGCGGCAAAGCGGCCGGTGATCTATGCGGGACAAGGCGTTCACTGGGCGGCAGCCTATGATGAGCTGCTGGCGCTGGCCGAGCTGTTGGCGATCCCGGTCTGCACCAGCCTCGAAGGCAAGAGCGCATTCGATGAAACCCACCCGCTCGCGCTGGGCTCCGGCGGTGCGGCGATACCGGCGACAGTGCGGCATTTTCTCGATCGGGCGGACGTGATCCTCGGCATCGGCTGCAGCTTTTCCGAAACCGCGTTCGGCGTGGCGATGCCGGCGGGTAAGACGATGATCCACGCCACGCTCGATCCGGCGGACCTCAACAAGACGATGCTGGCCGACTACGCGCTGGTGGGCGATGCCCGACTGACCCTCGCCGCGTTGATCGACGGCTGCCGTAACCACGTCGCCGTCAACCGCGAGGCGTCGACGGTCATGGCCGAGATCAAGGCGGTGGAAGCCGAATGGATGAAGCGGTGGCTGCCGAAGCTGACGTGCGACACGGTGCCCATGACGCCCTATCGGGTGCTGTGGGACCTTCAGCATACCGTCCGGAAAGACGAAGTGATCATCACCCATGACGCGGGCAGCCCGAGGGATCAGCTGACGCCGTTTTGGAAATCGACCGTACCGCTGTCCTATCTCGGCTGGGGCAAATCCACCCAGCTCGGCTACGGCCTCGGCCTCGCCATGGGAGCGAAGCTCGCCTGCCCCGAGAAGCTTTGCATCAACGTTTGGGGCGATGCCGCCATTGGCTTCACCGGCATGGATTTCGAGACGGCGGTCAGGGAACGGCTGCCGATTCTGTCGATCCTGCTCAATAATTCGAGCATGGCGATCGAACTGGACATCATGCCGACCGCGACGAAGAAATATCGATCGACGGACATATCGGGCGACTACGCCGCCTTTGCGCGCGCGCTGGGCGGATACGGCGAGCGCATCACCGAGATAAACGAAATCGTCCCCGCAATATTGCGCGGTATCGAACAGACCAAGCGCGGCGTCCCCGCGCTGCTCGAATTCATCACATCGCAGGAGCAGGAATTCTCCAGGCTTTAGGGCGAAGCGCCTTGCGGAGGATGTTCATCGCGGTTCAACCTTTGCCGTCGCCTTCGTCGATCGGACGAATTTCGATCTCGCTCGGCCCCATCATCGGATTGGGGCAGCGCTTCACCCAGGCGACAGCCTCCGCCATGTCTTTGACTTCCCACAGCCAGAAGCCGGCGACCAGCTCGCGCGTGTTCGCGAAGGGGCCGTCGATAACCGTGCGGCCGGGACCATCGAACGCGACGCGCTTGCCGGAGGCGGAGCGCTTGAGCCCTTCGGCCATGCGCAGGATGCCGGCAGCGCGCAGCGCGTCGTTGAACCGGTCCATCGCCGCCATCATCTCGCTCATCTGCGGCTCCGGGAAAAGTCCCGCTTCACTGTCCTCCGTCGCCTTCACGAATACCATCACGCGCATCGCTTCTCTCCATCTGACGAGACACTCGATAATTGCCCGACGAACAAACTTCGGAAAGGTGCCCACCCCCAGCAGCAGGGTGGCCTCCGCGCTGCGGACACTCGTTCCGTCAGGAACTCGACCCCGTCGCCCGCTCACGCGACCGCGTCAGGCGAGCCCCAGCAACCAGCTGGCCAACGGCACCGGGTGGATCTTCGCCCCAGGCATATGATCGCTGAGCTCGCGCCGGTTGACCATGATCCAGGCCAGGCAATCGGCGCGGCTGTCGAACCGCTCGAACCGCGCCAGCGACGGCGCCTTGCTCTCTCCGTCCACCAGGAACCGGGCATGCGCCCGGCACCCGCGCGCCGCGCTCCAGTCACGGCTCGGCGCCTCCACCGCGGCGGCCCAGTGCGGCCGGCGAGGATCGAGCGAATCCACTTGATTCCGTTGCATCGGATATCCTCTTCCAACCCGATCGATCCGCCGCGCCTCTCATCTCGGGGCGAGGTCGAAACGATCGGCAGCTTAGACTCGTTTTCAGTCAGGTTGAACCCTGGTCGTCATTCCGGCGAAAGCGGAATCCATGGACGGCGTCCGCTCTTCGTTCGGCCGTGCCGTATCCGTGGATCCCGGCTTGCGCCGGGATGACGATGATCCAATCCGATGAAAAACGGGTCCAGATCAGGGCTCGGCGATGTCGCCGCGGCCTGCGGACCGGACGACTCCTGCTACTTCGCCGCGGCCGGTTCGGCGATGCCGATCGGCTCGACGCTGTCGGAGTTCTGCGGCACGTCGAAGCGATCGGCGTTCATCACCTTGGTCCACGCGTCGACGAAGTCGCGGACGAATTTCTCCTCATGGCCTTTTTCGGCATAGACCTCGGCAACGGCGCGAAGCTGGCTGTTCGAGCCGAAGATGAGGTCGGTGCGGGTCGCCCGCCACTTCTCCAGCTTGCCTCCGCGGTCGTAGCCGATGAACTCCTCATCGGCGCTTTCGTCGATCACCTGCCAGAAGGTGTCGTTGTCGAGCAGATTGACGAAGAAGTCGTTGGTGAGCTGGCCCTTGCGGTCGGTGAACACGCCTTCCGGCGCATCCTTGTGGTTGGCTCCGAGCACGCGCAGACCGCCGAGCAGCACCGTCATCTCCGGCACCGACAGTCCGAGCAGCGAGGCGCGGTCGAGCAGCAGCTCCTCGGTCTTCACCGAATGCTTGGTCTTGAGATAGTTGCGGAAGCCGTCCGCCACCGGCTCCATCACCGCGAAGCTGTCGACGTCGGTCCAATCCTGCGTCGCGTCACCGCGGCCGCCGGTGAACGGAACATCGACGTCGAAACCGGCATCCTTCGCAGCCTTCTCGACGGCCGCCGTCCCCGCCAGCACGATCGCATCGGCCATCGACAGGCTGCCGCGCAGCTCCTCGATCCTGGCCAGCACCCGGCCGAGCTCGTCCGGCTCGTTCGCCGCCCAGCCGTTCTGGGGCGCGAGCCTGATGCGCGCACCATTGGCCCCGCCGCGATGATCCGACCGGCGGTAGGTCGACGCCGACGCCCAGGCCGTCTTCACGAGCTGACCGACGCTGAAGCCGGCGTCGAGGATCTTCGCCTTGAACGCCGCCCCGTCCGCATCGGACGGCTTGCCGCCGGCGGGGATCGGGTCCTGCCAGATCAGGTCCTCCTGCGGCACTTCGGGCCCGAGATACTTCACCTTGGGCCCCATGTCGCGGTGGGTCAGCTTGAACCAGGCGCGGGCGAAGGCATCCTTGAACGCTTCATGGTCGTTGCGGAACCTCTCCGAGATCTTGCGGAACTCGGGATCGACCTTCAACGCCATGTCGGCGGTGGTCATCATCGTCGGCACGCGCTGCGACGGGTCGTGCGCCGCGGGCGCCATGTCCTCGGGCTGCTGGTTGATCGGCTGCCATTGCTTCGCGCCCGCCGGTGACCGCACGAGCTCATATTCATAGTCGAGCAGCAGGCGGAAATAGTTCTCCGACCATTCGGTCGGGGTGTTCACCCACGAACCCTCGATACCGCTGGTGATCGTGTGCATGCCGTGACCGCTTTCATGCGCGCTCGCCCAGCCGAGGCCCTGCAGCGCGATGTCGGCCGCTTCGGGCGCGGCATCGACGAGGCTCGGGTCGCCCGCGCCATGGGCCTTGCCGAAGGTATGACCGCCGGCGGTGAGCGCGACCGTCTCCTCGTGGTTCATCGCCATCCGCTCGAAGGTCTCCTTGATGTCGCGCGCGGACTGCAGCGCGTCGGGGACGCCGCCGGGCCCTTCCGGATTGACATAGATGAGGCCCATCTGGATCGCCGCCAGCGGATGCTCCAGCTCCATCTCGCGGTCGGGCTGGATGCGCGTCTCGGTCGCCTCGACCCAATTCTCCTCGGCGCCCCAATAGACGTCCTTCTCGACCTCGAACACGTCCTTGCGCCCGCCGCCGAAGCCGAACACCGGGCCGCCCATCGATTCGATCGCGACGTTGCCGGCGAGGATGAACAGGTCCGCCCAGGACAGCTTGCGGCCGTATTTCTGCTTGAT
>CAXSHP010000097.1:0-4661 GCA_964236935.1 uncultured Sphingomonadaceae bacterium
TGATCAGCCACGATCGCCACATGCTCGCGCTGAGCGCGGACCGGCTGGTGCTGGTCGACGGGGGGACGGCGCAGGAATATGCAGGGACGCTCGAGGACTATACTGCGCTGATCCTGTCGGGCGGAGCCGCAGCGAACCAGAATGGTGATTCGCCCAAGCTGTCGAAGAAGGAAGGGCGCAAGGCCGCGGCCGAGGCGCGCGAGCGCAGCCAGGGGCTGCGCAAGGCGGCCACGGCGGCGGAGGAGGAACTCGCCAGGCTGGCCGCGACCAAGTCGGCGATCGACCGGGCGATGTTCGATCCGGGCTCGGCGGAGAAGGCGCTGGCGGCGCTGTCGATGGGCGAGCTGATGAAGCGGCGCGCCGAGGTGGAGGCGCAGGCGGCGGCGGCCGAGGCGCGGTGGGTGGAGGCGAGCGAGGCATTGGAGGCGGCGGCTTGATCCGGTTCCTCGACCCGTTCGTCCTGAGTAGGCTGAGCTTGTCGAAGCCTCGTATCGAAGGACTGTCCTTCGATACGGCATTTCGGCAGGCTCAATGCTACTCAGGACGAACGGCGTTTTATATCGCCATATGGGTTAAAAGCGCTTGACAGCGAACCGCTCGTCAGGCATAAGCAGGGCAAGCTGAGAAATTGCGTCGATGGGGTGGCGGCGCGGAGGACTTGATCGGGCCGGGGCGGCGACGCTTCGGCCTTTGTCGTGTCTGGCGCCGGGGAGTGCGGATGAGCGAGATCGGGCGGCGGGCCGGCGGGGGCGTGCAGCTGCGCAAAGCTTCGCCGACGGCGTGGACGGTCGAGCGGCAGCAGGAATTCCTCGCCGAGCTGGCGGGGACCTGCAACGTCACGGCGTCGGCGCGGGCGGCGGGGGTCAGCGAGAAGACGGCGTACCGGAGGCGCGCGCTCGATCCCGAGTTCCGCGCGGCGTGGGATGCGGCGCAGGACCAGGGCTACGCGCGCTGGCCGAGCCGCCGGGCAAGCTGCGGATCGCCTTGGTCGCGGCGACGATCGCCGAGGGGCGCGCGGTGATGATCGAGGGGGAGAGCGGGCTGCTCGCGATCGCGCCGGAGGATCGGCGGCCGTCGTGGGAGCCGAGCCTGCGCAAATTGAGCTGGGCGGGGGGCACGCAGGCATTTCTCTATTCGGCGGCCGAGCCCGATTCGCTACGCGGGCCGCAGCATCATTTCGCCTGGGCGGACGAGATCGCGAAGTGGCCGCAGGGCTGCGAGGCGTGGGACAATCTGGCGATGGGCGTGCGGCTGGGGAGTCGGCCGCAGATCGTCGCGACGACGACGCCGCGGCCGGTGCCGCTGGTACGGCGGCTGGCGGCGGCGGGCGATACCAGGGTGACGCAGGGCGGGACGGGCGACAATCGCGCGCATCTGCCCGAGGTGTTCATGGCGGGCATGGAGCGCGATTACGGGGGCACGCGGATCGGGCGGCAGGAACTGGCCGGCGAGCTGATCGAGGAGGTCGCGGGCGCGTTGTGGACCCGCGCCTTGATCGAGGCGAGCCGGGTGCGGACGATGCCCGCGCTGCGCCGCGTGGTGATCGCGGTCGATCCGCCGGCGGGGGCGGGGGCGGCGTCCGACGCGTGCGGGATCGTCGCGGCGGGGCTCGGCAGCGACGGGCACGGCTATGTGATCGAGGATGCCAGCGTCCAGGGGCTGGGGCCCGAGGGGTGGGCGCGGGCGGTGGCGGACGCGGCGGCGCGGCACGGTGCCGACCGGGTGGTGGCCGAGGCGAACAATGGCGGGGCGATGGTCGAGAGCGTGCTGCGCGCGGCGGAGGCGAACCTGCCGGTGCGGCTGGTGCATGCGTCGCGTGGCAAGAGCGCGCGGGCGGAGGGGTGCGCGGGGGCGCCGGTGTTCGTGCGGTCGGCCGAAAATGCTGCGCAGCATAAAGCGGTATCGCTGGTGCGTGCGCCGAGCGCGGGGCAGGGGCTGACCGAGACCGCCGCGCTGCACCTGCTGCTCCATGGCAATGCGTTCATCCAGATCGTGTGCGACGCGGCGGGGGAGCCGGCCGAGCTCTATGCGCTGCGGCCCGAACGGGTGACGATCGAGCCCGACGCGCACGGCTGGCCGGCGGCGTATCGCTACAAGGCGGGCGACAATGTCGCGCGGATCGCGGCGGTCGACGGCGCGGGGCGGCCGGGGCTGGTGCATGTCAAGGCGCTCCATCCGACCGACGACCATTATGGTTTGGGATGTCTCGGCGCGGCGGCCGGGGCGGTGGCGATCCACAATGCCGCGACCAGATGGAACAAGGCGCTGCTCGACAATGCGGCGCGTCCGTCGGGGGCGTTGGTCTATGATCCCGGGGAGCCGGGGGCGGCGCTGTCGGCCGATCAGTTCGATCGGCTGCGCGCCGAGATGGAGGCGAGCTTCTCGGGCGCGGGCAACGCCGGGCGGCCGATGCTGCTCGAGGGTGGGCTCAAGTGGCAGGCGATGAGCCTGACCCCCGCGGACATGGATTTCGTGGGATTGAAGGCAGCGGCGGCGCGCGAGATCGCGCTGGCGTTCGGCGTGCCGCCGATGATGCTCGGGCTGCCCGGCGACAACACCTACGCCAATTACAGCGAGGCGAATCGCGCTTTGTGGCGGCTGACGATCGTGCCGATGACCGAGAAATTGCTCGGCGCGATCGCGCAGGGATTGGGGGCGTGGTGGCCGGGGCTCGAACTGCTCGCCGACTGGGATGCGGTGCCGGCGCTGGCGGCGGACCGCGAGCGGCTGTGGGGGATGCTGAGCGCGGCGGATTTCCTCAGCGCCGACGAGAAACGGACGATGCTGGGGTTCGGCGCGCGCCAGCCAAGTTGACGGGGTGTTCCCCCGCGGAGGCGGGGGTCCAGCTCCACCGTTGCAACTGGACCCCCGCCTTTGCGGGGGAACGGAGAAAATAGATGATCGACACCGAGACCGCGATGCTGGCGCGGCTGATCGGGCAGGCGGACGGCGGGCGGGGCGACCTCGTCACGCTGCGCGCGCTGGCCGAGGAGGCGTGCGAGCTCGGCGCCGAACGCGCGCTGACGCGGCTCGGCCTCGCCGACGAAAAGGCGCGCGCGGATATCGGCGAGCTGCGCGAGCTGCTCGGGGCATGGCGCGACGCCAGCCCCGAGCGCAAGGCGTTCGTCGAGCGCTATCTCCGCCACGGCGCGGCGAGCCCGATCGAATTGAAGGCGTTCGATGCGCTCAGCGGCGCCGAGGGCGGCTATGCGGTGCCCAAGGAGATCGACGAGCAGATCGACCGCGCCCTGACCGCGATCTCGCCGATCCGCGCGATCGCCAATGTCGTGCGGATCGGCACGGCCGGGTATCGCAAGCTGGTGACGACGGGCGGCACGCCGTCGGGCTGGGCGGCCGAGAACGACGCGCGGACCGAGACGGCGACGCCGAACTTCGTCGAGATCGCGCCGGCGATGGGCGAGCTCTATGCCAATCCGGCGGCGAGCCAGGCGATGCTCGACGACGCCGCGTTCGATGTCGAGGCGTGGCTGGCCAACGAGATCGCGACCGAGTTCGCGCGGGCCGAGGGCGCGGCGTTCGTCGCGGGCAACGGCACCAACAAGCCGAAGGGCTTTCTCGCCGGCACGCCGACGAGCCAGCTCGACGGGGTGCGCGCGTTCGGCACGCTGCAATATGTCGCGAGCGGGGCCGACGGGGGATTCGCCGCGACGACGCCCGAGAACAAATTGATCGATCTCGTCCAGGCGCTGCGCACGCCGTATCGCCAGGGCGCGACGTTCGTGATGAATTCGTCGACGCTGGCCCGGATCCGCAAGTTCAAGACCAGCGACGGCGCGTTCCTGTGGCAGCCGGGGCTGGTCAGCGGGCAGCCCGACACGCTGCTCGGCTATCCGGTGGTCGAGGCCGAGGACATGCCCGACGTCGCGTCGAACAGCCTGTCGGTCGCGTTCGGCAATTTCAAGGCGGGCTATTTGATCGCCGAGCGGGCCGAGACGGTGATCCTGCGCGATCCGTTCAGCCACAAGCCGTTCGTCCACTTCTATGCGACCAAGCGGATCGGCGGGATCGTGGCGAATTCGGAGGCGATCAAGCTGATGAAGTTCGCCGCGAGCTGAGGCGACAAAGCCCCTCCCTTCCAGGGAGGGGTTGGGGTGGGTGCGAGCGACGAAGTCGCGAGCCAGCCCGGCGGATGCTCGCGAACAGGCATCGAACCTGTCCGCTCGCCACCCACCCCCTCCCCCTCCCTTGTCAGGGAAGGGTAATTTCGGTTTCGCCGCGCCCGCAAAGGCGCGCGCGAAGCGCCGCGCGGGTTCCCCCCTTGCCCGCGCGGCGCACCTTTTTGACATCCGGCGGAGAGCGCCCGTGAGCATCTATCTCAAGGATCCCGGTGCCGAGGTCGATTATCGCATCGACTGGGGCAGCCGGCTCGACGGGCGCAGCGTCAGCGCGAGCGACTGGACGGTGAGCCCGGTCGAGGCGGGCGGGCTCGCGCTCGTCGACCATGCGGTCGAGGGCGCCGAGACGCGCGTGACGTTGAGCGGCGGGATCGCGGGGCACGTCTACCGCGTCACGGGCGAGGTGACCTTGTCCGACGGGCGCCGCGACGCGCGCTCGCTCACCCTGCGCCTGGAGCAACGCTGATGGGCGCGGTGGCGGAGGCGCCGGCGGCGACGCCGGTCGGGGTCGACGAGGCCACGCGC
>CAXSHP010000097.1:4671-6193 GCA_964236935.1 uncultured Sphingomonadaceae bacterium
TGTGGCCGCGCAACGGCTGCAGGGTGGGCTGGGCGCGCGACATCGACGTCGGTTACGTCGGCGGCTGCCGAGGGTCGCCGCCCGACGCTCCGGCCGTCGGAGGCTCCAGCGAGGCCGCGTCGACTCCCGCGGCGTCGACGTCCGTCGCCTCCGCCTGGGCCGCACCGGCGACGATCGCGGCCGATGCGCTGGGCGCCGGCGCGGGCGGGCAAGGCCAGCGGAGCAAGCTCGAACGCCGCGCCGCCGGCACGCTGCCCGACGAGATCATGGTGTCGCATTATGCGCCGGAGCGCGATTATCAGACCGGGCTGCAGCGCGCGTGGCGCGGCGCGCCGGCGCGGCGCAGCGAGACGATCGAGCTGCCCGCCGCGCTCGCCGCCGGCGAGGCCAAGGCGATCGCCGAGGCGCGGCTCGCGGCAAGCTGGGCCGAGCGGGCGACCGTCGAGATCGGCCTGCCGTGGCGCAGCGCCGAGCTGCGGCCGGGCGGCGCGGTGCGTCTGCCGGCCGGGGGCGACTGGCGGATCGCGGGCTGGACGCTCGAGCAGATGGTGGTGAAGCTCAAGCTGGTCGGGCGCAGCGGCGCTGGCGTGTCGGGGGTGGCGAGCCCCGGACGCGTTACCGGCGGCGCCGACGCGCCGCACGGCGCGACCGTGCTGGCGCTGATGGATCTGCCGACGCTCGAGGACAGTCCGCCGGCGGTGCCGCGGCTGTGGATCGCGGCGGCGGGCGTGTTGCCCGGCTGGCGGCGCGCCGCGCTGAGCGTCAGCCTCGACGGCGAGGCGAGCTGGAACGCGATCGATGGCACCGCGCCGCCGGCGGTAATCGGCGCCGCCGCGACCGTGCTCGGCGCAGGCTCGGCGTGCCTGCTCGACGAGACCGCGAACGTCGAGATCGAGCTACTCCATGAGGCGATGGCGCTCGCCGGGCGCGACGATATCGCGGCGGACGCGACGGCGAACTTCGCCTTGCTCGGCGACGAGCTGATCCAGTTCGCGGTCGCGACCCAGCTGTCGGCGACGCGCTGGCGGCTCTCGCGGCTGCTGCGCGGGCGGCGCGGCACCGAATATGCGACGGCCGGCCATGCGCTCGGCGAGCGCTTCGTGCTGCTCGAGGCCGAGACGCTGGTGGCGTTCGATCCGCCGACCGCGGCGATCGGTGGGCCGGTGGCGCTGATGGCGAACGGTATCGGCGATACGATCCCGGCCGAGGACGGGCTGACGCTGATCGGGCGGGCGCTGCGGCCGCCGGCGCCGGCACGGTTGCGCGCGGCGGCGAGCGGCGGCGACGTGGCGATCGCCTGGGTCCGCCGCAGCCGCGCGGGGTGGCGCTGGCTCGACGGCGGCGATGCGCCGCTGGCCGAGGAGGGCGAACGCTATCGGGTCGTCATCGGCGATGCCGGCGGCGCGGGGCGGACGGTCGAGACCGGGACGGCGGCGCTGGTCTATACCGCCGCCGAGCAGGTGGCCGATGGCGTTTCCGGTGCGCTGACGATCGAGGTCGGGCAGATCGGCGCGGGGGGCGG
>CAXSHP010000097.1:6203-9305 GCA_964236935.1 uncultured Sphingomonadaceae bacterium
GCGACCGTGGGACTCCCCCGGCGTCGCCCACTTCCAGCTGCCGCCCGCGCGCATCATCTTCACGGGAGCATGATATGACCGACAGCAGCGGGCGCTTCGCTTTGCCGTTCCTCGAGCCGGGGCAGGCACAGAAGGAGCTGTTCCACAACGAGGCGCTGACGGCGATCGATGCGCTGGTGCACGCGGCGGCGCAGGCGATCGGCGCGACCACCCCGCCGACGAGCCCAGCGATCGGCCAATGCTGGACGCTCGGCACCAGCCCGAGCGGCGCGTGGGCGGGCCACGGGGGCGCGCTCGCGGCGTGGACCGCGGGCGGATGGCGCTTCGTCGCCCCGACGCCGGGAATGCTGGTGTGGTCGATCGCCGACGGGGTCCACGCGCGCTGGAGCGGAAGCGCGTGGATCGTCGGCAGCATCGCGGCGGCGGAAGTGAAGGTCGGCGGGCTGAAGGTGCTCGGCGCCCGCCAATCCGCGATTGCCGGGCCGACCGGCGGAACGACCACGGATACGGAAGCACGCGCGGCGATCGCCGTCGTCTTGTCGGCGTTGCGAAGCCACGGCCTGGTTGCGACATAATTTCTGCCGCAGGTGCGAAACCGAAACGATTTCTAAACGTTGTGCGGGCAGTCGGTCGGGGGATGGCTTTCCACGATGATCAGGCAAGTATGCGGTATTTCGGCAACAGTTGCCGCATTTCCTTGCTTGCGTGGACATTCCGGCTTGGCTAGGCATTAACGCTGTTCCTGCGGGAACCTGGATTTAGGAAAGGGGATTATTATGCGGAAGCTCGCCGTTATAGTGGCGCTGGCATCCACGGCTTTGGCCACGCCTGCCTTTGCGCGCGACGGAGCGTGGTACATCGGCGCCGAGGGCGGTGCCTCGCTGTTTCAAGATCAGAAGCTCGACACGACCCTCAATGGCGTAACCACCAATAACGGCATCGAAGTCGACAGTCATATCGGCTGGGATGTCGACGCCATCGTCGGATACGATATCGGCGCGTTCCGCCTTGAGGCCGAGGCCGGCTACAAGAGTGCGGTCGTCAAGCGGTTCCGCAATGCGCCCAACGCGGTTGCTGGCGGCACTTTCAACGGCGCAACTGGCTCGACCAACGTCTATAGCGGAATGGTCAACGCGTTGCTCGATTTCGGTGACGAAAATACGTTGAGCGGCTATGTCGGCGGCGGTGCCGGTATCGCTAGGGTCAAGGCGCAGGATAATGGCGCTCCGGCCGCGGGCTTGATTTTCCTCGACGACAACGACAGTAAGTTCGCCTGGCAGGCGATCGCTGGTGTCCGCGCGCCGTTGACCAACAATATCGACGTCGGCGTCAAGTATCGCTATTTCAACGTCGACAAGGTGAAGCTCGATTACTTCGGCGGGCAGACCAAGGGCGATCTGCGCGCGCACAGCCTCCTTGCGAGCCTGATCTTCAACTTCGGCGAGCCGGCCGCGCCGCCTCCGCCGACGCCTCCTCCGCCCCCGCCGCCGCCTCCTCCCCCCCCGCCGCCTCCGCCGCCGGTTGTGGAGCAGCCTGGGCCGTTCATCGTGTTCTTCGACTGGAACAAGTCGGACATCACGCCGGAAGCCGCGGCGATCCTCGACAATGCCGCATCGGCTTATGCGACCACGGGCCAGGCTTCGGTCATGCTCGCCGGTCACGCCGACAAGTCAGGTTCCGACAGCTACAACGTCGGCCTGTCGCAGCGCCGCGCCGATGCCGTGAAGGCCTATCTGGCCGGCAAGGGTGTTGCCGACGGTTCGATCACGACCGAGGCGTTCGGCGAGAGCCGGCCGCTGGTCGAGACCGCCGACGGCGTCCGCGAGCCGCAGAACCGGCGCGTGGAAATCACCTTCGGCCCGGGTTCGGGTCAGTAAGGCCAGCGGGGCCGCGTCGCGGCTTCGAACGGAAAGCTACAAGATCGGGGTCGGCCTTCGGGCCGGCCCCTTTTTGCGTTCCGGGGACGTCGCCGATTGCGATCGGTTGACATATGTATTTCGGCCCATGTATCGTGCTGTTAAGGCAGCGCTCGTGGCTGTGATCGTTGCGAACGACCTCAAGCTCAAAGGCGTAGGTGCCATCGACCAGGCGCTCGCGGACCGGCTCGAGGCACCGATCTCAGTCCGCGGCAAAGTCAAATATGTGGTGATGAAGGCAGACCAATATCACCACTTGCGTGAGTGCGAGCTGGAGGCGGCCCTGGCCGAGACGCGCGCGGACCTCGCGCCGGCGATTTCGTTCGCCAGAGCGCGGCCGAGCACGTCCGGCGGATGACGGAGCAGATCGCCGGCGGATGAGCTGGACGCTCGTCTTCACCCGCCATTACGAACGCCGTGCGCTCAAATTCCTCGTGCGCAATCCGAAGATGGCGGGCCAGTACGAGAAAGCGCTGACGCCCTCGAGCCGATCCGCACCATCCCTCGCTGCGGCTGCATGCGCTCAAGGGCCGGCTCGACGGGCTGCACCCTAAAGAGGGCGTCCTAGCCTAGTAGCGGCGCTCCTGATGAGCAGATGGATTTGGCACGAGACTCAGAAAAGCCGGTAATCATCTCGTACGGGATAAAACAAAAAGGGGACCGCGCGGCCCCCTTTCCGTTCATCTCTGTCCGATCTAACCTTATTCGTCGTCACGCGTCAGGAAGGCGGGTGCGAACTCGGGCGCGGGGCCGTCGTCGTTGCCGCCGCCGCGCTCGGGGCGGGGACCGCGGTCGCCCCCTTCACGCCGCGGACCACGATCGCCGCCGTCACGCCGCGGGCCACGGTCACCACCGCCGCCGCCGTCACGCCGCGGGCCGCGATCGCCGCCGTCACGGCGGGGGCCACGATCGCGATCGCCACGGGGGCGGTCGCCGCCTTCGCGCGGTTCGCGCGGAGGCCGCGTGTCGGGCAGTTCCTCGCCGGTCGCCTGGTCGACGACGCGCATCGAGAGGCGGACCTTGCCGCGCGGATCGATCTCGAGGACCTTGACCTTGACCTCTTGGCCCTCGCTCAGCACGTCCTTGACCGAAGCGACGCGCTCGCTCGAGATCTCCGAGACGTGGACGAGGCCGTCCTTGCCGCCCATGAAGTTCACGAACGCGCCGAAATCGACGATGTTGACGA
>CAXSHP010000098.1:0-496 GCA_964236935.1 uncultured Sphingomonadaceae bacterium
AAGTCGCGCATCGCGCTGATGGACGAGACGGTGCGCACCGAGATGCGCCGCGCGACGCCGAAGATCGAGATCGGCGACGTCTCGGCCACCGATGGCCGGCTGAGCTTCCTGGTGCGCGATCCGGCGCAGGTCGACGCCGCGGTCGACAAGGTGCGCGGGCTGACCCAGGGCGCCGGGATGACCGGCCAGCGCGACTGGAACGTCGGCGTGGTCGACACCAGCCGGATCGTGATGACGCCCACCCAATCGGGGCTCGACGCCGCGGTCGACAGCGCGATGGCGCAGGCGACCGAGGTCGTCCGCCGCCGCATCGACGAGCTCGGCACCAAGGAGCCGACGATCATCCGCCAGGGCAACGACCGGATTGTCGTGCAGGTGCCCGGCCTGCAGAATCCCGAGGCGCTCAAGGCGCTGCTCGGCAAGACCGCGAAGCTCGAGTTCAAGCTGGTCGATCTCACCGCCGACCCGGCCGAGGTCGCCGCCGGGCAGCCAGGTG
>CAXSHP010000098.1:506-7458 GCA_964236935.1 uncultured Sphingomonadaceae bacterium
CGCAATCCTCCTGCTCTCGGCGGCTGTAGGGCGCGCCGACCCTTTCAAGAAACCCGTTCAATTTGCTCTTGACGACCGGCGCATCCCCAGATTATAAAGGGCGCGCACCGCCGGGCAGCCAGGTGCTGCCTTACCCGGGCTCCGCGACGGGGCGGATCGCGGTCCAGCGGCGGGTGATGATCTCGGGCGACCAGCTGATCGACGCGACGCAGGGCTTCGACCAGCAGCGCAACGAACCGGTCGTCAACATCCGCTTCGACTCGCAGGGCGGCCGCAAGTTCGCGCGGGTGACGCAGGAGAATGTCCACAAGCCGTTCGCGATCATCCTCGACAACAGCGTGCTCTCGGCGCCCAACATCAACGAGCCGATCCTCGGCGGATCGGCGCAGGTTTCGGGCAATTTCACCGTCGACAGCGCCAACCAGCTCGCGATCGCGCTGCGCTCGGGCAAGCTGCCGGTCGCGCTCAAGGTGATCGAGGAGCGCACCGTCGGGCCGCAGCTCGGCGCCGATTCGATCCGCGCGGGCCTGATCGCGTCGACCATCGCCACCGTCGCGGTGATCGTGTTCATGCTGCTCGCCTACGGCCGCTTCGGCTTCTACGCGAACCTCGCGGTGGTGATCAACGTGTTCGTCATGATCGCGCTGCTGTCGATGCTGCAGGCGACGTTGACGTTGCCCGGCATCGCGGCCATCGCGCTCGCGCTCGGCATGGCGATCGACTCGAACGTGCTGATCAACGAGCGCATCCGCGAGGAGCAGCGGCGCGGACGCCGTCCCGTCCAGGCGGTCGAGTTCGGCTACAAGGAAGCGCGCCGTACGATCTTCGAGGCGAACGTGACGCATGCGATCGCCGGCGGGATCATGCTCCTGCTCGGCACCGGCCCGGTCAAGGGCTTCGCGGTGGTGCTGCTGATCGGCATCGCCACCTCGGTGTTCACCGCGGTCACCTTCACCCGCATGCTCGTGGCGCTGTGGCTGCGGCGCAAGCGGCCGAGCGTGCTGCATATATGAGCGATCCCTGCGCGTTGTCATCCCCGCGAAGGCGGGGATCCATAACCTCGGAACCGCGCAGGTTGCCTGCTTCGGAAAATATGAATTCCCGCCTTCGCGGGAATGACGGCGGGGAGTAGGGTGGTTATGGAAAATATATGCCGCTGCTGAAGCTCGTCCCGGACAATACCAACATCGGCTTCGTCCGCCTGCGCTTCTGGGCGTTCGCGCTGACGATGCTGTTGACGGTCGCGGCGATCGCTCTGGTCGCCACGCGCGGGCTCAATCTCGGCGTCGATTTCGTCGGCGGGCTGATGGTCGAGGCGAAGTTCGAGCAGCCGCCGCATCTCGACAAGGTCCGCGCGGACATCGACCGGCTCGGAGTCGGCGATGCCTCGCTCCAGCAGTTCGGCAGCCCCAATATCGTCTCGATCCGCCTGCCGCTGCCCCAGAGCAGCGACGAAGGCGCGACGAACGCCGTGGTCAACAAGGTCAAGACCGCGATCGCCGCCGATTATCCGAGCGTCGTCTTCACCCGCTACGACACCGTTTCGGGCAAGGTTTCGAGCGAGCTGATCCGCAACGGCATCCTCGCGGTGCTGCTCGCGATCTTCGGCATCGCGGTGTTCAGCTGGTTCCGCTACGAATGGCAGTTCGGCGTCTCGACCTTCGTCGCGATCGCGCATGACGTGCTGATGACCTTGGGCTTCTTCGCGCTCACCCGGCTCGAGTTCGATCTCAACATCGTCGCCGCGGTGCTGACCATCGTCGGCTATTCGATCAACGACAAGATGGTGATCGACGACCGCATCCGCGAGAACATGCGCAAATATCGCAAGATGGATCTACCGCAGCTGATCGATTTGTCGGTCAACGAGACGCTGCCGCGCACGGTGATGACCTCGCTGACGGTGCTGATCGCGCTGACGTCGCTGCTGCTGTTCGGCGGGCAGGTGCTGCGCGGCTTCACCGCGGCGATGATGCTCGGGATCGTCGTCGGCACCTATTCGTCGGTCTATGTCTCGTCGTCGCTATTGATCTCGCTCGGGCTGCGCGCCGATCCGGAGAAGGTGCATCCGGCCAGCCCGATGGGCAATGCCGAACGCGTCGCGCGGCGTCCGGAAGACGGCGTCGTCTGATGCCCCGCCTCGATCGCGATCCCGCGGTGGCGGGGCCGATCGTCCAGGGCTTTTCGGGCGGCGGTTTCCGCGTCGACGGGATCGTGTATCCGGCCGGGCTGCTGCTGACGCCCGACACGGCCACGGATTGGAACGCGCCCCTGATCGAGGCGCTGGCGGCGGACGATCTCGGCGCGCTGCTCGCCGCTGCCCCCGAATTCCTCCTGCTCGGCACCGGCGCCACGCTGCGCCGCCCACCGCCGGCGCTCGTCGCCGCACTCGAGACGCAGGGAATTGGCGTGGAAGCGATGGACAGCCGTGCCGCGGCGCGCGCGTGGGGCATGCTGCGCGGCGAGGGCAGGCGGATCGTCGCGGCTTTGCTGCCGCTCGCTCCTTGATCGGAGGCTAAGGACGCGGGCGCAGGCGTCGCGAGAAATAGATCGCGGCCACGCCGATCGCCGCGAGGATCGCTCCGCGCACCATCCACGGCGTCTGCGCGATCATGAAGCTCGAGGCCGGGTAGGGGAAATAGCCGCTGCCCTGCCCGATCCACAGCAAGCCGTTCAGCGTCGCGAGGATACCGAAGACGAGCAATACGATCCGCGCGATGTTCATCGAAATCTCCCGACCGGCCGGCGGCTCCGGGCCGCACGGCGAGCATGTCATGGCGGAGTCCGCTTGTCGATCAGGCGATCGGGCGCGCCGCCGTGCGATCCGTCCGAGGGTTGACAGCGGGCCTGTGGTGCAATCACACGGCTGCCGTCCGGGCGGACCGGGCGATGTCGTGAAGCGGGATGTCGATGCAGGCGGTGATACTGGCTGGCGGCTTGGGCAGCCGCCTCGGCGAAGAGACCTCGGTGAGGCCGAAGCCGATGGTGGAAATCGGCGGGATGCCGATCATCTGGCATATCATGAAGATCTATTCTTCGTTCGGAGTCAACGATTTCATCGTCTGCCTCGGATATAAAGGCTATATGATCAAGGAATACTTCGCCAATTATTTCCTGCACACCGCCGACGTGACGATCGATCTCAAGGACAATGCGCTCCAGGTTCACCAGAACTGGAGCGAACCGTGGAAGATCACTCTGGTCGAAACCGGTGCGACGACGATGACCGGCGGACGGCTCAAGCGGATCCGCCCCTATCTCAATCCCGACGAGCCGTTCTGCTTCACTTATGGCGACGGCGTGGCGGCGATCGATATCGGCGCGCTGATCGCCTTCCATAAAGGGCATGGCCGCAAGGCGACGATCACCGCGATCGCGCCGCCGGGCCGCTTCGGCGCGCTCGAATTCGACGGCGATCTCGTGACGAGCTTTCGCGAAAAGCCCGCGGGCGACGGCGGTCTGATCAACGGCGGCTTCTTCGTGGCGTCGCCCGCGGTGCTCGATCTCGTCGACGGGCCGGATACGGTGTGGGAACAGGGGCCGCTCGAGCGGCTGGCCGCCGACGGCGAGCTGGTGGCCTATCGCCACGACGGCTTCTGGCAGGCGATGGATACGTTGCGCGACAAGCTGTATCTCGAGCAGCTGTGGACCGACGGCGCACCGTGGAAGGTCTGGTGAGGGCCTGAGCCGGTTATCTAGGGCGTCAGCGTCAGCTGGCGGCTGGGCGACACGAAGGTTCGCGACCAGCGGGTTTCCGCGATGAAGCGCTCGGCGTCGGCGGCCTTGCCGTCACCGAGCGCGGTCTGCGTATCGTGGGGGCTGAGGAACAGGCCCTTGCTGCGCAGGTAATCGCCGACGTCGGTGCGCGAGGTGACGAGCGCGACCGCCGGGGAGACGAGCAGCCCGATCGCGATCGGCAGCGTCCACAGCGCGCCGCTGAGCCCCGCCAGCGTCGCCAGCGCGAACAATCCGCCCACCGCCATGTGCGCGCGATACAGGCGCAATGCCTCGCCGAACGTCATCTCGTCGACCATGCCGCGGCGCTGCGTCGCCCAGCCCGCCGGGCGGCCGCGCGCGATCTCGATGATCGCGATCGTCTGGCTCAGCATCGTGATCGGCGCAACCAGCATCGACAAGGGAATCTCGATCGCGACGGTGGCGATCAGCCGCCGGCCGCCGCCCAGCGAGGTGCGCAGCTCCTGGTCCACGCCGAGCCACAGCAAGGCGATCAGCTTGGGCCCGATCAGCAGGAATACGGTCAGCGCGATCACCCAGCCGGCCGGCAGCGCCGCAAACGCGGAGTAGCTCGTGCGCCACGGCTCGACGAGCCCGACGATCAGCAGCAGCAGCCACAGCGGCGAGGTCAGATAGGCCGACGCGCCCATCACCAGCTGGAGGCGGCTGACCCAGTGCAGGCCCTCGGTGCCGAGCAGGCGGAGATGCTGGAGATTGCCCTGGCACCAACGCCGGTCGCGCACCGCATGATCGGCGAGCGTCGGGGGAAATTCCTCGTAGCTGCCCTCGGGCAGAACCACCATATGCACCGCCCACCCGCGCCGGCGGAGCAAAGCGGCCTCGACCATGTCATGGCTCATGATGTGGCCGCCGAACGGCTCGCGTCCCGACAGCAGCGGCAATCCGCAACTCTCGGCGAAGGCGCGCACCCGGATGATCGCATTGTGGCCCCAGAAGGTCGCTTCCGAGCCCGACCACCATTGCAGGCCGGCCGAGGCGACCGAGCCGTAGGCGGTCGCGGCGAACTGATGGCAGCGCGCGAAGAACGTGCGGCCGTTGACGATCGTCGGCACGGTCTGGATCAGCCCGATCCCGGGTCGCTCCTCCATCGCCGCGGCCAGGCGCATCATCGCCGCGCCGCTCATCAGGCTGTCGGCGTCGAGCACGATCATATGTTCGTAGGCACCGCCGAAGCGGCGGACCCAGTCGGCGATATTGCCCGGCTTGCGCGCGATATTGGCCGGGCGCCGGCGATAATAGATGTGCGACGCGCTCTGCGCCTGCAGGCGGCGGACGGCCGCGACCTCGCGGGCCTCGGCGTCGGCGGACGAATCGCTGAGCACGAAGAAATCGAACAGGTGCTGCGCGCGGATCGCCGCGACCGAGGCACTCATGGCGGCCAGACGGCCGAACACCGCGTCGACATTCTCGTTGTAGATCGGCATCAGCACGGCCGTGCGCCGCTTCGGGACGCGATTTCCGGCCAGCCAGCGGGGCAGGCCCGGGCCGTTGCCGAGCAGGACGAAGAAGCCGGCGAGCGCGCCGAAGAAGCCGAAGGCGATCCACGCGAACAACGCAAAGAACAGCAGGATGAAGCCGGCCTCGATCAGGGTGATGCCGCCGGTGAGCAGCGGCAGCGTCACGGCATGCGCGGCGGCGACGCCCAGCACCGAACTGCCGAACACGAGGAACAGCCGGCGCGGCAGCATCCCCTCGGCCTCGGTGTCGGCCGGGCGGCGGAAGTTCGCGCCGGTCAGCTGCTGTTCGGGCATCGCCAGCGGCGCTGCGGCGGGAAGCAGCGCCTCGTCCGCAGGCTGGAACTTCCATCCGGCGCCGGTCGGGAAAGATCGCTCGATATACACTGCGCCGGCCCTACCCGAAAACGTGCTTAATGCCAGCTGAAGCGTGGCTGTTGTCGTCAGTCCAGTTGATAGAGCAAGGTTTCGCTCAGCGCATCGGCGCCGCGCTTCAAGCTGGCGCGCAAGTCGCTCGGGTAATGGCCATTTCGGGCGACGTCGACGATCAGCCGCCAGCGCGAAGCCATGCCGACGACGGGATAGGCATGGGTCGCGATGACCGTGCCGTTGCCGGCGGAAACGATCGCTTCGACGCCGCTCTCCCGCCCGAGGCCGGTCAGGCTGGCACCGACGAAATCGGCCACCAGCCGGCGCGCGCCCGAGATCGGATCCTTGCCCGGCGCTCCGGCAGATCCCGTCCAGCAATCGGCGACCCGCGCGATTGCGGAAGGCGGCTCCGCTCCATCCCAGTGCATCCGGTAAGCGAGGTCGTAGCGGGCGCCGGCCCTGGCGGGGGCGGCCGGGGTCCAGAAAGCGACGATATTGTCGTCGGTTTCTCCGCGCGTCGGGATCTCGTAGAGCATTACCGCCCCTGGCCCCCAATTGCCGGCGGGCTCGATCCACAGGTTCGGCCGCTTGTCGTAGAAGGCGCCATCGTCCTGATAATGCGAGAAGTCGCGATCGCGCTGGAGCAGGCCGAAGCCGCGCGGACCCCGATCGAGGAAGCTGTTGATCGTGGGCGTTCGCGGATTGGCGAGCGGTCGCCAGATGCGCTCGCCCGAACCGGTGTCGATCGCCAGTCCGTCCGAGTCGTGGATCTCGGGACGCCAGTCGCGCGCCGCGCCGCGGTTGCCTTCGCCGTACCAGAACATGCTGGTCAGCGGCGCGAGCCCGAGCCGGGCGACGTCGCGGCGCAGATGCAGCGAGACGCCGACATCCTGGATCACGCCGGCTGCCGTCCTGCGGTTGACGAAGCGATAGGCGCCGGCGATGCTGGGTCCGTCGAGCAGGGCATAGACGATCACGGCATCGTCGGCGCCGCGCTCGAGCCAGAAATCGGTGAACGCCGGAAATTCCTCGCGGCCTTCGATCCCCGTGTCGATCGCCACGCCGCGCGCCGACAGGCCATATTGATCGAACGCGCCGGCGGATCGGAAATAGGACGCGCCCTGGAAAGCCAGCCAGTCGCCGGTGCCGCCGCTGTTCATCAGCCGGAAGCCGGCCAATCCCGAGGCCAGGGCGGGACCTCTCCCGGCGACGTCGAACAGATCGGGCGCGAACGGGAAGGGATGGGCCTTGCCCTGCGCGATGAGCGAGATCGAAACCGGCGTGTCCGCCAACCGATGGAGCGGAAAGAAGCGCACCTCGCGATCGCCGTCGCCGCGCCAAGGCGCCTTCGCCGGGCGAAAGGAGATGCGGTT
>CAXSHP010000098.1:7468-9270 GCA_964236935.1 uncultured Sphingomonadaceae bacterium
AAGTCGATCGCGGCCGCCGCCGGCGCGCGCCGTGGGGCGAGCCACGGTTCCCGGCTGATCCGGAAAGCGAGCGCCTTGAGACGCTCCCACGAGAAATCGGCGAGGGGACGCGGTGTGCGCGCGGCAACCGGCGTCGTGCCGAGCAAGGTGGCCGCGGCGAGGCCCGCCAGGCTTTCGCGACGGCTCAGCACGTAACCATTCCACCGGTCCATCGCCATTCGTGCGAACGAATAGCCCGATACCGGGAATTCGCCAACCGCGCCGCTCGTCTATTACCGTGCGGCATCCGCGAGGCGGCATTTCTCCGCTCGACACGATCTTGTTGGAACCCTATGTTCCTGGTCTGTTCGGCAGGATGCATCCGATGGCCAAGCTTCAGAAGCGTTATGTCTGCCAGAATTGCGGAAGCGTTTCCTCGAAATGGCAGGGGCAGTGCGCCGACTGTGCCGAGTGGAACACCTTGGTCGAGGATGCGGGCAATGTGGTCACGCCATTCTCGGCGCGGCACAACCTGCGCAGCGGCGGACGGCCGCTGACCTTGGTCGGGCTCGACGACGACGTGCCGCTGCCGACGCGCACGCCGAGCGGGATCGCGGAGCTCGATCGGGCGATCGGCGGCGGGTTCGTGCCCGGCTCGGCGACGCTGATCGGCGGCGATCCGGGAATCGGCAAATCGACCCTGCTGCTGCAGGTGGCGGCGAAGCTGGCGCTCAACGGCCTGCCGGTCGCCTATGTCTCGGGCGAGGAAGCGGCCGACCAGGTGCGGCTGCGCGCGCGCCGGCTGGGGCTCGGCAACGCGCCGGTCCAGCTCGGCGCGGCGACCTCGGTGCGCGATATCCTCGCCACGCTCGACGCGGGGCCGCCGCCCGCGCTGCTGGTGATCGATTCGATCCAGACGATGCATTCGGACCTGATCGAGGGCGCGCCGGGCACGGTCAGCCAGGTCCGCGCGTCGGCGCAAGAGCTGATCCGCTTCGCCAAGGAGAAGGGCACCGCCGTCGTGCTCGTCGGCCATGTCACCAAGGATGGTTCGATCGCCGGGCCGCGCGTGCTCGAGCATATGGTCGATACCGTGCTGAGCTTCGAGGGCGAGCGCAGCCATCAGTATCGCATCCTGCGCGCGATCAAGAATCGGTTCGGCGGGACCGACGAGATCGGCGTGTTCGCGATGGCGGAGGAGGGGCTGGGCGAGGTCGCCAACCCCTCGGCGCTGTTCCTCACCGCGCGCGGTGAGGCGGTGGCGGGCGCGATCGTATTCCCCGCGCTCGAGGGCACGCGGCCGCTGCTGGTCGAGATCCAGGCGCTGGTCGTGCGGCTGGCGAGCGGCGCGACCCCGCGGCGGGCGGTGGTCGGCTGGGATGCCGGACGCCTGGCGATGATCCTCGCGGTGCTCGAGGCGCGCTGCGGGCTCAATTTTTCGTCGGCCGAGGTCTATCTCAACGTCGCCGGGGGCTATCGGATCGCCGACCCCGCGGCCGATCTGGCGGTAGCGACGGCGCTGGTCTCGGCGCTCGCCGAACGGCCGGTGCCGACCGACGCGGTGGCGTTCGGCGAAGTCGCGCTGTCGGGCGAGATCCGGCCGGTGGCGCACGCCGCGATCCGCGCCAAGGAGGCCGCCAAGCTCGGCTTCACGCGCGGGCTCGTGCCTGCCACGGCGGCGAAGGACGCCATGGGAAAGGATCGGGGTCCGCTCGCTCTGTCCGGTTTCGCCACGCTCGGTGCGCTCGTTGACCATCTGCTGGCGCGCGATTAGCGACGGGCACGTCCATCGACTTCGCTCGGGACGAACGGAAGATGAAGAA
>CAXSHP010000099.1:0-6050 GCA_964236935.1 uncultured Sphingomonadaceae bacterium
GCCCTGTCGGCGATGACCTACGGCCCGGTCGCGGCGCTGCTGAGCGAGATGTTCCCGCCGCGCATCCGCTACAGCTCGATGTCGATCCCCTATCATCTCGGCACCGGCTATTTCGGCGGCTTCCTGCCATTCATCAGCCAATATATCGTCGCCAAGACCGGCGATCCGTTCGCCGGGCTGTGGTATGCCTTCGCCGTCGTCGTGATGGCGCTGGTGGTGACGGTGCTGTGGCTGCCGGAAACCGCGGGGCGCGAACTCGACTAGGCCGGCGGCGCCCGCTATCGCGCCCGGCGTGACGCCGCCCCCACCGCCTCTCCGCCTGTTGCTCGACGGCGACGCCCTCGTCGCGAACTGGCGCTGGCTCGATCGAATGAGCGGCGCGGCCGTGTGCGGCGCGGCGGTCAAGGCCGACGGCTACGGGCTCGGCGCGGGCGAGGTGGTCGGGCGGCTGGCGGCGGCGGGGTGCCGCGACTTCTTCGTCGCGACCTGGGCCGAGGCGGCGGCGCTGGCGCCCTGGACCGGGGGGTTGGGGCTGAGCGTGCTGCATGGCTTGCAGGACGACGAGACGACGATCGCCGTGGCGGGCCCCGCGCGACCGGTGCTCAACAGCGCAGACCAAGTGGCGCGGTGGCGCGGTGCGGGGGGCGGCGCGTGCGACGTGATGGTCGACACGGGCATCAATCGACTGGGCGTGAGTATCGACGAGATCCGCTCGGGGCTGCTCGACGGGCTCGCGATCGAGACGCTGATGAGCCATCTCGCCTGCGCCGACGAGCCCGGCCATCCGCTCAACGCACGTCAGCAAGCCGATTTCGCCGGCCTGCGTCAGTCGGTGCCGGCACGACGCTACAGCCTCGCCAATTCCGCCGGCATCTGCCTCGGCAATGACTATGCCTTCGACCTGACGCGCCCAGGGCTCGCGCTTTACGGCGGCGTACCGAGCGAAGCGGGCTCGGGCCATATCCGCCAGCTCGTCCGGATCGAGGCGCGGATCGTCCAGCGGCGGCTGGTCCGAGCGGGCGACGGCGTCGGCTACGGCGCGACCTTCACGGCCGATCGTCCCACCGGGCTGATCGTGCTCAACCTGGGGTATGCCGACGGCTATCTGCGCGGCTTTTCCCACGCGGGGATGGCGCTGATCGAGGGGCGCCGCTGCCCGGTGGTCGGGCGAGTGTCGATGGATCTGGTCACGGTCGACGCGGGCGATGCGTTCGGCGCATTGGGCGAGGGCGACTGGGTAGAGCTCGAATATGACCTGCCCGTGGCCGCGCGCCAATCGGGCCTGTCGCAATATGAGTTGCTGACCGGGCTCGGGCATCGCTATCAGCGGCGCTGGATATGAATGACTTGAGCAGCACTTCCCCCATCGTCCGCTTCTTCGCCAATATCGGCCGTGCGGTGCTGGCGCTGCTCGCCGCGGTCGGCCGCGTCGCGATGTTTGCGGGCAATACGGTGATGCGGGCGTTCAGCCCGCCTTATTATCCCGGGCGGCTGCTCGAGCAGATCGCGCATATCGGCTGGTTCTCGCTGCCGGTCGTCGGGCTCACCGCGATCTTCACCGGCGCGGCGCTGGCGCAACAGATCTACACCGGCGGCTCGCGCTTCAACGCCCAGTCGACGGTGCCCGCGATCGTCGTGATCGGCATGGTGCGCGAGCTCGGGCCCGTGCTCGTCGGGCTGATGGTGGCCGGGCGCGTGTCCTCGGCGATGGCGGCCGAGCTCGGGACGATGCGGGTGACCGAGCAGCTCGATGCGATGGCGACGCTGCGCACCGATCCCTATCGCTACCTGATCGCGCCGCGGCTGTTCGCGGCGGTGATCGCGCTGCCCGTGCTCGTGCTGATCGCCAATGCGATCGGGCTGCTCGGCGGCTATCTGCTGTCGATCGAGAAGCTCGGCTTCAATCCGGCGCGCTATCTGATGACCTCGCGCCAGTTCCTCGAGTGGGACGATCTGCTCACCTCGGAGGTCAAGGCCGGGGTGTTCGGCTTCTTCATCGCCCTGATGGGCTGCTACAACGGCTTCCGCACCGATGGCGGCGCCGCCGGCGTCGGGCGCGCGACGACCAACGCGGTGGTGTCTGCGTTCATCCTGATCCTGCTGTCCAACTTCATCCTGACCGTCGCGGCGTTCGGATGAGCAAGGCCAAGATCAGGCTGCGCGACGTCGCCAAGGCGTTCGGCACGAAGCGCGTGCTTGAAGGGGTCAATCTGTCGATCGAGCCGGGCGAATCGGTTGCCGTGATCGGTGGGTCGGGCACCGGCAAGTCGGTCATGCTCAAATGCATCCTCGGGCTGCTCGATCCCGATCGCGGATCGATCAGCGTCGACGGCGAGGAGGTGCTTGCCTTGAAGGGCCGCGAGCGCGAGCGGCTCCAGGCGAAGTTCGGGATGCTGTTCCAGGGCGGCGCCCTGTTCGATTCGCTGCCGGTGTGGCGCAACGTCACTTTCGGGCTGACCCAAGGCCGCCTGCGCGAGCCCGCGCGCATGCGCCGCCTCGCCGAGGAAAATCTCGAAAAGGTCGGGCTCGGCGCGGAGATTCTCAATCTTCGCCCGTCCGAGCTGTCCGGCGGGATGCAGAAGCGCGTGGCGCTGGCGCGCGCGATCGCACCGCGGCCCGAGATCATCTTCTTCGACGAGCCGACGACCGGGCTCGATCCGATCCGCGCCGATGTGATCAACGATCTGATCGTCAGCCTGGTCGAGGATCTCGGCGTGACCGCGCTGACGATCACCCACGACATGGTCTCGGCGCGCAAGATCGCCCACCGCGTGGCGATGCTCTATCAGGGCAGGATCATCTGGCACGGACCGCGCGATCGGCTGTACGATTCGGGAAATCCCTATGTCGACCAGTTCGTCCAGGGTCGCGCCGAGGGACCGATCAAGTAAGGCGCGCTGCGGTCACTGCGTGAGCTTGTCGATCTTGTCCTGGAGCCCGGCCAGCTGGTTCTTGAGCTGGAGCAGTTCATCCTCGGTCGAAGCCGACTTCGCCGGCGCTGCGGCGCCTTTCGGGACGGCTGCCGTACCGGCATTCTGCTTGAACGCGGCGGACGCCGCCTCGAACATCTCCATGTTGCGCTTGGCGATCTCGGCGAACGGGCCGCCGGCGAAGGCGCCCTCCATCGCGCTGCGGAATTGCGCCTGGTTGCGCTTGAACGCATCCATCGACGCTTCGAGATATTGCGGCACCATCGATTGCATCGAATCGCCGTAGAGCCCGATCAGCTGGCGCAGGAAATTAACCGGCAGCATCGTCTGACCGTGCGCCTCCTCGTCCATGATGATCTGGGTCAGGACGTTGTGGGTGATGTCCTCTTCGGTGCGCGCATCGAGCACCTTGAAGTCGCGTCCCTCGCGCGTCATCTGCGCGAGATGATCGAGCGTGATGTAACTTGACGACTCGGTATTGTAGAGCCGGCGGTTGGCATATTTCTTGATGATCACGGTGTCCGAGCTCGATATAGTCTTGGCCATATGACACCCGTCCCCATCCATGCGGAATAATATCCTACCATCATTTCATGCCGCACCGCAACACGGACCGCGCCCGTTAACCCTTTTTCTGGAGATGTTGCGCAACGAAACCGCAGCATCGCCTGAGCGAGCGATAGTGGCGCTGCGGGGGTTGCGCGCCTATCAGGAGCATGATCGCAGCGGATCTCCGCCCGCGCGTACCGCAGTTGCGAAGGCGGGCAGGGCGGTTCTGCGGGGGTTCGGCGGCGATGGGCCGGCCGTGGTGTTCGTGCCGTCGCTGATCAATCCGCCGCATATTGTCGATCTGCCCGGCAATTCGCTGCTCGAGTGGCTCGCCGGGCAGGGGGTGCGGCCGTTGCTGGTCGATTGGGGCACTCCTGCGGCGGGTGACCGCGATCTTTCGGTCGGGGGGCATGTCGAGTCACTGCTGTTGCCGCTGCTCGATACGCTCGACGAGCCGGCGACGCTCGTCGGCTATTGCCTCGGGGGGACGATCGCGCTCGCGGCGGCGGCGCTGCGGCCGGTGCGGGCGGTGGCGACGATCGCGGCGCCGTGGCGCTTCGGCGGATTTCCCGATCGCGCGCGCGCCGACCTGGCGGCGCTGTGGGACAGCGCGCGGCCGATTGCGGAGCGGCTTGGCGTGATGCCGATGGAGGTGCTGCAATCGGCTTTCTGGCGGCTCGATCCGGCACGGACGATCGACAAGTTCGTTCGATTTGCAGGACTCGATCCTGCGGGCGAGCAGGCCCGTGCCTTCGTCGTGCTCGAGGACTGGGCCAATGACGGCGCACCGCTGACGTTCGCCGCCGGACGCGAGATCATGGAGGATTTCTTCGCCGCCGATCTGCCCGGTCGCGGCGTGTGGCAGGTGGACGGGGCGAGGATCGATCCGGCGAAGCTGGACTGCCCGATGCTGGAGATCGTCTCGACGGTCGACCGCATCGTCCCCGCGGCAAGCGCAGCCGCGGCCGGCGAGCGGCTCGACCTGGCGCAAGGCCATGTCGGCATGGTCGTCGGCGCGCGCGCGCGACAAAGCCTGTGGCACCCTCTGGCCGGGTGGCTTTCGCGTTCCCATCTTAGCGGCTAGGGATCGCGCGAGATTTTCCGGGAGCAGCCACCGCCATGTCCGATGTCGTCATCACCGCCGCCAAGCGCACGCCTGTCGGAAGTTTTCTCGGCGCCTATGCGGCGACGCCGGCGCACGAGCTCGGCCGCATCGCGATCGCCGCGGCGCTCGAGCAGGCGGGCGTCGCACCGGCGGACGTGTCCGAAGTCATCCTCGGCCAGGTGCTGACCGCCGCCCAGGGCCAGAATCCGGCGCGTCAGGCATCGATGGCGGCGGGGGTGCCCAAGGAAGTGCCGGCGTGGGGCCTCAACCAAGTGTGCGGCTCCGGTCTGCGGGCCGTCGCGCTGGCCGCGCAGGCGATCCAGACCGGCGATGCGACGATCGTCGTCGCCGGCGGCCAGGAGAGCATGTCGCTTGCCGCCCATGCGCAGCATCTGCGCGGCGGGCAGAAGATGGGTTCGCTCGAGCTGGTCGACACGATGATCAAGGACGGGCTGATCGACGTCTTCAACGGCTATCACATGGGCGTCACCGCCGAAAATCTGGCCGAGCAATATCAGATCGGCCGCGAGGCGCAGGACGATTTCGCCTGCGCGTCGCAGAACAAGGCCGAAGCCGCACGCCGCGACGGGCGCTTCGATGCCGAAATCGCACCGGTGACGATCAAGGGCCGCAAGGGCGATACCGTGATCGAGCAGGACGAGTTCATCCGCGAGGGCGTGCTGGTCGCGAGCCTGTCCGGTCTCAAGCCGGCGTTCCGCAAGGACGGCGGTTCGGTCACCGCCGGCAATTCGTCAGGCCTCAACGATGGCGCGGCCGCGCTGGTGGTGATGTCCGCGGACGAAGCCGCGCGGCGCGGCTCGCCGGTGCTGGCGCGGATCAAGAGCTGGGCGACCGCGGGCGTGGACCCGTCGATCATGGGGATCGGACCGGTGCCGGCAAGCCGCAAGGCGCTCGAAAAGGCCGGCTGGACGGTCGCCGACCTCGATTTGATCGAGGCGAACGAAGCGTTCGCCGCACAGGCGCTGGCGGCCGGCAAGGAGCTCGGCTGGGATCCGGCCAAGGTCAACGTCAATGGCGGCGCGATCGCGATCGGCCACCCGATCGGGGCCAGCGGCGCGCGCGTGCTGACGACCTTGATCTACGAGATGCAGCGGCGCGATGCGAAGAGGGGACTGGCGACGCTCTGCATCGGCGGCGGCATGGGCATCGCGATGTGCATCGAGCGCGATTGAATCAGCTCAGCAGTTCCTGCCGATAGCGGTCGAAGCAGCGCGCCCCGCAGCGCAGGCGCATCAAGGCGCCCTCGGCGATCGCGGTCGCGCGGCGCGGATCCTCCTCGACCAGCGGGATCAGCGCTTCGCGGTTCCAATCCTCGCTGTGCTTGACGTCGAGCACGGCATGAAGATCGAAATAGCGGCGGACGCGGTCGCTGAAGCCCAAGCGGCGCAAGGCGGCGGCGGTACAGGCCGATCGTCCCGGCGCGGTCAGCTCGATCACGCCGAGCG
>CAXSHP010000099.1:6060-9242 GCA_964236935.1 uncultured Sphingomonadaceae bacterium
TGCCAGGCATAGCGCCGGCTGGTCGCCATCGCCGTCATCGCATTGGCCAGCGCGAGGCTTTGCCACACGGTGGTGTCGATGCGCGGGGTCAGCTCGAGCGTCTCGACCAGCGCGTCGAGCATCGGACCGTGCATGCCCTTGGCATTGCCGCGGCCCATTTCGTCCCAATAGTTGCGCGCCAGCTCGAGCTTGGGCCGCGTCGGCAATTTCACCTGCGTGAGCGCGACGAGATCGTCGAACCCGGCTTCGCCCGCGGCTTCCTGTTCGAGAAACCAGCGAACCTGTCCGAGATCGGCCTGTTCGGCGAGCCACGGAAACAGCGGATCGCCTTGGCCCGGCCCGGTGTCGCGCAGCTGTTCGAACCAGACGATGAAATCCGCCGCGTCGGTCGGCGCGTCCGCCGCCTCGGCGACGACCTCGGCGCGCAATTCCTCGACAAATGCCCCTTCGAGCCGTCGCATGCGCGCCTCGGCATCGAGACCTTCCGCCCAGTCGGCCGCGGGGAATGCGGGCGAAAGACGAACATGATTCCACCGGGCAAGCGCACGTTGGAAATCATCTGCCAGGAATTGGGACTGACCCGCCCCCAGCGAAGGAAGAGGAACTCTGCTCGCCATGTCTGCCCGCCTGTGATTGCTCGCTTCCAACGGAGACCCGGCGAGCGAGTTCCGGGCCTTGCTTTGGATCAGTCAGATCGCCAGGCGTTCCTTGCGGCAGTGCGGCGCGCAGGAGCGGTATGATTCTCTGGACCTTGGCGGCATTTTCGGCGGCAGTCGGCGGGCTCGCGAGTTTCGCCGATCACGCGCGCATGCGACGCCGCGATGTCGATCGCGCCGGCTGGGTGCCGTGGCCGCTGGTGCTGATCCTGTCGCTGACGCTCGGGGCGGTGTTCGCCGCATTGGCGCTCAAGGGTTAGAGGCAGGCGTCGAGATAGGGGATATCGAAGCCATATTGCTTGGCCTTGTCGAGCGTGTAGGGGCGCAGGCCCATTGCGCGATATTCGCCAGCGATCTTGCCGTCGGCGCCTTCCTCGAGATATTCGAACTTGAACAGCTCCTGGGTGACGATCACCGGGCCTTCCATGCCGATCACCTCGGTGATGTTGGTGACGCGGCGCGAGCCATCGCGCAGGCGCTTGACCTGGATGATGAGATCGACCGAATCCGCGATCTGACGCGAGATCGCCTCCTTCGGCACCTTGATGTCCGACATCATCACCATGTTTTCCATCCGCGCCAGCGCCTCGCGGGGGCTGTTCGAGTGGAGCGTGCACATCGATCCGTCGTGGCCGGTATTCATCGCGGCGAGCATGTCGAAACATTCCGCCCCGCGAATCTCGCCGAGGATGATGCGATCCGGCCGCATACGCAGCGCGTTGACGACGAGATCGCGGATGGTCACCGCGCCATTGCCTTCGAGGTTCGCCGGTCTGGTTTCGAGCGGCAGCCAGTGCGGCTGCTGCAAGCGGAGCTCGGCGGCGTCCTCGATCGTCAGCACGCGCTCGCCGGGGTCGATCATCTTGGACAGAGCGTTGAGCATCGTCGTCTTGCCCGAGCCGGTGCCGCCCGAGATGACGATGTTGAAGCGGCACGCGCCGGCGATCTTGAGCGCGGTCGCCATCTTGTCCGACATCGAGCCGCCCCGCGCCATCATGTCGATGGTGATCGGCTTGGCGGAGAATTTACGAATCGAGATCGCGGTGCCGCGCAGCGACAGCGGCGGGACGATGACGTTGACGCGGCTGCCGTCGGCGAGGCGGGCGTCGGCGAGCGGCGAGGTCTGGTCGACGCGGCGGCCGACCTTGTTGACGATGCGCTGCGCGATCTGGAGGAGGTGCGCCTCGTCGCGGAACTGGATGTTGGCGATCTCGAGCTTGCCCTTGCGCTCGATGTAGGTCTGGTCGGGGCCGTTGACCATGATGTCGTTGATGTCGGGATCGCTGAGCAGTTCCTCGAGCGGCCCGAGCCCGAGCAGCTCGTCGACGAGCACCTTTTCCAGCGCGAACTGCTCGCGCCGGTTGAGATTGATCTTGAGCTCGGCGAGCACCTCGCCGATGATCGGGCGGAATTCCTCGGCCAGCTCGTCCTTGCTGAGCGTCGCCGCCGCCTCGGGATCGACGCGCTCGAGCAGGCGCGGCAGCACCTGCTCCTTGATCCGATGGACCGCGGCCTCGAACCCCTCGACCTTCGATACGCCCGCTTCGCCCGACGCGTCCTGCCGGCTGGCGAGGCGCGCCATCGCATCCGTCTGCGGCTCGCCGGGATCGCTGGCAATCGCGCCCGGAAGTTCGATCTCCTCGATCGCGGGAAATTGCGAGCCGCCCGGCTCCGGAGCGCCGCCTTGCATCGGGCGCGCGACGCCGAATGCCGGCCGCTGTCCGCTTCCGCTGTTCGTGCCCGTGCGTCGACCGAATGCGCTCATGCCTGCCGCCATCTATCTGCCCCCGGTGCGGAGCCGGGAAGGGGATACGGCACAAAGCTTTGACAATTGCCTAACCGCGCCGGATGAGCCCGGCAGCGGCGCGGCCGGGAGACCCGTCAGGCGGCGACGGTGGCCTTCTCGGCGAGCACGGTCAGGCCGCGCTCGTTGACCTCGGCGAACCCGCCTTCGACGTGGATGCGTGCGGTGACGTTGGTCATGCTCGAATAGACCGCGAGCTCGCCCTCGCGCACCACCGACATGAATGGCGCATGCCCGGCGAGCACGCCGAAATCGCCCTCGGTGCCGGGGACGACGACCATATAGACCTCTTCGGAGCGGACGAGGCGCTCGGGGGTGACGAGCTCGAAGTGGAGATCGGCCATGGGATTCCTAAAGCTTGACGACCGCGATGATGATCGCCGCGAGCGTGAGATTGGTACCGATAAACCACATCATCAAGGTCGTGCGGAGCTGCTCGATCTTCGTGTCGATCCGGCTTTCGAGCTGCTGCAAATCGGCTTTGGTCGCCGCCCCTTCGATCACCGCCCGATAGCCGCCGCGATCGCTTCCGCCTGCATCGTCGGAAGCTCGGCGGCGCGAAGTTCCTCGGCAAGGGAAAGAGTATCGACGGTCACGCCTTCTCCCTATCCCCCTCGAGGTCAAAAGTCGATTAAGCCGCGTCCGCCATCTTCTGCGCCTTCTCGACCGCCTCCTCGATCGCGCCGACCATGTAGAAGGCGCTTTCGGGCAGATGGTCATAC
>CAXSHP010000100.1:0-529 GCA_964236935.1 uncultured Sphingomonadaceae bacterium
CCTCCGGCCGCTCCGCCACATCGGGATGAAGGTTGTTCATCAGCATCCGCAGCGGCGCCTCGGTCAGCCAGCTGCGGGCGGTCAGTTCGGTGCCGGTGGCGGGGCGGATGACGCGGCTGTTGTCGAAACGGCTCATGGCTTTCCTTTGGCGAAATCGAGGCTGGCGTCGAGCATGTCGCCGAGGACGGTGCGCAAGGTTTCCGCGCGTTCGGGCACATAGGGGCTGGGCCAATTGCCCTCGCCGACCGGTCCGGCCGGATCGTCCATGTAGCCGCGGCAGGCGAGCTCCATCTGGATGGCGTGCACGCCTTGCGCGGGCCGGCCGTAGCGCCGCGTCGTCCAGCCGCCCTTGAAGCGGCCGTCGACGACATGATCGAAGGACGACGCGCCCGCGCAGGCGGCGACCGCCGCGGTCAGCGCCGGGGCGCAGGCGGCGCCGTCGAAGGTGCCGATGTTGAACTGCGGCAACATGCCGTCGAAGAGGCGGGGTACGCGTGAGCGGATCGAATGCGCATCGTACAGCACGACC
>CAXSHP010000100.1:539-7860 GCA_964236935.1 uncultured Sphingomonadaceae bacterium
ATGGTAGGGATCGAAATAGCGAGCGGTCCGTCGCGCGATCTCCCGTTCGTCCGGCAGGCGTGCGTCGCGGTAAAGCGGCTCGCCGTCGAAGGTTTCGGTGGGGCACAGCCCGGTCGTCGCCTGGCCGGGATAGAGCGAGACGCCGGACGGATCCCGATTCACGTCGATCACGCTGCGCGAGATCGACGTCCGGATCGTGGTCGCGCCCAGCCCCGCCGCGAAGTCGTAGAGCCGGTCGACCCACCAGTCGGTGTCCTTGCGCGCCAGCCAGAGCGAGCGCATCGCCTCGCCCATCTCGTCGGGAATCTCCGTGCCGGTATGCGGGAAAGCGACGATCAGCGGCGCGTCGCTCCGGTGGATGCGAAGCCAATCGGTCATGCGACGCCCGGCAGCGGCAGGCCTACCGACGCGGCCAGCGCGCCCGAGCGGACGAGCGCGGTCGCGGCTTCCATGTCGGGGTGGAAATAGCGATCCTCGTCGAGCCGCGGAACGTGCGCGCGGATCAAGCCCCGCGCCGCCTCCAGCGCGGTGCTCGAGCGCAGCGGTGCGTGGAAGTCGCAGCCTTGCGCGGCGGCGAGCGCTTCGATCCCGATCGCCGCCGTGGCGTTTCCCGCCATCTCCGGCAGGCGGCGCGCCGCATGCGCCGCCATCGAGACATGGTCTTCCTGATTGGCGGACGTCGGGATCGAATCGACGCTCGCCGGGTAAGCGCGCTGCTTGTTCTCCGAGACCAGCGCCGCCGCCGCCACCTGCGGGATCATGAAGCCCGAGTTGAGCCCCGGCTTCGGCGTCAGGAAGGCGGGCAGGCCGGACAGCGCGGGATCGACCAGCATCGCGATGCGCCGCTCGGCGAGCGAGCCGATCTCGCAGATCGCCAGCGCGATCATGTCCGCGGCGAAGGCGACGGGTTCGGCGTGGAAGTTGCCGCCGGACAAGGCTTCGTCGGTGTCGGGGAAGATCAACGGATTGTCGGTGACGCCGTTGGCCTCGATCGAGAGCGTCGTGGCGGCCTGGCGCAGCACGTCGAGCGCCGCCCCCATCACCTGCGGCTGGCACCGCAGGCAATAGGGATCCTGCACCCTTACATCGTCGACCAGATGCGACGCACGAATGGCGGATCCTGTCATCAGGCCGCGCAGCGTGTCGCCGACGGCGATCTGCCCGGCATGGCGGCGCAGGGCATGGATCCGCGCGTCGAACGGCGCGTCGGATCCTTTCGCCGCCTCCGTGGACAAGGCACCGGTGACGAGCGCCGCGCGGAACAGCAGCTCCCCCTCGAACAGGCCGGCGAGCGCATAGGCGCAGGAAAATTGCGTGCCGTTGAGCAGCGCGAGACCTTCCTTCGGCCCGAGCGTCAGCGGCGCCAGCTCGACCCGTGCCAGCGCGTCGACCGCAGGCAGGCGGATGCCGTCCAGCCAGGCCTCGCCCACCCCGATCATCACCGCCGCCATATGCGCCAGCGGAGCGAGGTCGCCCGATGCGCCGACCGATCCCTGCGTGGGGATGATCGGCGTCAGCCCCCGGGCCAGCATCGCCTCGATGAACGCGACCGTCGCCGGAGCCACCCCCGATGCGCCCTGCGCCAGGCTGCCCAGCTTGAGCGCCATCATCAGCCGCATCACCGGAAGCGACGACGGCTCGCCCGTGCCCGCGGCGTGGCTGAGGACGATGTTGCGCTGCAGCCGGGCAAGGTCCGCCTGCTCGATCCGCACGCTCGCGAGCTTACCGAAGCCGGTGTTGATCCCGTAGACCGGCTCGCCCCTGGCGAGGATGCGGTCGACCGAGGCGGCGCTGGCGGCGATGGCGGCCGCGCAGGACGGATCCAGCCGGGGCGTCGCGCCCCGATAGACTTCCCGCCACTGCGCGAGGGTCACCTCGCCCGGATGAAGGATGATGTCGGTCAATGTCCTCTCCACACACGCGCATGAAGCGGATTGAACCCCATGCGGTAAACGAGTTCGGCCGGGCTCTCGATGTCCCAGATGGCGAGATCGCAATCCCGGCCCGCCTGGAGCGTGCCGGTCACCGCCCCCAGGCCGAGCGCGTGGGCGGCGTTGCGGGTGACGCCTGCCAGGCACTCCTCCACGCTCAGGCGGAACAGCGTTGCCGCCATGTTCATCGTCAGCAGCAGCGAGGTGAGCGGAGAGGTGCCGGGATTGCAGTCGGTGGCGATGGCGATCGGCACACCGGCGGCGCGCAGCGCAGCCACGGGCGGCAGATGGGTGTCCCGCAGGAAATAATAGGCGCCCGGCAGCAGCACTGCCACCGTACCGGCGCGTGCCATTGCCGCGATCGAGGCGGCCGACGCATGCTCGAGATGGTCGGCCGACAGCGCGCCGTAGCGTGCGGCCAGCGCCGCCCCTGCGAGATCCGAGAGCTGCTCGGCATGGAGCTTCACCGGCAAGCCGAGCGTCCGCGCCGTCCCGAACAGCCGTTCGATCTGCGCCGGCGAGAAGGCGATGGTTTCACAAAAGCCGTCGACCGCATCGACCAGGCCTGCCTTCGCCAACTCGGGCAGCATGTCCGCGCACAGCATCTCGACATAGCCGTCGGCGTCGTTCGCCCATTCCGGCGGAACGGCGTGGGCGCCGAGGAAGCTCGTTTGGATGTTGATGGCACGCGCCTCGGCCAATCGGCGTGCGGCGCGCAGCATCTTGGCCTCGTCCGCGAGGGACAAGCCATAGCCCGACTTGATCTCGACGGTCGTCGCCCCTTCGGCGATCAACGTGTCGAGCCGGGCGAGCGCGGAGGCGACGAGATCATCCTCGCTCGCGTCGCGCGTGGCCTGCATGGTCGAAACGATGCCGCCGCCCGCGCGCGCGATCTCCTCGTAGGAGGCGCCGGCCAGTTTGCGTTCGAACTCCGCGGCACGATTGCCGCCATGGACGAGGTGGGTGTGACAATCGATCAACCCCGGCGTAATCCAACGGCCGGCGCAATCAACCACGCTGGCGGAATCGAGATGAGGTGCATCCGCGGCCGCGCCGGCAAACAGGATGCGCCCATCGAGCGTCGCGATCAGTCCGTCGTCGACGACGCCAAGGCCGGGCAAGCCCGCGTCGAGCGTGCACAAGCGTGCGTTTCGCCAGATCGTCTCGCAGCGCATCGCAGCCTGACCGCCCCCCTTTGACATGTCAGTTGCTAGTGTTAGATCGACGGATGGGCAAGGAAGAATTTGAATCGACGTGAATCGCGCGCATGACCAACAGGCGCTCGTTTGGCATATCAAGCGGGCACTCCTGCCGACCGGCTGGGCCGACGACGTGCGCGTGACGGTGATCGCCGGGCGCATCGCGTCGGTGGACGCCGACCGCCCTCCCGCGCCGGACGACGTGCGGATCGACATCGGCCTGCCGGCGATGGGCAATCTCCACAGCCACGCTTTCCAGCGTGCGATGGCGGGACTGACCGAGATCGCCGGGCAAGAGGGCGACAGCTTCTGGAGCTGGCGCACGCTGATGTACCGCTTCGTGGCCGTGCTTTCGCCCGACGACGTCGAGGCGATCGCGGCGCTCGCCTTCATCGAGATGGTCGAAACGGGCTTCTGCCGCGTCGGCGAGTTTCACTATCTCCATCACGACACCGACGGCCGTGATTACGCCGATCCCGCGGAAATGGCGTCGCGGCTCGCCGCGGCGGCCGAACAGGCGGGGATCGCGCTGACGCTGCTGCCCGTCTGCTACGCGCACGGCGGCTTCGGCGGAGCGCCCCCCTCGGCCTTGCAGCGCCGTTTCATCACCGATCCCGATCGATACGGCCGGCTCGTGGAGGCGAGCCGCGCGGCGATCGGGCACCTGCCGGATGGTATCGTCGGCATCGCGCCGCATAGCCTCCGCGCGGTGACCGCCGACGAACTGGCGGCGATCCTGCCGCTGTCGCAGGGCGGCCCCGTTCACATCCACATTGCCGAACAGATGCGCGAAGTCGACGAGTGCATCGCGTGGAGCGGCGCGCGGCCGGTGCGGTGGCTGCTCGATCACGCCCCGGTCGACGGTCGCTGGTGCCTGGTGCATGCGACGCACGTGGATCCCGGCGAAGTCGTCGCGCTGGCACGATCGGGCGCGGTGGCGGGGCTGTGCCCGATCACCGAAGGGAACCTCGGCGACGGCTTGTTCCCAGCTCGCGCTTTTGCCGATGCCGGCGGCGCCTACGGCGTGGGATCGGATTCGAACGTCCGCATAGATTTGACCGAGGAATTGCGCCTGCTCGAATATGGGCAGCGCCTGAGCATGCGCGCGCGGAACATCATGAGCAAGAGCGGGGTTTCGACCGGCCGGCTCCTGTTCGATTGCAGCGTTGCCGGCGGCGCGCAGGCTCTCGGCAGTCGCGGCGGGTTGGCGACGGGCGCGTCGGCCGATCTGATCGTGCTCAAGGACGGGACAGCCGTCGCGGGCCGTACCGGCGATGCGCTGGTCGACACGCTGTTGTTCGCGACGGGGCGCAGCGCCATCGATGAGGTGTGGCGTGCGGGACGGCGCCTCGTCTGTGGCGGGCGGCACGAGCATCGCGATACGATCGAGACGCGTTATCGGCGCGTCCTGACGGACTTGTTGAACCGTCAGTAGGCGCCGACTTCAAGTCGCGCCAATTGTCTTGGCCGGGGCCATGCCCTCACCGTCTGAGCGTATGACATCAGTGCGAACCGTTCCCCCGCGAAGGCGGGGGTCCAGCCCCAACAAACAGTCCTGGTCTGGTCTGGACGCCGCCTGCGCGGGGGAACAAGTCTCGCAGCTGAGAACGACCTATCGGCAACGCCCCGATCCTAGCCTCGTTTTCAGTCAGGTTGGAACCCTGGTCGCCGGGATGACGATGATTCAATCCGATGAAAACAAGTCTAACATGTCACCTCGCATTATGGATCAGCTCGGGCGCGGCAACGCCCCCCATCCGCCCATTTCTCGCGATTGACGCGCTGACATGTTTGATTCAAATTGACGATCCAGCGGGAAGGATTGTCATGGGTCTGCTCTTCTCTCCGAGCCCACCTCGCGCAGCGTGGCGCTTGCCCCTAGCGAGCCGGAACCTGCGGACCGGCTTCGGCCGCAGGCTCTTGTCGGGCTGCGCGGCTGTCGCCGCCACCGGGGGCGTCATGCTTGCGCCCGTAAGATCCTATGCAGCCACCGTGGCGCGCCCGGCGGTGACCGTCACTTCGGCAAATTACAGCAAAGCGGAGGAATTTCTCCGGTTCAACGCGGAACGCATGGTTCTGCATGCGCCCGAAGAGATCCACTGGCTGACGGGCACTACCTTATGGTATTCCGAGCGGACGGCGGGCGGTGGGCGGCAATTCATCGTCGCCGATATCCAGCGCGCCGCCACGCAGCCGGCGTTCGACCACGCCAAGGTGGCGAGCGAAGTGGAGCGGCTGACCCATTGCCCGACCCGGGCGGACGATCTTCCCTTCCTCAGCCTGAAGCCGGTCGGCGCTTCCTCCTTCGCAATCAAGATCGTGCATTCATGCCAGCCGTCGTCCCCCGACCGGTGGTTCGCGATAGATCGGCGCGACTCGACCGTTTCGCCCATCGCGGCACCGCTCGCCTATCGTGCCGATGTCTCGCTGTCGCCGGACGGCCGCCACGCCTTCGCTGTCCACGACTATAATCTCTACGCGCTCGATCCTGAAACGCTGGCGGAGCGACCGTCGACGACCGATGGCGGTCCCGACTTCTATCATGGCGCCAGAGCCGACCTCCTCTCCAGCGATGTCGCCCCGCGGTGGTGGGGAGCGCCGCCGGACATCATCGCCGGCTCCTGGTCCCCCGATTCCCGCTGGTTTTTCAGCTTCCAGGCAGACATCCGCGCGGTCCCCAAGTCGTACGTCACGATCATCGGCGGCACCCGCCCCCGACAGCGCGTCTTTTCACAACCACTGGCCGAGGATCCATCGACGCCGAAGCTGCTGCCCTATGTCGTCGACGGCGAGACGAATCGGCGGATACCGATCAACCTGGCGCCGATCGCCTATCTCTTCGACGATGACCAAGTGAAATGGTCTGCGGACGGCCGTACTTTATATCTGCTGCTTTGGCAGCCGGGCGAAGCCATCGTCGACCTGTATCGCGTCGATCCGCAGACCGGCTCCGCCCAAAGGATCTATACGGAGCGATCGACAGCGTTCGTTCACATGGCGCACGACGGCTGGCGCGTGCTGGACGATGGACGAACGTTGATCTGGAGTAGCGACAAAGACAATTGGACCAGACTCTATCGTATCGATCTGAAGACCGGCAAGACCTTGAACGCCATCACCGAAGGCGAAGGAAACGTCACTGAGATAAAAAAGGTCGATGAGAAGACTGGCTGGATTTATTTCACCGGTGTCGGTCGGGAAAAGGATGTCTGGCCTTACGCGTCGCAGCTTTATCGTGCGCGCCTGGACGGATCGAAAATCGAGCGCCTGACTCCCGAAGAACGGAACAATGAGATTTATCTCGCGCCGGACGGTGCGCACTTCGCCACCATCGCCGGGCTGTACAATCAGCCTCCGAAGCTCGAGATCCGTGCCGCCGACGGCAGCCAAGGAGCGATTCTCGCGCGCGCCGACATCCGTCCGCTGCTCGCGGCAGGATGGCGACCGCCCGAGGAGATCCGGGTGTCGAGCGCCGACGGGCGGTTCACCAACTACGGGCTGCTCTACAAGCCATCGGGCTTCGACGCGGCCAAACGCTACCCGGTCATCGACCTGATCTATCCCGGTCCAGGCAATGGTCCGATCCGCGAGTGGGGCTTCACGACCGATGCGTCCACCAATCCTCAGGCGCTGGCCGAGCTGGGGTTCGAGGTCATGCTGCTCCAGGCCTTCGGCACGCCGTTGCGCAGCCGCGCTTTCCAGCTGGCGTGGCAGGGCGATCTCGGCAATCTCGGGCTCGCCGATCACGTCGCCGCGCTCAACAGCCTGGCCGCCGAGAGGCCCGAGATGGACCTCACGCGCGTCGGCATCGTCGGAATTTCGGCGGGAGGCGACGCATCGGCTCGGGCGATCTTTACCTATCCCGATACGTTCAGGGCCGCCGTCAGCATCGCGGGATCCTATGACTATCGCCAGGTGCTGAATTCCTGGGGAGAGCGGTATCAGGGCCTCTATAAAAGAAATCCGGACGGCACCGACAATTACCCGGTCCCGACATTCGCGCTGGCATCGAAGCTCAAAGGCCGGATCATGATCGGTGGGGGAGGACAGGATGACGACGTCAATCCCGCGCTGGTTGCGCGGATGATCGACGCGCTGAATCTTGCGGGGAAGGACTATGATCTCATCTCCGTTCCGAACAGCAACCATTGGCCATTCGAGAGCCCGGCCTTCCTCGTGAAGATGTGGAAT
>CAXSHP010000100.1:7870-9179 GCA_964236935.1 uncultured Sphingomonadaceae bacterium
TTTCCTGGTGCAGAACGTCGCGCTGCAGCAGCCGATCGCAGACTATCGGGTGAGACCCAGCCGTTGGGACGCGAGCGAGGCACCCTGACGCGCAGCGCGACGTATCGGTCGAGACGCTCCAGCGCACGTGGCGGCACCGGCGCCGGCCCGTCGCCATTGTCTTCCTGCGTTTGACATGTCACGTTCGCGGAAACCACGGCCATCGCCGGAGGCGCGCGAGATCGCGTCGTAGGGAGGGGGGTGCGATGACGGCACACGAAAATGCGATCGGCCCGGCCGATGCGGCCTGCCCGCGATGATCCTCGCTTTGCTGATGCTGCTGCTCGGCGTGGCGGGCCTGGGTTTCCTTTCCATCCTGCTGTACGGCTGTCGCGCTGAACGCATTCGCCGGCCGAGCGCGGAAGCAGTGCTGCTCGGCGCCGTCACCAATTTCTTCGATACGCTCGGCATCGGTTCGTTTGCGCCGACGATGGCGTGGATGAAGTTTCGCAAGCTCGTTCCGGATCGATTGATCCCTCCGACGCTCATCACCGGACACTCGCTTCCCACCCTGACGGAATCGTTGATCTTCCTCGCTTTGCTCGGCGTGCGCGTCGACCCTGTGCTGCTCGTCGGCTGCATCGTCGCCATGCTGATCGGTGGCCATGTCGGCGTCGCGTTGGTGCAACGTGCACCGGTACGGCTGATTCAACTGCTGGTCGCTGTCGCGCTGCTCGTCGCCGGCGGCTTTTATACGCTCACCAACCTCGGGGTGATGCCGGGCGGCGGACATGCCGTCGGGCTACCGCCTCGATTGATGCTGATCGCGATCGGCGGCCACTTCGTTCTGGGGATATTGCTCAATTTCGGCGTGGGGACCTATGCGCCGACGCTGGCGATGCTCGGCATTCTCGGGATGGACCCGCGGCTTGCTTTCCCGATCATGGCGAGCGCGGGCGCATTTTGCATGGGCACATCCGGAATGCGACTGGTGCGGAAAGGCGAACTCGACCTGAAGATCGTCCTCGGCATGGCGATCGGGGGAATTCCCGCGGTTCTGGTCGCCGCCTTCCTCGTGCGCGACATGCCGATCGAACTGCTGCGCTGGATGGTCGTCGGGATCGTGCTCTACGCAGCGGCAATCCTTCTGCGTTCCGCCCTCTCGACGAACTCTCTCGCCGAGGGAACGAAGATCGAAGTCGAGACCAGGACAGTTTCCGGTTCAGAATAGAGGATGATGACTTAGAGTTGGTTTCATCTTGGCTGAATCGTTCCCCGGCGAAGGCCGGGGTCCAGTTGCGGGACCTGATTGCTGGTGCTGTACTTCGCC
>CAXSHP010000101.1:0-6850 GCA_964236935.1 uncultured Sphingomonadaceae bacterium
GCGCGCTAGGCCGGACGGACTGCCCCCTCTTCGGCGGCTTCGACCGCTGCCGCCAGGCGGCTGATCGACAGGTCCAGCGCACGCGCGATGCGGCGGATCGCCTTGGCGTCCATCATCGGCAGCGCCGCCCACTGATAATGGACGACGTCGATATCGGCGCGCGCGACATGGCGCTCCATCCGCCACAGATCGGTGACATGCTCGATCCCCTTGATCAGCTTCCACGCTCGGCCGGTCCGGCGGTTGGCGCCGTCGGTCAGGCGATAGAAATGCAGCGCGACCTCCGCCGGCGACAGCTCCCCCTCCTCGCCGGGGCGCAGCCGCCGGGCGGCCCAGCGGGGCGTCACGCCGTTGGCGCGCAGCCCGCCAGACAAAGCGGCATCGTAAGGGGCAGTGAACAGCGAGGGGTCGACCAGAAGAACGTTCACGTTTGGCACAGCCCCGTCGTCAGCATTTCGCCCGCGATAACGGATCGCTTGAGGCGAGGGAATGCGTTCGCTAAGCGCGGGCATGTGAAAGTCGCGTTCCTGCTCCAGGGCTTCCCCGAACCTTCGCAGACCTTCGTCCTGCGCCAGATCGTCGGGCTGCTCGGCCAGGGCATCGACGTGCGCGTCGTCTCGACCGGTGCCGAGGGGGACTGGGACGCCGTTCCCGCCGAGCATCGCGCCGATCTGCGCGCGCGCACCCTGCGGATCGTTCCGCCGCCGGACGTATCGGTCAAGGGTCTTGCCGCGCGCCTGCTGATGCGCGCGCCCTTCTCGGCGGCGCGGCGGCGGCAGCTGCGCACTTTGCTCGCGGCGCGCAGAATCGGGCAGGGGCTGGTGGTCGCGCGCAACATCGCCGGCGCGGCGCGGATCGGCGGCGCCGGCCGCTACGACGCGGTGATCGCGCATTTCGGCCCCGGCGGCGTACGGGCGATGTACCTGCGCCAGGCCGGCCTGCTCGAGGGGCCGATCGCCACCGTGTTCCACGGCTACGACTTGAGCATCGCCGGGGTCGTCGAGCACAATCTGCCGGCCTATCGCGCGCTGTTCGAAACGACCGAGCTGCTGCTGCCGATCAGCCGGCGCTGGGCGTCGCGGCTCGAGGAATGGGGCGCGCCGGCCGACAAGATCCGCGTGTTCCACATGGGCGTCGATCTGCCCGAGCGCCGCTGCGATCGCGATCGTCCGCCCGCGCAGCCGTTGCGCGTCCTCGCGGTCGGGCGGTTCACCGAGAAGAAGGGGCTGCGCTACGCGATCGAAGGGGTCCGGCAGTGCCGGGGCCCGGTCGAGCTCGCCATCGCCGGCTTCGGCGGGCTCGAGGCCGAGCTGCGTGCCGCGGCGGAAGCGCCGGGGGACAATCCGGTTCATTTCCTCGGCAAGCTTGCGCATTCCGCCGTGCTCGCCGCGATGGAGCGGTCCGACGTGCTGCTGCTGCCGTCGGTCACCGCAGCGAACGGCGATTCGGAGGGCATTCCGGTGACGCTGATGGAAGCGATGGCGCGCGGCTGCATCACGATCGCGACGCGGCACAGCGGCAATGCCGAGTTGGTCGAGGACGAGGTCTCGGGGCTGCTGGTCGACGAGCGATCGGCTGAGCAGATCGCCGCCGCGCTGGAGCGCATCGTCGGGGGCGGCATCGACGTCGCGGCGATGCGGACGGCCGCGTGGGACGCGGTGGCGGCGGACTTCGACAATCGCCGGCTCGACAACGGTCTTGCCGGTATCGCGCGCGCGCTCGTCGGCAGGACCGACTGACGTCCGTGTGTGGACGCCCTCTCGAATGCAAGAGGCTTGAGAGATTTGTTTGCGCGGGTTCAGGTCTTCCGTGTGTCCGGCCTGTTGATGCAGCTCCCGACTGATCATCCCCCGGCTCGGCGGATACGGTGGGTTAGCCGATCATGCGCTGCTCGGCTTGCTCAGGTGTTAGACACCCAAGAGCCGAGTGCATGCGGTGCCGGTTATAATAGCCCTCGATATACCCGAACAGCGCTTGTCGCGCCTCGGCTTGTGTCGCCCACCGACACTGATGGACGAGTTCGACCTTGAGGGTGTGGAAGAAGCTCTCGATCGGGGCGTTATCGTAGCAATTGCCAGTGCGGCTCATCGACGGTGTCGCGCCGATCGTGGCCAGATGGTCGACATAGGCACCGGCTGCGTATTGCGAACCACGGTCGGAGTGGCAGATTAGACCGGCCACTGGTCGCTGCCGCTGCGCGGCCATCATCAGGGCCGCGAGCGGCAGCTCGGTACGCATGTGGTCGCATCGCCCAGCCAACGATCTTGCGGGTTGCGAGGTCGAGCACGGCTGCCAGGTACAGCCAGCCCTCACCGGTCGCGATATAGGTGATGTCGGCAAGCCAGATCCGGTTCGGCGCATTGCTACGAAGCGCTGCGCCAACAGGTTCGGCGCGATCGGCAGATAGTGGCGGCTGTCGGTCGTGTAGGGCCGGAACCGGCGGCCTGCCAGCGCGGATGCGATGGCGCGCATCAGCCGTTCGACGCGGCCACGGCTGCATGGATGACCCTCCGCCCGCAGCGCGGCATGCATCCTGGGCGCCCCATATCGGCCTTGATGCCGGACCTGGAGCCGACGCACGTCGCCGAGCAACGTCACGTTCGCCGTCGTTCTTGCGCTCGGCGCCCGGCCGCGCCAGTCGTAATAGCCGCTGCGCGACACGCCGAGCATGCGGCACATGACGTTCACCGGCCAGGTGGACGCATGCTGCTCGATAAAGGCGAACTTCATCGCGGCATCTCCGCAAAGATGCCGACCGCTTTTTTTAAGATGTCGCGCTCCATCCGCGCCCGGTCCAGCTCGCGCCGCAGCCGCGCGATCTCGGACGCCTGATCCGCCGGCGACGCCATTGTCGATACTGGCGGCTTCGCCGCCGGGCTTGCCGGAGAGGCCATGCCCTCCTGCAACCTGCGCTGCCAGCGACGCAGCATCGTCGGCATGATCCCCAACTCGGCCGCCACCTCGGTCTGCATCCGACCGCTCGTCTCCCACAGCGCCACAGCCTCACGCTTGAACTCGTCCGTGAACCGACGCTTTGTCGTACTCGCCATCATACACCTCCTGGCTCCGCAGAGCCTATCACCGGTGTCCGTCAAACCGAGGGATGATCAAGGTCGAGCGGATGAACCGCACCATCAAGGAAGCGACGGTCAAGCGCTTCTACTACGAGAGCCATAATCAGCTCCGGACGCACCTTGCCGACTTCGTGGCAGCCTACAACTTCGCCCGCCGCCTCAAAACGCTGAGCGGCCTCACACCCTATGAGTACATCGCCAAAATCTGAACTTCAGATCCAGACCGGTTCATCGTCAATCCGATCCACCAGATGCCGGGACTAAACACCTAGAAGGATCCGACCCATAAAGCGTATCCAGATTTTAGCGGCGGCGAGTTGGACTACGGCGAGATAATTGGCGGCGTGCTTGTCGTAGCGGGTCGCGACGGCGCGGAAGTGCTCAAGCTTGTTGAAGAAGCGCCCGCATTAGGTTGCGTGAGCGGTTGGCGCTGGCGCTGAATGGCGTCGGCGAGAGCCGGTGGCGCAGCGGCTTGATGTTGGCCGTGGCCCTGCGCTCGGCATCCTGCTCTTGATGAAGCTACTTGGGTCGGTGGCGTTGCCGCCAACCCTTTCTCGAGAACGTTTCCTCAGCGTTAGGCCGACTCAGGACTCTGTATTCTGCAAACTAGACCTAGATGATACATGCCCGTTCCATTCAGATCCTGAGCCTACAACGGAAGGGCGAATTGTTGGCCGGCAATGTAACGCCTTCGTTGAGGGCGGGAAGTCGGGTTCAGCGGCGTGGCTTGCTCCGCGTGGCTGCGACAGCGGCCTCGCTCCTAGTGGCGACCGCCTGTTCCGCCCCCGCCGTCCAGGCCACGGACATCGATGCCCGGTTACCCGATGGCCGCAGGCTACGGTTTCATTGCGAGGGGACCGGATCACCGACCGTCATACTCGAAGGCGCCTACGGCTCGACCGTGCGGTCGTGGGGTTCCATCCTGCCGGAGCTTGCACGCCGGACGCGGACGTGTGGATATAATCGCGCCGGCTTACCGCCAAGCGACCCCGGTCCGCTTCCCCGGGACGCCAACGCCATCGCATCCGATCTCGAGGAAGGCCTTGGCGCCATGAGGATGACCGGACCCTATGTGCTCGTCGGCCACTCCATCGGCGGTCTATACGTTCGCTTCTTCCGCGACCGGCATCCCGGAGATGTCGTCGGAATGGTACTTGTCGATCCTACGGTCGAGCATCAGGCGCAGCGCTTCGCGACGGCCTTTTCAGGTGCGCCAAAGATGACGCTCGAACCGCTCCTGGGTTATGCCCGCGAATGCGTTGTCAGCGCGGAAGCGCGACTCGCCGGCAAGGCGGCTGTCATACCCGATCACTGCGGCAAGAATCCGCGTCATGTTTTCGGAATGTGGTCCGACATGCTGTCCGAACTCGAAAGCCTGGACGCCGCGACCGTGACCGAGATCGATCGCGGGCGCCAAAACTACGGGCGCCTCCCGCTCATCGTGCTCACAGCGGGCAAAATGTACTCCGGATCAGCAGCGGCGTTGTGGCAATCACTGCATCAAGAGATCGCGAGGCGCTCCAAACGCGGCGAGGCGCGGCTCATCGCAGACTCCGGACACAATATGCCCAAGGACAGGCCGGATGCGATCGTGCGGGCGGTCGATGACGTGGTTGCTTTGTCGAGAGCGGTTGAGGATCGCACGCCGTAGCAAAACCTGCTTCGCTCCGACGCGATGCACCCCAGCTCCTGGTGGAGCCATTTTGGGGTCGGTGGCAACGCCACCGACCCGCTCTTGACTGAATCTCATTCATGTCGGCGCTGTCGAGCACACACGACGCGAAACCCCTCGCATCGGAAACAGCGGTTGCTTACACCTCTATCTTGATCGGTAAGCCAAAGTGCTCGGCGTCCTCCTGCCACCCTTTGAACCAGAACCGCATATTTGGTTGGGACGATAGCCAGGCGATCCATCTGCTAGAGTCTGATCGATCTAAGCTGAAGCATAGTCGCAGTCGCGGAGGTAGTTGACGCATTCGTGTGGCGGGAAGGCGTCGAGGAGGGAGCCGATGGTTTTCCAGGTGGCCTCGATTGAGCGCGGGGCGGCCTTGCGCAGTAGCGTTTTCAGCCTTCGAAGCCGAAGGGACCTGCTCGATCGGGTTGAGGTCCGGCGAGTGATGGAAGACCTCGACGATGAAACCCTCGACGCCATCCTCACGGCCGAAGTCTCTGAGCGATCCAAAGCGCTCAACCACCTCATGGACGATACCGGGGCCAGCTGACGTCTCCAGCTATGCCTACCTATGGCGCGTGAGGCGGCGGAAGGCCAGGAAGAGGGACTGTGAAGGACCGTCCTTCGGTCGTGGTTGTCGCCCGGCTCGAGCGCGGCGGCCGTGACGGGCACGCGCCGCGCGTTCGCATCGAGCAGGGTGGTAACTAAATCGGCCGCGGGGACGGCGTCATCGAGGCCCGCCGGGCCGTAGCCGCGATTGCCGTGGTCGCGCACAGTGCCGTCAGCACGGCAGGGAGCGCATGGCCCGCGCGCGTGAGCCCTCGTGTCATGCACGGGCTTATCGGCGCTGCGGCCCAAGTTGTGATTAAGCCGAATGATGAAGCGGGCCTCAACCATAGCGGCAGTGAGGAGCGTCAGCGGGAGTTTTCGCCCGCGCCGCCGAGATTGTTGCACAAGGGGTTGGCGACGGCGGCGCGGGCCGTCGAGGGCCTGTCCTGGATCCACAGATTGCGGGCGCCGAGCGTATCGGACGCGCTGCTTTGGCTGGCGCCGATGTCGAGCGCCAGCCAGCCCGCGCGGGCGACGATCGCCATCCGCGCGTAGCCGAGCGAGGCGGGGTGGACTCCGTCGAAAGCCCAGCCGCGCATTTTGCCGTTGGCATTCCAGCGCGTGCTGTCGCCAGGTGCCTGCACGATCGAAAGCATGTCGAACAACACGTCGATCCGCAGCGGATCGCCGAGGGCGCGCGCGCGGTCCGCCGCGAGCAGCTGGTTCAGCCGGTCGCGCGCGCCGCCCGCCTCCCAGTCGGACGACAGCGGAGTCTGGCCGGCGATGCTGGCGAACGCGTCGATCGAGCTCGTCCGCGGCAGGAGGTCGTTCTCGGTGACGGCACGGATGGCCGGCGCGCCGGCGCGAATCAGCGCGCGGATCGCCTGGAGCCGCGCGTTGATTACACCGGCGCCGGCGCCGGGACCGATGCCGATGTCGTTGGTGCCGTAAGCCACATGGGCGATGTCCGCATAGCGCAGCAGGTCGATCCGCCTGGCATTGCTGGCCAAAAAGTCGGCAGCGCTTTCTCCCGTCCGCGCGAGCACCAGCACCGCCAGCGGATCGGCCCCCGCCGCGTCTACCGAGGCGCGGCCGCCATAGCCGATGCCGGCGATCAGCGTCGCACGATCGGTGTCACCGTCGCCCTTGGTGATGCTGTCGCCGACTGCCGCCACCGTCCGGCTGCAACAATGGGCGAGGCGGCCGAGAAACAGGATCGGCACGCCGAAATCGTAGCTGCCGTTGTAGCCGGGAATCGGCGGCACCGGCCCGGCGTAGTCAATGCCCAGCCCGGCATCGGCGGCGAACGGATAGCGCTTGTGCGATGCCCCGGCATAAGAGGCGTGCATGCCGTCGAGGATGTGCTGGCCCGGCAGATCGGGGACCGATCCGACGACATGCACCCAGAACAGCTCGCCCGTACGCGGCGGGGTGGCCCAGCGCGTCGCCGGGATCGGATCGCTCGGCACATGCGAAGCGGCGCTGTCGGCCGCCAGCGTGATCGTCCGCTTGCCGCCGAAAGTAACGGGCACGATCTCGCCGGAAGATGCGCGCT
>CAXSHP010000101.1:6860-9133 GCA_964236935.1 uncultured Sphingomonadaceae bacterium
CCGTTGTGGAACCAGTTCATCAGCCCGATGCGGATTTCCGAAAGGTCTCCGACGATGAGATGTGCCGTACGTTGGCGGAACATGCGATCGTTGCCGTCCATGACCGGCGCGTTGATCGCCATCTTCGATCCGGTCGCCACGATCCGCAACGGCTGGACCTGCGCCCCGGGCTGGCTCGAATTCTTGAAGAAGGTCTCGGCGATCGCCGTCTTCCACGCGCCGGGCAGCGCGCCCAGGCCGCTGCTGGCAAGCAGGCCGATCGCGGGGTCGGTAAGCAACGTCGCGGGAACGGTGGCGCCGCTGCTGTCCTTGCCCATCCGGTCGACGAAGCCGGCGAAGAATTGGGCGATCGCCGCGCGCGCGGCGGGATCGGCGTAGCAGGTATAGAGCAAGGCGTTGGTCGTCCCCACGATCGGATAGCCGGTCGCGGGCGCCGCAAGGGGCGCGTGCCTGTCGTCGGACTGGATCCATGCGGTGACATCGGCGCGGTCGCCGGGCAATGTCGCTGCGGCATCGTAATTGCCGCCGGCATCGCTCTGCGGCGGGCGGATCTCTCCCAGCGATCGCGTGGCATTTTGCGGGCTCGGCGCGAGAAATCCCCCGTTCTGCTTGAGGCTCGCGGTCGCGAGATAATAAGTGTTGAGCCCGTTCCGCCGAACCGCCGGCAGCACCAGCTCGGGTTCGAGATAGCCGATCTTGCCGTTCAGCGCCCGCGCGCCGATCGCGGCCGGGACGGGATCATAGTCGATCGCCTGGGCGACGCCCGCCGCGCCCTGGGCGGTCAGGTAGCGCCGCGGCTGCTCGCTCCCGCTGATCGTCGGGTTGACGCCGGCGACGAACTGCGCACCGCCGAGCAACGCCGCCGGCAGCGTCGCGCTGGCATCGCCATACGCGTTGGGGAAGCCGCAGACCGCGGCGAGGTGGCGCGTCCACCGCATCGTCGCCGGCGCCGCGTCCGCGCGCCCGACCAGCCGGATCGGCACGTCGAACGGCACACCCAAAGCGGCCTCGTCGGGATCCTGGAGCGACTGGCCGCCGTTCAGCACGCGCAGCCGCGCGTCGTTCCAGTTGACGATCGGGTTCGCTGCCGCAGGGTTGAAGATCGCGCAATAGGCCGGCACTCGTTTTATCCCGTCTAAGGCTGAAGAAAGAGGCTATTCCCGGCTTAAGGAGGTATCGTTCTTATTTGGGAAGCAGGCGGAGGACCAGGATTCCGCCACCACGATTCAGCGCGCGGAAGGGAAGGTGCCACGATCAATATGCGGTGGCGTGGGCAAGGCGATCGTGCAGGTGTTTTGAGGACAAGTCAGAAGGGGCGTTCACCGTCGACATTGCCACCTTCGGCATATCGGCACACGAGGACGTCCTCCTGCGCGCCGCGTGCGAGCGCGCAACCGACTTGGCCGGTCGAGCGCCAAGCAACCTGCGTGTAATGGCCGACATCGTCCCAATCGCCGGTGCGACTGACGTTGGGAAAGACGCCGGGCTTGAAGTCGGCCTTCTCCGCGATCCAGCCGCCGACCATGGTTTCCGGGCCATAATAGTCGCGGGTGCCGGCCCACAAATTCTCGCCTTGCGGATGAGGATCGTCGGGGTCGTCGGGCGAATGTTCGAAGGCGCCGGTCTGCGCGAGATGCGCCGCCCAGCCGGCAGCGTCACGCGCCAAATCCTCGTTCCAGGCAAGGTCCGGCACGCCGAGCGCAGCGCGTTCGCGGTTGTGCGCGGCGAGTACGCGCTGGTCGAGGTTGGTTCGCAGACCGACGCTGCCGAGCACGAGCGGACTGAGCAGCGCAATGGTCGCCGCTACCAATGTCCTCCGTCTCGTACGCATGGCCACTCGATCGCCTCGAAAATTCGCGGGACCGAGAAGCTAGGACTTGCGTAGTTTCCGCATGTGTTAGCGTTATGCTCTATGGCGGCGTAACCATCTTCCAGGCGAAGGCTTCATGCCGCGAACTCGACCGAGCGATCGCCGAGGACGGCGCACACCACATCCTGACGACGTGCGAGGGATGAAGGCGGAGGCTTCCCGTCAAGCGAAGCCTGCTCGCTCGGGTCTGGGGGGCGACGCGCGGAGGTCAGCCTCGCAATAAGGCAATCCGGCAGTGGGTGTAGCTCATGGCTCGACGGCCAGTACCGGTGCATCCATCTGGCGGACATAACGCGTGACGTGCTCCCCTTTTCTCCTCCACTCATAAGTAGAGTCCGGGTACGCCAGTGAGGGTCCCCCGGTTTCTCATCCAGCCTGAGGGTGAGTATCCGGCGTTCATTCG
>CAXSHP010000102.1:0-9112 GCA_964236935.1 uncultured Sphingomonadaceae bacterium
CGAATGAACGCCGGATACTCACCCTCAGGCTGGATGAGAAACCGGGGGACCCTCAACCGGCGACATCGACACAATCACGCCGAAACCGCTGCCCTCCGAAGGCGTAGGTCACAGGTTCGAATCCTGTCGGGTGCGCCATTTCGGTTCAAAGGCACGAACGCCTAGCACCGCCGCCTCTACGCCAGAGGCGGCGGTTAGCGTTCGGAGCAGTTCGCTCCGCAGGCCGCGGATACGGACCTCTTTCCGGCTGACTACTTCCACCCGCTGGGCTACCGCCCGAACTTGATCGCGGGCGAAAGTGCCGTCTCCGTTGCGCAACTTCTTGCGGAGTGCAGCCGCGAACGCGCGCAGACTCTCCGGCGTGATCGCCGGGCCAATCTTAACAATGTGCGCCAAGGCACGCTCGGAGTCGCCCTTGGCTTGGTCCCGCGTCGCGGTCAGCTCGGCGATGCGATCTTTCAGCGAAGGGTCGTTTACGTCGATGACCCCGTTCTCGATCGCGTCATAGAGGCGCTTGAGCTTCGCTTCCGCCTCGGTCGCACGCCGCTCAAGATCGGCGACATGCTCGCGGCGCTGGTTTACCCACTCGTCGCGCCGTTCGAGGATCTGATCCATCAGAGCTTCGAGTCGCGCCGGGTCGAGCAGCCGCGCTTCGAGATGGTCGACCACGGCCTCATTGAGCCGGTCCATCGGCACGGTGATGCCGGGACAGCCGGTCGCGCCCTGCCGCGCCTTCGTCGAACAGGTGTAATACCGATACTCTCGTCCGACGCTACTGGTGCCCGTCCGCAGCGTCATTGCGCCGCCGCAGCACGCGCAGAAGCAGATGCCCGTGAGCAGCGTCGGGCCGCCCACCGCCATCGGCGCCATCATCTTTGGGCTGCGCGCCTTGAGCGAGCGCTGGACGGCCTCGAACTCCGCTTCGGTGACGATCGCCGGCACCTCCATAACGGCGTGCTCGCTTTCGGGCTTCGGCGTCCTGGTCTTGTGATCGCGCGTGTTGAAGCGGTGCTGGCCAATATAGGTCGTCCGCGTCAGCACCATATGCACCGCGCCGAGACCCCATCGCCCGCCGTCGCGCGTGCGGATGTTGTTCTCGTTGAGCCACGTCGCGATTGACTTGAGCCCCATCGGTCCCCGGTCACCGACACCGTTCAAAGCCATGCGATAGATGCGTCGCACCGTCTCCGCCTGGATCGGGTCGATTTCCAGCGCCTTCTTGATCTTCGCGCCGCGCTGCCCGGCGATGACGATCCGATAGCCGATCGGCGCGCGCGCGCCGTTCCAGAAGCCCTGCCGGGCATTCTCGTTCATCGCGCGCAGCGTATGCTTTCCGTTCTCTTTCGACTGATACTCGTCGAACAGCGTCATGATCTGGCGCATCATCACGCTCATCGGATCGTCGCCCAAATCCTGCGTGATCGAGATCAGCCGCACGCCGTTCTTCGCCAGCTTGCGGACGTAGAACTCGAATTGGAACTGGTCGCGGAAGAAGCGCGAAAAGCTGTGGACGAGGATCACGTTGAACGGCGACGGTTTCTGCATCGCCGCGTCGATCATCGCTTGGAACGCCGGCCGACGATCATCGGTCGCGGTGTTGCCCGGCTCGACGAACTCGGCCGCGACTTCCCAGCCGCGCGACAGGCAATAGCCTTCGATCTGGCGGCGCTGGTCGGGGATCGACAGGTCGCTTTCGGCCTGTCGGCCGGTCGAGACGCGCAGATAGAGCGCGGCGCGGGCGGTCGCCACGACCGGCGCCTCATCCTCATCTCGTCGCAGGACGGTGCTGGTCATGACGCTTCACTCCTCACTTCACGGCAGTGATCCGAACAGCTTGTCCAGCTCTTGCCGCATATGGCCTTCAACCGCGCGCAGCTCGGCGTCGCCGATCGGAACTTGCTCCGGCCAGTCGTCGGTGACGATGATCGGCCCGTCATCCTCGCGCGATCCGCGCGAAGCCCGGCGCGGCGCGGCGCGATTGGTGTAGTCATGCAGATCATCCGGGCATTCGGCCCAGCGACGAGGCGTGCGACGGCGGAGTTTGCGCGGAAGGGCCATCCTGACACGCTGCCGCGCCGCCAAGCCCTGCACAACACGTCTCGCGCGGCGTAGCACAGATAGGGGCGTGCTGCGGCGGGCGTCATGCTCCATCCGCCGGACAGTGGATATCGCTCAGCGTTGGAGCATCCGTGACGGCTTCCACGCGCTCAGTCACATCGTCTCCCAGACCTTGCGCAGCGTGCCGGTGGTCGGGACGCCGACTTCATACCAATCCTGGCGATAGATGGCGCGCAGCTCCTCGCGGAAGCTCCGGCCCGGGGTCAGCACGACGTCGCCGCCGGGCTCTTTGGTCACAGCGTTAACGACGATCGCGTTGAGCGCTGGTAGGTCGTTCATAAGGCAATAGTGGCCGACGATCCCTAGTTGGCGCGAAAGCATATGGCCGGCGCGCGTGTCGGCATAGCCCATCCGCAACGCCAGCTCGCCATACGTGACCGTGCGGGTATTTTGCGGCGGCGGGCTATTGCGACCGCTGACATGACCGGAGAGGATCAGCCAGATGCGTTGTGCCTGGACTGGCAGCCGATCGCCTGGACCGTAGCGGCGAATGGCGGGAACACCCGTAGGAAGAGGAATCGCGCTCATATGCACAAAATGTGCATAACTGCACGTCCAGTGTCAAGATGGGCATCGCGTGAACGCTCATGGAAGCTCGGTAGCGGCGCCTCCTCGGGCAGAATCTGACACGTCGGGTTGATCCTGCGAAAATGGGAAAGAAGACGCGCATATCGACGGCGGCCTCCTTCCAAAGGCCAGAATCGTCGTTCTCAAACGCGATCTTCGCCGCGAAGGAGATGATCTGGCCTTGTGGGACAGACGCGGGTTTCGTTGACAGTGTTTTGCCCTCTATAGCTTGCCACAGGCAACGATGGTGCGAATCGCGATTTGGGGGGGGCGACGTCCGCTTGGTTTTTGACTCACAGAGAGGGTATGCGGGCGCGTCTCCTGGCCAAAATCTGGGAAGTTTGCTCGATCGCCTGACTGTGCGCGATCTACAGATCATCGTCGGCCCGCGCGTGCTCCCGCTGCTTCCTGCTCTTCCCGGTCGGGATCGGTCCGCCCTTATGGCTGCGGCTGAGCGCGCGCTGCAAGATCGGGCGCAGCAAATCGTGGCCGACGGGGAAACCCGGAAGACCCTGCTGCGCAACCTCGATCCCGGCAAGCTCGAGGAACTGAAAGTGCGATTGACTCAAGGCGGAGTCGATGTCGCCGCCGATGACCTCGATATACAAGATCTCGCCGCGCCGCGGCCATGGGCGATAGCCAGCGGATTTCTCGGTCTGCAAGGCGAGGACGCGGCTTCGGGAACGACCGCCCTGCACCGGCAGGAAATCCAGCCCAACTTCTCTTTGTTCCCGCATCAGCGTTCGGTCGTTCGGCGGGCCTATAAGCGCGTCGGAACCGGCTTCGGCCGAACGCTCATTCATATGCCGACTGGCTCGGGCAAAACTCGAACGGCGATGCACTTGGTATCCCGAGCGTTGAACGAGTTCGAACCAGGCATTGTCGTTTGGCTCGCCACCAGCCGGGAACTGCTGGAGCAGGCTGCCGAAACATTCGACGCGGCTTGGTCGTCGCTGGGCAATCGCGACCTTGAGGTGCGTCGCTTCTGGGGCGCACGCACGCCCGCGCCGGACGACATGGCCGATGGAATTCTCATAGCAGGGCTCGCAAAACTGCATGCATGGCGGGAGCGAGATGGCCTGGCTTTCCTGAAACTGGCCGCCAAGGTCCGCCTCGTCATTATGGACGAGGCCCACCAGGCCGTGGCGCCGACCTACCGCGAGGTGATCGAGGGTTTGTGCGGTGCGGGGGGCGAAGGCGCCTTGCTCGGCCTCACTGCTACGCCGGGCCGGTCTTGGAATGACATGGGTGCCGACGAGGCGCTTTCCGATTTCTTCGGGGGTTCGAAAGTCGTGCTGGAGATCGGCGACGACCCAAATCCGGTCAAATATCTGCTCGATAACGGCTATCTGGCTCGGCCGGCCTTTCAGCAGATTGAATACTCGCCCGAGATCCGCCCATCTCCTTCGGAGTTGAGGAAGCTCGCGAAGCTTGATGACTATGCCGACGAGACCCTGGACAAATTGGCCGCTGACACGGCACGTAACCTTGCGATCTTGGATGCAGCCAAGGGGCTGATCGCTCGCGGCCACATGCGGACCATTTTGTTCGCGGTCAGTGTTGAACATGCTCAGGATATGGCCAGCGGCTTGGCCGCACACGGCATCGCGGCCGCAGTGGTGTCCGGCGATACTCCTGGTGCCAAGCGCTCCTCGATACTCAAAACTTTTAAGAGCGCGACGTCCCGGCCGCAGGTTCTTTGCAATTTCGGCGTTCTGACCACCGGCTTTGATGCGCCGCGCACAAGTGCGGCTATCATCGCCCGGCCCACCAAATCGCTCGTGCTTTATAGCCAGATGGTTGGTCGGGCCACGCGCGGGCCGCAGGCCGGCGGCAACGACAGCCCCGTTCTCCTGACCAACCGCACGCCGCTCTACATGCCGCGCGACGGGCAGCGAGCGCTGGATCTCGTATTCGATCAGTGCGCGAGAGATGCCGCCTGCCGCGGCGCCTATCCCCGGCTTCGGGAGAATTTTGCGGCCGTGCTGGCGAGGTTGCGGCAGGGCCCGGTCACCACCTTCGCCCGCCACCCCGACACGGGCGTGCGCAGCGAAATCCGGCTGTCCGAAGAAGCCTTCGTCGATGCGGTGCGCGTCTTCCTCTATCGCAGCCGCTCGGCCCGGGAGATTCCCTTTCTGATCGAGCAAGCGGCGGCAGGCGACCTAAGCACCTTTGCGGACATTGCCGTGCGCGGCGCCCGTAACTTCTATAGCGCGGCGCGAGGCGGCGTCTCCTTCGCCGTCACTTGCAACGAGTTCGTCAACCGAATCCGTCCTGAAGAAGTGGCGGGTGCCGCGCGCGGCAGCTTCCTGGGCAGGTGGCGGATCGACCGGCAACGCGCTGCCTGCGCGATCTGGCCGGCGACTGATCTGCCGGCCGACTACCTGACCAGCTTCGTGTCGGAAGTGCCCGCCCTGATCGTTGGCGGCGACACTGACCCAGTCACGCCGCCCTCATGGATGCAGGAGACGCGCGCGATCCTGCCGAACAGCGCCACGGTCGTTATCCCCCGAGCCGGCCATACGGAGGAGAATGACTGCGTCCTCGCCATCCGCCATGCTTTTATCCGGACAGGAAGCGCACGAGCACTCGATACCAGTTGTATCGGAAGCATACGCTCACATCCATTCAGGCTTCCAAGCAATAGCCCGAGCGGAAGCAATGGGCGATGAGCCTTCGCCTCGCCGGGATCGGCATTGGACCGGTCTGCTAAACCACCATCTGATGGTCGCGCAGGAACAGAATGAGGACTCGGACATGACATTTGCTCACATCTCATCGCGTCCCGCAAAGCTTGCGGCACTTCTATTGTGCGGCGTAGCCATGCTTTGTACGCCAGCAACGGCGGTAACAGCTCAGGAACAATCGCGACAACCTGCGGTGCAAGAGACCGCTCAAGAGCCGCTGTTCGTCATTCTATATCGGTCAGGTCCGAATTGGGCGACGAACGTGCCTATGAGCGAGCAAGGCCTGCTCGACCACTTCTACTATGTCCGAGACTTACATCGGAGCGGACGCATTCTAGTAGCGGGGCCGTTGGGCGACACCGGCGGTTTGATCGTATTACGTGTCGCCAATCAGTCCGAAGCAGAAGCCATCATTCGTGCCGATCCAGCAGTCGTATCCGGCAAGTTTGTCGGCAGCGTCACACCGTTCGTCGCTCGTTTCCCGGGTGCGATCGAGTAGGAATCCGAAGAGTCAGCAGGCCATGTCAGTGCGGCCCGCGAAGCATGAGTCGGAGCCTCGCAGAGTTGGAGACTCAAGATGGCGGAGCGGTTGTTGAACATCATCGGCGCTGCCACCAGCGCCGGCGCTTACGCGCCGGGACAAGAACGGGCTCCCCAGGCCTTCCGGCGACATGGGCTTGTTGGGGCGCTCGCGAGCCGCGGAATTGCCGTCCGGGATCATGGCGATGTCGCATCGTTCCGATGGCGGCCGGACTCCGCGCGGTCGCAGGCGATGAACCTGGAGGCTGTGCGCCACGCCTGCGACCTGGTCGCAAACGAGGTGGCGAGGGCAATCGCAGCGCAGGAAAACGTGCTTGTTTTAGGCGGCGATTGTACCGTGGAGCTGGGAACGGTCGCCGGAGCGAACGAGGCCGTCGCGCGAATTGGCCTCGTCTATATCGATTTCGACGCTGATCTAAACACACCTGAAACCAGCGACGGCGCCCTGGATTGGACCGGTGTGGCGCATCTTCTCGATCTGCCCGGATGCGAGCCTTTGCTCGTTGGCATCGGGCCGATCCGTCCGATGCTCGCGCCTCAGCAACTCCTCTATTTCGGCGTCCAGAACATCACGCCGCCCGAAGCCGCCGTGATCAGAGATTACACGATCGAGGTAATTTCGCGAGAGGAAGCTTTGAGCGACATCGAGGCGGCGGCCACGCGCGCAGCCGAATGGGCAGCGCGCTTTGACTGCGTGCTGATTCACTTCGACGTCGACGTGCTCTCCTTTGTCAATTTTCCGATCGCTGAGAATGTACGCCGTTGCGACGGTCTCAAACTGGAGCACGCTGCCGCCGTGTTGAAGCAATTGACTGCGATGCCGCAATGGCGCGGCTTGACCATCACAGAGGTCAATCCGGACCATGCGCCAGACGAGTCTACGGCGTTCGCACGCTTTAACGACACGCTTGCAGACATCTTGGACAACTCGAAATCCATCTAATCGTTCGTGGGGCAATCGGTCGTCCGACTTGGCGCGGCCTAGTCGCTGGCAGGGCTCCTCGCACATTGATCGGCCAAGCTCTAACGTAGCGGTTATGGCCCTGCCTAGCGGTGGAAGGGTACGAGTGGCGTCGTGCGGCGGGCCTAGAGTAGTGCAAATGGCGACAGATATTCGTTATGTTTATCCGGTGCGGGGCGCCAAATTTCAAATCGCATTGGCGGAAGACGGCGGCGATGCGGAATAAGGCAGCGTTCACGGCGGATTAGGCATTTCGCTGGGTTTTGCAATCGACCGCAAATGGGACGTGGCCTCCGGCAACGAGTAGGGCGAAAGCGGCCTTGCCCCGCGTCACAACCGAGCGAGACTGTTGAAAAAGGGGCTGATGGACGGACGCCGGATGTCAGCGTGACGGAGGAGGTTCGGAGATGAGGCCGCCGACGATGTTGCCGAAGCGCCCATCGGGAGCCTCGTTCCAAAGCTCCATGACCGCGTTCATTTTGCCGAACGCATCGTCACCGTGATCATGATCGACGCTGAGTGCCCCTGAAGGAGGTAAGGCTTGAAGCGCAGCCCCTTCTTCTCCCCCGCGGCTTCAAGCTGTTTCAAGGCCTCTTCCGACCCGCTGAAGACAAAGCCCCCGAACGGATATTGCGGCTCAGCGGATTGCTCGACTGCCGGTGGCTGAGGCGGGATGTTCTGAACCATAAGGGCATAATAGCCGACGTTCGAACGCCTGCAACGGCCACCAGCCCTTGCGCTAATGCGCTTGCGGTCATCGTGTACGCGTGATTCACTATTGAAGAGTGGCGGGGAGCGCGGGTGATGATGGGGCGGCAGGTGGCGCAAGGATCGTTGTTCTACGGCTTTCGGCTCAACGACCACGTACCCGCCGACCACCTGCTGCGGCGGGTGGACGGCCTGCTCGACTTCGGCTTTGTGCGCGAGGCGCTGGCGGCGAGCTACAGCGGGATCGGGCGGCCGTCGGTCGACCCGGAGTTGATGCTCAGGATGCTGCTCGTCGGCTACCTGTTCGGCATCCGCTCCGAACGTCGCTTGTGCGAGGAGGTTCACCTCAACCTCGCCTACCGCTGGTTCTGCCGGCTCGATCTGGGCGACCGGGTGCCCGACCACTCCACCTTCTCCAAGAACCGGCACGGCCGCTTCCGGGCATGCGACCTGCACCGTCTGCTGTTCGAGGAGGTGGTCGCCCGCTGCGCCGTGGCCGGACTGGTCGCGGGCCGCGAGGTGGCGGTGGACGGCAGCACCATTCAGGCGGACGCGAGCTGGGAGAAGAAGCTGCCCGGCGCGACCGCTGCCGACAGCTTGCGCGCCCGCGAAGCCGTGTCGCGGCCCGTGGCGGAGTACCTGGCCGCACTCGACGCGGCGCTGCCGCCCGAGCCGGACCAGCCCGCGCCCGTCGAGCCGGCCCATGTGTCGCCGACAGACCCGCAAGCGGCGTTCACCTGCAAGCATGGCCCGGGGCGCTTCGCCTACGCCATCAACCCGCTGCTCGACCTCGACACCGACTGCATCTTGGACGTGGAGGCGACGCCCGCGCGCTTCTCGGCCGAGGTCGCGGCGACCCGGACGCTGGTGTCGCGCGTCAAGGACAAGCTCGGCATCGCGCCCGATAGCCTCGCGGCCGATAAGGCGTACGGCAACGGCCCGCTGCTCGGCTGGCTCGTCGGCCAAAACATCACGCCATACGTGCCCGTCATCGACCGCACCCGCCAGCGCGATGGCTTCTTCACCCGCGATGCGTTCCACTACGACCGCAATGTCGACGCCTACCGCTGCCCTGCCGACAAGCCGCTCAACTACATGGGCACCGTTCGCGCGAGCCGGGTGCGCCGCTACCGCAGCCGCGCGGCCGATTGCGCCGCGTGCCCGCTCAAGCCGCAATGCACGACCGCCAGGCAGCGCGCCGTCACCCGCCTCATCGACGAGGACGCGCGCGACCAGGTCCGTGCGCTCGCCGGAACGGACGGCTATACCCGCGCCAGACGACGACGAAAGCGCATCGAGCGTGTGTTCGGCCACCTCAAACGCAACCTGAAGCTCCGAACATTGAAGCTGAGGGGCCTCGCCGGAGCCGCCGAAGAGTTCACGATGGCAGCAGCGGCCTACAACCTCCAACTGCTCGCCAAAAGGGCGGCACCAGCCTGAGCGGGGCGCCGCTCCGACGCTCACCGCAAACCGGCCGCAGGTACAGCCGTCAACCGAACAGCCCTTTTTCAACAGCCTCGGTCGGTTGTGA
>CAXSHP010000103.1:0-8357 GCA_964236935.1 uncultured Sphingomonadaceae bacterium
CCAATGATGACGAGCTGGACGATTAGCTCACCCGTTTATGGGTTCACGGCCTAACATTTTGTATTTCCCGAAAAAATGGGTCCGATAAGCTGATGTTCAAGGGCCGAGACGACCGCCCGACAGCGCCGAGGACTTTTTATGCCCCTCTTTTATTTCGACATTAGTGACACCGGACGCTTGATTCGTGACGACGAGGGAACAGAACTGGTCGACCCCGAGGCCGCACGGGCCGAAGCAATCGGCGTCCTGCCGGACATCGCGCGGGACGAGCTGCCCGATGGCGATCGGCGCGAGTTCATGTCCGAAGTGAGGGACGTTTCCGGCCGGATCATCTTCCGCGCGAAGCTGTCGCTCGTCGCTGGATGGGTCGTCTGATAGCGTCGCGTCGGCTCGGATGAGGTAATCCTTTCGTCCCTCCCCCCGTTGCGCTAGCTTCGGCCGGCGGGGAGGAGGATGAGACGATGTTTCGCTATTCTGCTCTTGCCGTCGCCGCGTTGCTGGCGGTTCCCGCCGCCGCGCCGCCGATCAACGCCTATAACCAGCGCATCATGCGGATGGACGATCCCACGCGGTTTGGCGTGATGCGCCGCGCCGTCACCGACAATGGCGAGCGCTGCGGGCGGCTCGATCGCGCGGCCTATCGCGGACGCTATCACAACCTCGAGATGTGGTCGGTGCGCTGCACGCCGGGCGGCGCGTATGGCGTGTTCATCGGCCCCGACGCCTCGGTCCAGGTCCGCGCCTGCAATACGCTGCGCGAGCTGCGCCTGCCGCCGTGTGAGGCGCCGCGCCCCCGCACGCCGCCGCGGTGACCGATCCCGCCGCCCCGCCGGCACACGGCCAGACCGTCTATCGCCATCGCTGGGCGACCCGCCTGTGGCACTGGATCAACGCGCTCGCTTTGTTCGTGATGCTGATGAGCGGGCTGATGATCTTCAACGCCCATCCCCGGCTCTACTGGGGCAAATATGGCGCCAATACCGACGCCGCCTGGCTCGAGATCCGCGGCGATGCCGCGCGCGGCTGGCTGCGCATCGGCCCGGTCACGATCCCGACCACCGGCGTGCTCGGCCACTGGACCGACGCCGCGGGCCGCATCCAGACGCGCGCCTTCCCCGGCTGGGCGACGATCCCGTCCTATTACAACCTCGCCGGCGCGCGGCTGTGGCACCTCGCCTTCGCCTGGGTGCTGGTCGTGCCGGGGCTGCTTTACTGGCTGTGGGGCTTCGCCGCGCGCCACGTCCAGCGCGATCTCGCGCCGACGCGCGACGAGCTGAAGCCGCGCCACGTCTGGCGCGACATCACCGATCACGCCAAGCTGCGTTTTCCGACCGGCGCCAAGGCGCGCGACTACAACATCCTTCAGAAGCTGAGCTATCTCGGCGTGCTGTTCGGCCTGCTCCCGCTCGCGGTGCTGAGCGGGCTGACGATGTCGCCCGGGATCGACGCCGCCTGGCCGTGGCTGCTCGACCTGCTCGGCGGGCGCCAGACCGCGCGCTCGCTGCATTTCCTCGCGGCGATGGGGCTTGCCGGGTTCATCTTCGTCCACCTGGTGATGGTCGTGCTCGCGGGGCCGATCAACGAGGTCCGTTCGATGATCACCGGCTGGTATCGCCTGCCGGTCGACCGGAAGAAGCAGACGTGATCACCCGTCGCCGCCTGGTCGGCGGGCTTGCCGCGGGCGCCGGCGGGCTGCTGCTCGCGGGCTGCGACAAGCTCACCCAGTCGCCGCGCTTCACCAGCCTGCTCTCGTCCGCCGAGGGGCTGACGATGCGCGCGCAGCGGATCGTCACCGATCGCGCCGCGCTCGCCCCCGAATTCGCCGCCGCCGATCTGTCGCCCAACTTCCGCACCAACGGCAACGTCCTGCCCGCGTCCGCCGCATATCGGGCGCATGCCGCCGGGGGCTTCGCCGACTGGAAGCTGCTGGTCGACGGCCTCGTCGCGCGTCCGCTCGCCCTTTCGCTCGCCCAGCTCCGCGCGATGCCCGCGCGTACCCAGATCACGCGCCACGATTGCGTCGAGGGATGGAGCGCGATCGGCCAGTGGACCGGCACTCCGCTCAAGCTGCTGCTCGACGCCGCCGGCCTGCGCGCGGGCGCGCGCTACCTGCTGTTCCATTGCGCCGACAGTTTCGGCGCCACGCCTTATTACGAGAGCATCGACCTGATCGACGCGTTCCACCCGCAGACGATCCTCGCCTGGGCGATGAACGGCCAGGCGCTCCCGGTCGGCCATGGCGCGCCGCTGCGCCTGCGCATCGAGCGCCAGCTCGGCTACAAGCAGGCCAAGTTCGTGATGCGCGTCGAGGCGGTCGACAGCCTCGCCGCGATCGGCGGCGGCAAGGGCGGCTATTGGGAAGATGTCGCCGACTATCAATGGTATGCGGGAATCTGAGCGAACCCATTTTCGCCTCGCGCGTTGATCGTTCGCGGGGCTGATGGAGGACGACATGCCGCAGGGCGACAAGAGCAGCTACACCGACAAGCAGAAGCGCAAGGCCGAACATATCGAGGAAGGCTATGAGAAGCGCGGCACCCCCAAGGACGAGGCCGAGCGCCGCGCCTGGGCCACCGTCAACAAGGAATCGGGCGGCGGCAACAAGTCCGGCTCGGGCCGCGGCAAGAAGGACACCAATGTTTCCTCGCGCGCCGGCGGCCGCAACAGCCATGGCGGCGCGTCGAGCCGCAGCGCCGCCGCCAAGAAGGGCTGGGAGACGCGCCGCCGCAACGCCGGCTAACCCGTCCAGTCAGATACCACCTCGTCGTACGCCGGACGCGGCCGCTCCTCGAGCTCCCGCCCCGGCGTGCCGATGAACAGGAATCCCGCGATCCGCTCCGGCGCGGCGCCGAACGCGTCGCGTACGCGCTCCGCATAACTCGGCCAGCCGGTGATCCACGAGGCGATGAAGCCGGACGCGTGAGCGGCGTGAAGCAGGTTCATGCACGCCGCCCCGGCCGACAGCTCCTGCTCCCACAGCGGGATCTTCGCCTCTTTGGGTGAAAACAGCACCACCACCAGCGCGGGCGCCTGGCGGGCGAACTGTTCGGCCGCCTCGATCTCGCGCGGCCGCGCCGCGGGATCTTCGTCGCGGCATGCGGCCGCTATCACCGCCGCGAGCGCATCGCGCCGCGCGGCGGGTACGAGCACGAAACGCCACGGGTGGAGCTTGCCGTGATCGGGCGTCCGTGACGCGATTTCCACGATCCGCCGCAGTTGCGCGGCATCCGGCCCCGGCCCGACCATGTCGCGCGGCTTGCCCGAACGCCGCGTCGCGAGCGCGCTGAGCGGCGTGGTGAGTTCGTTGAACATCGCCGCGCGCTAACAGACCCTCGGTCGCTCGCCAAGCAGCGGCGGCTGGACTTGCCGCCCGCTCCGCTGCAATGCAGCGCGACCATGCGTTCGCCACCCGCCGCCAGCCCCCATCCCAGCCTGAGCTTCGGCGCGTTCGTCGCGATGGTCGCGGCGATGATGGCGCTGAACGCGGTCGCGATCGACACGATGCTGCCGGCGCTGCCCGCCATCGGCGCGGCGCTGCATGTCGCTTCGGCCAACGAGCGGCAATGGGTCATCACCGCCTACATGCTCGGCTTCGGCGTCGCGCAGATCGTCTACGGCACCGTCTCGGACCGCTTCGGACGACGCCCCATTCTGCTGATCGGGCTGACGATCTACGTGCTGTTCTCGCTGCTGTGCGCCGTCACCACCGATTTCACGGTGTTGATCGTGTCGCGCGCCTTGCAGGGCGTCGGCTCGGCGGCCTCGCGCGTGATCGCGGTCTCGCTGGTACGCGATTGCTATTCCGGCCGGCGGATGGCGCGCGTGATGAGCCTTGCGTTCATCGTCTTCCTGCTGACGCCGGTTCTCGCTCCTGCGCTGGGGCAGCTCGTGCTGCTGATCGGGCAGTGGCGCTGGATCTTCGCGCTGCTCGGTCTGTTCGGCGTCATCGTCCTCGTGTGGACCGCGCTGTCGCTGCCCGAGACGCTTCCGCCGGAACGGCGCCGCGCGATCGATCCTTCGGCAGTCCTTCTCTCCTGGCGCATGGTCGCCACCGATCGAATGTCCGTGGGATATACCATCGCGCTGACCCTGCTGTCGGGCGCCTTGTTCGGCTTCATCAATTCGGTCCAGCAGATCATGAGCGAGGTGTTCGCCGCGCCCACGGCGCTGCCGATCGTGTTCGCGGCGATCGGAGGCAGCATGGCGGTCGGCTCGCTGATCAATTCGCGCATTGTCGAGCGGGTTGGCATGCGCCGCGTCTCGCATGGCGCGCTGTTCGGCTTCCTCTTCTTTTCTGCGGCGCATCTGTTCGTCGCGGGCAATGGCTGGGAGACGCTGGCCAGCTTCACGGTCTTCCAGGTCGGCTGCATGTTCTGCTTCGCGCTGTGCGGCGCCAATTTCGGCGCCATGGCGATGGAGGATGTCGGATCGGTGGCCGGCGCCGCCGCCTCGCTGCAAGGCTTCGCCAGCACGATCGGCGGAGCGCTGATCGGCTTCGCCATCGGCCAGCGATTCGACGGCACCACCGTGCCCGAGACGATGGGCTTCATCCTGCTCGGCCTGAGCGCGGCAGTCGCCGTGTTCGTCGCCGAGCGCGGCAGACTGATGGTCGCGCAGACCGCGCCGTGACCGTCAGGTTCAGGGCTGGCCTTTGCCTCCTCCCGCGCCGTAGACGTTCCCCGTCGTGTAGCTTCCATCGGCCTCGGCCAGACGGACGTAGATGCCGGCCAACTCGGCCGGCTGGCCAGGCCGGCCGAGCGCCGTATCCCCGCCGAACTGCTCGAGCTTCTCCATCGTTGCGCCGCCCGAGACCTGGAGCGGCGTCCAGATCGGCCCCGGCGCGACACCGTTGACGCGAATCCCCTTCGGTCCGAGCTGCTTCGCCAGCGACTTCACGTAATTCATCGTCGCCGCCTTGGTCTGCGCATAATCGTACAGGTCCGCCGATGGATCATAGGCCTGCTCGGAAGTCGTGCCGATGATCGCCGCGCCGGGCTTGAGCGAGGGCAGCGCGGCCTTGATGATCCAGAACGGCGCATAGATATTGGTCTTCATCGTCCAGTCGAACTCGTCGGTCGAGATATCGAGGATCGATGCGTGCGTCTGCTGCCGCGCGGCGTTCATCACCAATATGTCGAGCCCGCCGAGGCCGCGGATCGCATCGCTCACCAGCTTGCCGCAGAACGCCTCGTCGCGCAGGTCGCCCGGCAGCGCGACGCCCTTGCGGCCTTCGCGCCGGATCAGGTCGATCACCTCGCGCGCATCGGGCTCCTCGGACGGAAAATAGTTGATCGCGACATCGGCGCCCTCGCGCGCAAAGGCGATCGCCGCCGCGCGGCCCATGCCCGAATCGCCGCCGGTGATCAGCGCCTTGCGCCCCGCGAGCCGCCCCGATCCCTTGTAGCTGGTCTCGCCATGGTCGGGCCGCGGATTCATCTTGCTGGCAAGGCCCGGCCAGGGTTGCGACTGGCGCTCGAACGGCGGCTTGGGAAACTTCGTGGTCGGATCGACCGGCGCGGCGGCGGGAACAGCCGCGCTCGTCTTCGCCAACCCCGGCGCCGCCACCGCCGCTGCCAATCCGACGGTTGCCCCGCCCATCACCACGCGCCGCGAAACGCCATCGCCCTGCTGCTCGTCCATTTTAATTCTCCCTCGAATGCCCGGGGAGAACCCGCGATGTGCCGAAGCGGTTCATCGCTTCGCCAATATTTTCCGGTCAAGACAACCTGGATCAGCGAGATTCGCCGACAGCCGGCTCCCACGCGCCCGGACCGACGCTAGCTCATCAACACCTTGTTGCGGCCCTGATTCTTGGCCCGGTACAATGCCTCGTCGGCGCGGCGCAGCATGTCGGCCATCTCGTCGCCGTCGCGCATCACGCTCAGCCCCGCGGAAAAGGTGACCGAACCGATCAGATGGCGGTCGGTGGCCGAATACAGCTGGCGGTCGGCGAGTTCGGCGCGGCAGGCGTCGACCGCGGCGAGCGCCTCGCGCGGGTCCATCTTGGGCAGCATGATGACGAATTCCTCGCCGCCGAAACGCCCGACCACACCCATTTTGGCGAACCGCTGCGTCATCAACGCCGCCACGAACCGCAGGACGCGATCGCCCGTCTCGTGCCCGTGGGCGTCGTTGAGGCGCTTGAAATTGTCCACGTCGCAAAACGCCAGCGTCAGCGGGCTGGGCTTTTCACGTGCACGCCGCATCGCCTTTTCGAGGTCGCGCTTGAACGCGCGGCGATTGAGCAGGTCGGTGAGCGAATCGACGTCGGCAAAGCGCTGCGCCTCGCGCAGGCTCGCGCGCATGCGGTTCAGTTCCTTGGTCGAACGGCGCAGCTGCGCCTCGGCGACACGGGTTCGCGAGATCATCGAGCGGGTCAGCGCGAGGATCGTATCGGGCACGGCGTCGCCGCGGGTGCAAGTGGCCTCGAGCGCCGTGCAGAAGGCCTCGGCATCGTCGCCGGAAGTGGTCGAGATGGTGGTCAGATTCGCCATCTGCGTTTCGATCCGCTCCGCCATGGCGGCAAGCGAACTGGCGGTGATCGGCCCCGCGCTGTCGGCGAAGATGCGCTCGGCGGCGTCGGCGGTCACGATCCCGGTCGTGGCGAGTTCGGTGCGCACCGCCTCGACCAGCCGCGCATTGATGGCGGCGCGATACTGGAAGGCGAGATCATAATTGTCGGGCGTGGGATCGAGCCGGTTGCCGAACAGGAATTCGCCGACCGCACCGTAGATGCTGGCCTGCCAATCCTGCGGCTCGGCGGGGTCGGCCGCGGGAGCGGCCTCCTTCCGCTTGCGCGGCAGCCACGCCGTCCAGCGCGATGTAGTTCCAGCGGCAGTCGTCGTTCCCATACCGGCATTAACGACGTAACGGCTGCGCAATTAATCGCGGTCGCGTCGAATATATCCGGAATGGATCAAATCGGCGCAGGCTCCCCGTCATGCCGCCGGTGGCGGCGGTCCCGGATGCTTCGGAATCGTCGGATCGATGCACGCCCAATCGGGTGCGGTGTCGGTCCAGATCGATACCTGCGGACCCATCAGATCAGGCTCGTCGAGCGCGCCGGCGCGGATGAACACGATCCCGGGCCGCGCCTCGGTCACGCTCGTCAGCGGCGTGCCGCAACTCGGGCAAAAGCCGCGGCTCATCGCATTGCCGCTGTCCGCGATGCTTTCGTAATGACGGACATCGCCATGGATCGTCACGGCGGCGCTGGGAAAGGCGACATTGACCGGTGCGGTGCCTCACGGGCATCGCACAAGCCCTGTTGCTAAGGTTGCAACATCGCTCGCTGGTGGGTCGATGTCAACCGATCGCCGCGATCAGCCCTTCGAACAGGCGCCGCCCGTCGACCCCGCCGTGCGCCGGCTCGAACATGCGTTCGGGATGGGGCATCATGCCGAGCACGTTGCCGGCCTCGTTGACGATCCCGGCGATCGCGCGCGCCGAGCCGTTGACCGACGCGGCGTAGCGGAAGGCGACGCGGCCCTCGCCCTCGAGCCGATCGAGCGTATGCTCGTCGGCGGTGAAATTGCCGTCGTGGTGCGCGACGGGGATAGTGATCGTCTCGCCGGCGTCATAATGGCTGGTGAAGGCGGTCTGGCCGTTCGCGACCGTCAGCGGCACGTCGCGGCAGACGAACGCGAGCCCCGCGTTGCGCATCAGCGCGCCGGGGAGCAGCCCCGCCTCGGTCAGCACCTGGAAGCCGTTGCACACGCCCAGCACCGCGACGCCGCGCGCCGCCGCGTCGGCGACCGCGCGCATGATCGGCGAGCGTGCCGCCATCGCCCCCGAACGAAGATAGTCGCCGTAGGAGAAGCCGCCGGGGATCGCGACGAGGCCGATGCCCTCGGGCAGCGCGGTATCGCGATGCCACACCATCGCCGGCGCGCTGCCGCTGGTCTGCGCGAGCGCGACGGCGAGATCGCGGTCGCAGTTCGATCCGGGGAAGACGATGACCGCGGTCTTCATGCGTCCGCTCCTTCAGCGTTCGATGCGGAAATTCTCGATCACCGTGTTGGCGAGCAATTTGCGGCACATCGCCTCGACGTCGGCTGCGGGCACGCCTTCGTCGAGATCGAGCTCGATCAATTTGCCGGCGCGCACGTCGTTGACGCCGGTGAAGCCGAGCCCCTCGAGCGCATGGTGGATCGCCTTGCCCTGCGGATCGAGCACGCCGTTCTTCAGGGTGATGGTGATGCGGGTCTTCATGGGCGGCCCCGGGCTGGTGTCGCGCGCTCTATGGCGGGGCCGGCGGCGGGGGGCAAGGATTCAGAAGTAGCGCGCGAGGCCGAACTGGATGCGGTGGCGGCTCGTCCGGTAGAACATCAACGAGCTGTCGACGTCGTTGTAGGTAT
>CAXSHP010000103.1:8367-9024 GCA_964236935.1 uncultured Sphingomonadaceae bacterium
GCCTGCGCGCAGCAGGCGCCGCTGCGCGGCACCTTGAAGCAATAGTCGCGCCGCGGCTCGGGCGAGAACAAGGCGAGCGGGGCATCGAACAAAGCGCGCGACACGCCGGCCGAGATGCCCGCGTTGATGCCCCGCGGCAGCTCACCGCCGATGCCGAGATTGAGGCCGAACTCGGTGTTCGAATAAGCCTTCGAGCCGACGGCCTCGCGGCGGACGAAGGTTGTCGCCGAGGCCACCATCGTCTTGCGGACGACGCGTTCGTAACTGAGATAGGCCGCGCTCTGCCAGCCCGAGAAATCCGCGCTGTAGCCGGAATGGCTGCGGCGCACGTCGACCTGCAGCCCGACGCGCGCGCCGGCATTGAGATTCTTCTGAAAGTTGATCCGCCCGCCTAGCCCTTCGCTGGCGACCTTGCCGCCATACCAGCGCTTGGCGCCAAGTGCCTCGATCGAGATCCGCCCGTTGCCCATCGTCAGCTCGGGGCCGGCGGCGATCAGCCCGGAGATGTCGTCGGCGCGCTTGCCCTTGTAATTGGTCACCTGCCCATCGGCGTCGACGAGCATCGCCAGACCATCGGACAGGCGCAGCCGGATGCCGCCCGAGACCGAGCCGATCTGGCCGAGGCCGGTGCGGCGGCGACGCGCCCCGACCACGTCG
>CAXSHP010000104.1:0-2960 GCA_964236935.1 uncultured Sphingomonadaceae bacterium
CCGACCATCGACTTGCGCGCGCCGGCGCGCTCGCTGTCGACGCGGTTGCGCTCGAGCTCGTAGAGCCGCGTGCGCAGCACCTTGAGCGCCTTGGCCTTGTTCTTGTGCTGCGACTTCTCGTCCTGTTGGATCACGACGAGACCGGTCGGGATGTGCGTGATGCGCACCGCGCTGTCGGTGGTGTTGACCGATTGCCCGCCCGGCCCCGACGAACGATAGACATCGATCCGCAGATCCTGGTCGTCCATCTGGATGTCGACCCCCTCGGGCTCGGGCAGCACCGCGACCGTCGCCGCCGAGGTATGGATCCGCCCGCCGCTCTCGGTTGCGGGGACGCGCTGGACGCGATGCACCCCGCTCTCGAACTTCAATCGCGCAAACACGCCCTGCCCGGTGACGCTCGCGACCGCCTCCTTGTAGCCGCCGAGATCGGCCGCGCTCGCCGAGATCAATTCGACCCGCCAGCCCTGCTCGTCGGCGTAGCGCTGGTACATGCGGAACAGGTCGCCGGCGAACAGCGCCGCCTCGTCGCCGCCGGTGCCGGCGCGGATCTCGAGCATCGCCGGACGCTGGTCGGCCTCGTCGCGCGGCAGCAGGCGCAACGCCAGATCGCGCTCGGCCAGCGGCAGCTTGCCGCGGATGACGTCGACCTCCTCCTCCGCCATCGCGCGGATCTCGGGATCGTCCTCGCCGACCAGCCCGCTCAGCACGGCGAGCTCGGCACGCAGCCGGCGCACCTCGGCGGCGGCGCGCGCGACCGGCTCGATCTCGGCATATTCCTTGGACAGCGCGACGAACCGCTCGGGGACGAGCGCCGGCGCGTTCATCGCATTGGCGATGTCGTCGCGCTTCGCCTCGATCGAGGCGATCCGTTCGGAGCTGATCGAGGTCATGCGAGCGCCGCTATCGCCGAATTGACAATGAGCCGCGCTCGATCGACCTCAGATTTGCTTGCCCCAAAACCTTTCTGCGACAACATATCGGAGCCATCACGCGACGATAAGGACATGATCTGACGAGGATTAATCCTCAAAGCCTTGTCATATCGCTTACGAACATTTCCTGTCACGATTGCTTCCGTAGCGATGCCATGCCGTCTGAGTTGGGCGGTCGCAATGAGAGCGGCCTGTTCCCTATCAGCGCCTTCCGCGACGACAACAACTTCGACTCGTTCGCGCTCCGGCGCCTCGATCAGCATCGCCAGCCGCTCGATTCCCGCCGCCCAACCCACTCCCGGCGTCGGCGCGCCGCCGAGCGTTTCGATCAGCCCGTCGTACCGCCCGCCGGCGAGCACGGTGCCCTGGCTGCCCAGCCGGTCGGTGATGAATTCGAACGCGGTGTGGCGATAATAATCGAGGCCGCGCACTAGCCGGGCGTCGCGCGTCCATTTCACCCCGGCCGCGTCGAGCCCCTGCGTCACTGCCTCGAAAAACGCCCCCGCCTCGCTGGTCAGGAACGCGTCGATCGGCGGTGCGGCATCGGCGATCGGGCGGTCGCGCGGGTCCTTGCTGTCGAGGATGCGCAGCGGATTGCGCTCGAGCCGAGCTTGGCTGTCCTCGGACAACTCACCCTGATGCGCGGTAAAATGCGCGACCAATGCCGCGCGCCAGCCATCGCGAGTCGCCGCATCGCCGAGCGTGTTGAGCTTGAGCGTGACGCCGTCCGAGATCCCCAGCTCGCTCAGCAATTGATCGGCGAAGGCAAGCAATTCGACGTCGGCCGCCGGCTCGGCCGCGCCGAGGACCTCGGCGTCGAGCTGGTGGAACTGGCGGAAGCGGCCCTTCTGCGGGCGCTCGTAGCGGAACACCGGGCCGTCGGTGGCAAGCTTGAGCGGCGCATGCTGCTGCCACCCCTCGGTCAGGAATGCGCGCGCGATGCCGGCGGTGAATTCGGGGCGCAGCGTGATCGAATCGCCGCCGCGATCGGCGAACGTATACATCTCCTTGGCGACGACGTCGGTGGTCTCGCCGAGCGAGCGGGCGAACACCGCCGTCGCCTCGAACACCGGCACCTCGACCCGCGCGAAGCCATAGAGCGCGCGCACGCGATCGAACGCCGCGGTCACCACGCGGAAACGCTCGACGCTGTCGCCGAGCATATCCTGCGTTCCGCGAACACGCTGTGGTGTCTCGATTTTGGCCATTCCACCGACGTCCCTAAAGCAAAAACCTTTACCGAGAAATATTGTTCGCATGCGCAGCAAATTAAGGCAGAAAAGCCCTTGAGACCGCGGGTTTGAAGCGTTATGCGCTGCATCATGGACATCAATCTCATCCCGATCGGCGATGATCCGCCGCACAGCCTCCACGTTATCATCGAGGTGCCGGTCGGCGGCGAGCCGGTGAAATACGAGTTCGACAAGGCATCGGGCGCCTTGTTCGTCGATCGCATCCTCCACACGCCGATGCGCTATCCGGCCAATTACGGCTTCGTGCCCCACACCTTGTCGCCCGATGGCGATCCGCTCGATGCGCTGGTCGTCGCGCGCTCGCCGTTCATTCCGGGCTGCGTCGTGCGTGTGCGTCCGATCGCGGTGCTCAAGCTCGAGGACGAGGCCGGCGGCGACGAGAAATTGCTGACCGTGCCGGTCGACGGCACCTTCCCTTATTACGAGAAGGTCAACGAGAGCAGCGATCTGCCGCTGATCGTCATGCAGCAGATCGAGCATTTCTTCACCCACTACAAGGATCTCGAAACCAAGAAGTGGGTCCGCGTCGGCACCTGGGGCGACGCGACCGAGGCCAAGCAGATCATCCTCGAGTCGATCGAACGGGCCAAGGCGGCCAAGGCAGCGAAAGCCGCCTAGACTCCTGTCGAGACGACTTGGCTGGACGTCTCCGCCACATCCGGGCATTCCTGCGACGTTCGCGTTGTCGCAGGGAGTTGATCGCATGGCCCGCCTCTTAGCCGCCCTCGCCGCAGTCGCTCTTTCCGCGCCGCTCTCCGCCCAGAACAGCGCG
>CAXSHP010000104.1:2970-8946 GCA_964236935.1 uncultured Sphingomonadaceae bacterium
CCGCTGGTCGATGCGATTCCCGTGCCGCGCGATCAGCCTTATCCGGGCACGATCCGCCTCGCCGTCGATGCGAGCGACGTGACGCGCGGGATCTTCACCGTCCGGCAGACCATCCCGGTCGCCGGCGCGGGCGCGCTGACCTTGCTCTATCCGAAGTGGGTGCCGGGCAACCACAGCCCCTCCGGCGAGATCGACAAGCTCGCCGGCCTCACGATCAGCGCCGGCGGCAAGCCGATCGCCTGGCGGCGCGATCCGGTCGATGTCTATGCCTTTCATCTCGATGTGCCCGCGGGCGCCGGGAGCATCGATCTGGCGTTCCAGTTCCTTTCCCCCACCGCCAAGGAGCAGGGCCGCATCGTCACCACCGCCGAGATGCTCAACCTGCAATGGAACGCCGTCCTGCTCTATCCGGCGGGCTGGTTCGTGCGGCAGATCCCGGTCGAAGCGTCGGCGACCTATCCGAAGGGCTGGCAGGCGGCGTCCGCGCTCGAGACCGCGGGCACGAGCGGCGACACCGTGCGCTACAAGCCGGTGTCGCTCGATACGCTGGTCGATTCGCCGGTGCTGGCCGGGCGCTACACCCGCACCGAGCAGCTGGCGCCGGGGGTGCGGCTCGACCTCGTCGCCGATACCCCCGAGGCGCTCGCCGCCACGCCCGCGCAGATCGCGCTCCACCGCAATCTCGTGACCCAGGCGGTCAGGCTGTTCGGCGCGCAGCATTACGACCATTATGATTTCCTGTTCGCCTTGTCCGACCAGCTCGGCGGCATCGGGCTGGAGCATCACCGTTCGTCCGAAGACGGGGTCGACGCGACCTATTTCACCAAATGGGATGCGGCGGTCGACGATCGCGACCTGCTGCCGCACGAATATACCCACAGCTGGAACGGCAAGTTCCGCCGGCCCGCCGACCTGTGGACCCCCGATTTCCGCGTCCCCATGCAGGACAGCCTGCTGTGGGTCTACGAGGGCCAGACCCAGTTCTGGGGCCAGGTGCTCGCCGCCCGCTCAGGCCTGTGGACCAAGGAGGAGGCGCTCGGCGCGATCGCCGCGACCGCCGCGCTGTACGATACGCGTCCGGGCCGCATCTGGCGCCCGCTGATCGACACCACCAACGATCCGGTCATCTCCCAGCGCGCGCCGCAGGCGTGGCGCAGCTGGCAGCGCTCGGAGGATTATTACAACGAGGGCCTGCTCGTCTGGCTCGACGCCGACAGCCTGATCCGCGAGCGTTCGGGCGGGAAGCGCTCGCTCGACGATTTCGCCAAGGCGTTCTTCGGCATGCGCGACCGCGACTGGGGTGAGCTGACCTACACGTTCGACGATGTCGTCGCCGCGCTCAACAAGGTCCTGCCCTACGATTGGGCGGGCTTCCTGCGCACCCGGCTCGACGCCACCAGCCCGCACGCCCCGCTCGACGGCCTCGCGCGCGGCGGCTATCGCCTGACGTTTGCCGACGAGCCGACCAAATATTTCGCCGCGGCCGAGAAAGCGCGCGAGATCAACGATCTCAGCTATTCGCTCGGGCTCGTCGTCAACGACAAAGCGATGCTGACCGGCGTGGTCTGGGATGGCCCGGCGTTCGACGCGGGGCTGACCGTCGGCACGACGATCGTCGCGGTCGACGGCCATGCCTATGACGAGGATCTGCTCAAGACCGCGATCCGCAACGCCAAGGGCGGCACCGCGCCGATCCGCTTGCTCGTCAAGCAGGGCGACATCTATCGCGAGGCGGCGCTCCGCTGGACCGGCGGGTTGCGCTATCCGCGGCTCGAGCGCAGCGGCAAGGGGACGTCGCTCGACGCGTTATTGGCCGCGCGATGAGCCGGCGGCCGGCCACGGGCGTCGCTCACGGCTTCAGCCGCCTCGCGCCGCCCCGCTTCCTGCTGTTCCTCGCCTTGTTCGCGACCGGAGTCGGCGGCGGCATCGCGGCGCTCGGCTGGCGCGCGGGGACGATGGCGGGGTTCGATCTCGCCGCGCTCGGCTTCATCCTCTCCTGCGTGCCGCTGTTCGACGACGAGGCCGCCGAGATGCGTGCCGCGGCGCGGCGCAACGATGCCAATCGGGTGATGCTGCTGGGCATCACTGCGCTGGTGACGGTCGCGATCCTCGTCGCCGTCGCCGCCGAATTGCAGCAGCAGGGTACGCCCGATCCGCTCCACATCGCGCTGATCATCACGACGCTGGCGCTGTCCTGGACGTTCAGCAACCTCGTTTACGCGCTCCATTATGCGCGCCTGTTCTATAGCGCGGATGAAGGCGACCAGGATCATGGCGGGCTCAAGATCCCCACGGTCGACGAGCCCGATTACTGGGATTTCCTCTATTTCTCGGCGACGCTCGGAATGACCTTCCAGACCTCGGACGTCGAGATCGAGAGCCGAATCATCCGTCGCACCTCGCTCTTCCACTGCCTCGCCGCGTTCATATTCAATATCGGCGTGCTGGCCTTCACGATCAACGTGCTCGGCGGCTGACCTGACGATCGGGCCGAACAGCTGCCGTCATTCCGGCGAAAGCCCGGGTCCATGGACAGCGTCCGCTTTCAATTCCAGTCGGCCGTGTCCCCCGGATCCCGGCTATCCGGGATAATGACTATTCGGTCCCCAGCCGATTGCGCAATTCCCTGAGCACGGCGAACGGACCAAGCCCATCCTCGTCGACGACGCCCGCCGCGCGCAGCCGCGCCTCGGCGTCCGGCGCGCGGGGAAACGGATCGAGCGCGAGGACGAATTCCTCCGCCACCGCCTCGCCGAGGTCGATCGCGCCATCGGCGTAATCGAGCGTGTCGCAATCGACCGCGCTCAGCTCGATCTCGTCGGCGGGCGGCGCGTCGGCGGGCTGAAAGCGCAGCGCGAACGGCACATCGACTTGCGCCGGCAGCGGATCGCCGGTGGCGACGCAGCTCTGCACCGCCGCGCCGCGCAACCGCCCCTCCGCGAGGACGATCGCGCCGTCGCGGCGCACCGCCGCCGTCGCCTCGAGCCGCTCGACTGCGACCAGCCCGAACCGCTCGGCGAGCGCGGCACGCTCGGCCGCCTCGGCTTCGATCCGGATCTCGCGCGGCGCCTCGCCGAGGCTGTCGATCCGCACCGGGCGGGCGAATTCGTTGGCGCTCACCGCGCGATTTCCCCTGCGACCAGCCGATCGAGCGGCAGCGCGGCGAGATCGTCGCGCAGCCGGCGCAACCCGGCGGCGACATGCCCGACGGCGGCTTCGCCCGGGGCGTCGCCGCGCCACAGGTTGCGGACCAGCGCGCCGTCGAGATCGCCGTCCGGGGCGAGCGCGTCGCGATACGCGCCGATGCGCCCGCCGAGCGCGCTCATCATCCGGCCGATATGCTTGCCGACGATGATATCGCCGATGCCGATCTGGCGCAGCTGTCCGTCCATGTCCTCGACGAACAATTCGGTCAGATGCGCGGCGGACGCCGCCCCAGCCTCGCCCAGCTGCTCGAGCCGCAACAGGACGAGGGCAAGCACCGCCGCGACCATATCGAAGCGCCCGTCGATCGTGTCGGGCGCAAGCCCCTGCGCGTACCAATCGGGCCGGCGCGCGGCCGCGACCACCGCGCCGTACAGCGGGCGCAGCGCCTCCTTCGGATCGTCGCGCGCGAAAATGCGCCGGAAAATTGACGTCGTCCGCACCCTGCCGCCACCTTTGCTTGCCTAGCGCATCCTTCCGCGCATATTGAGCCGGTTCCGGCGATGCAATGGCGCTGGCCCGCCGTCGCGCGGGGCCGAGGAGAAATGTCGATGAGCCTGTCCCTGCGCCTCTTGCCGCCGGCCGCGGCGATCGCGCTCGCCGCGCTCGCCGGATGCACCCGCGTCGCGACGCACCAGGGCTATGTCGCCGATGCGGCGCTGGTCGCGGCGATCCAGCCGGGGATCGACAATCGCGATTCGGTGGCGGGGACGCTCGGCCGGCCGACCTTCGCCGCCGAATTCGATCCGAACACCTGGTATTATGTTTCGCGCGACACCCGCCAGTTCGCGTTCGCCAATCCCAAGCCGGTCCAGCAGATGGTGCTCGAGGTCCGGTTCGATGCCAACGGCAATGTCGCCTCGGTCCGGCGCACCGGGCTGGAGAAGGTCGCGTCGGTCGCTCCGTGGGGCGAGAAGACCCCGACGCTCGGCCGCAACCGCAGCTTCTTCGGCGAGCTGTTCGGTAATATCGGCCAGGTCGGCGGATCGGGCAGAGGCGCGCCGACGACCGACAATCCCGATCAATAGACAGCCGTTTTTCACGACATCCCGCGCGGGCCATGCATGCCCCGCTCGCGCGCCCAGACCACTGCGGCGCTGCGCCGGTTGACGCCGATCTTCGCGTAGAGGCGGGCGACATGGTTGCGCACGGTGTTGCGGGACAGCACGAGCCGCTCGGCGATGGCGGCATCGTCGAGCCCCTGACAGATGAGTTCGAGCACCTCGCGCTCGCGGCGGCTGAGCTCGGTCGTCGGCTGCGGCGGCTCCGCCCGGCGGGGGTGTCGCAGATTGGCGAGCTTGTCCATGATCGAGCGGCTCAGCCAGTTCGCGTCCTTCATGACTGTCTCGATCGCCTCGACCAGCTCGAGCTCGCTGTGCCGGCGTTCGGTGATGTCCTGATAGAGCCACAGCACGCAATGGTCGCCGCGCAGGCTGATCCGCTCCGCCGACAGCAGGCAGTCCACCGGCTGCCCGTCCTTGTGCAGCACGCGGACGTCATGGTTGCGCACGCCGCCGCGGCGCTTGATCTCGGCTTCGAGGCCGAGCCGCTGCTCGGCGTCGTTCCACAGCTGGAGATCGTCGGCGACGCGCGCGAGCACCTCGTCGGTCGAATAGCCGGTCAGCCCGCGGAAGGCATTGTTGACCTCGATGATGCGGTGCGCGTCGGATGCGGTCACGACCATCGCCACCGGCGCCATCTGGAATACGGTCGCGAAATGCTTCTCGCTCGATTGCAGGGCGCGCTCGGCGCGCCGGCGCGGCTCGAGATCGGCGAAGGTCAACAGCATGCACGGCTCGTCCGCCACCGCGATCGGCTGGCCGGCGAGGATGACGAGCTTCTCGCCGCCCCCGGCGAGCGGCAGTTCGGCCTCGACCTGCGCGATGGTCTCGCACGCTGCCAGCCGCTCCTTGACCCATTCGCGACGCTCGACCTTGGCGAGGATATCGAGGTCGAACAGGCTTCTGCCGACGATCGCGTCGCGCGCGTAGCCCGACAGCTCGAGGAAGCCGCGGTTGACCCGCACGAAGCGCTGATCCGCCACCCGCACGATGATCGCCGGGGCGGGATTCGCCTGGAACATCGCTTCGAAGCGTTCCTCCGCCTCGAACCGCTCGGACACGTCGTGGATCACCAGCGCCAGACAGTCGGGATCGCCGCCGTCGTCGTCCATCACGACATCGCGGACCTGGTGGACCCAACGCGGCTCGTTGGTACCGATCGGGGAGACCTCGACGATCACATCGGCGAAATTCTCGCCGGCGAGCAGCCGGACGAGCGGATAGTCGCGGCGCGCCAGCCGGTGCTGGTTGCGATAGCGCAGGCAGAAACGCTGGGCATATTCGTCCGCGGTGGCGCCAAGCCCGGCGAGCTTGTCGATCCCATGCATCTTGAGCGCGGCCGGATTGGCGCTGAGGATCGCGCCGGTCGGATCCATCAGGACCACCCCCGCGATGAGTTCGCGGATGAGTTGTTCGAGATGATGAAGCGTCGGTCCGGCGACGGTCGCGAGCGGGGAAGTGGCCATATCGACTAAGCGTCGGCGGGCCGGCTAGGTTCCCCCGGCGACCCGGAGACTGAGCTGGATACACTAACGGAACCGGTATCCGGGCATCAGCGCCCCGGCCGACGCACGCGCATCGATATGAACAAAACTACTAATCGCTTGGTTGATCCGCTATCACCATAAGCCCAAACAGGAGCCTGTCATGAACCTCATCATCCTTCTCATCGTCGGCGGCATCATCGGCTGGCTCGCCAGCATGATCATGC
>CAXSHP010000105.1:0-7665 GCA_964236935.1 uncultured Sphingomonadaceae bacterium
CTTATCGAGCCCGCGAGGCTGTTCAAACAAACCGAGCCACCTCTAACCTTGCACCAGACCTCCATCGCGCGCTCACGGACTACACGGAGATTTACAACAAGACGTATGAGCAATCACAGTCGCTCGCCGAATTAATGCCCCATATGCTTGCCGCGTTTCTCGCTAGCGACCGGGAATTCACGCGCCAGCGCAAGGGTTAGAACAGATGGTCGAGAGCCGTCATCATCAAATGCCTGCACGGCATTTTATTACCGTTGCGGAATTTGCAGCGATGGCGCGCGTTTCACGGCGGACGATTGATCGCTACCGTCAGCTGCGACCGTCCGGGTTTCCGACGGAATTCGAAATGGGTCGAGGGGCCATTCCCCGCCCGCGGTTTAAATTGGACGAAGTGCGACAATGGTTAGATTCGCGGGCGCTGTGGTGAAGCTCGTGAGCGGCATCGGAAGATCGACGATGATTGAGATGACCGCCTTGTACCCAATACCGACCATTTCCGAAGCTTTGGGCCGTTGCTGATTCCGGCCGGCCTGCTTCCGCGTTAATCGACGGCAACGCTGCCGACCGGAACGTCTCGGTCGCGGCGATTGCGCGACACCGATCTAGCCGGATCGTCATTCCGGTCGTGTAGCCGGGCATGCTCAGAACTCTGTCTACTCCAGGGTTCGATCATCAGCCCATTCCAAGAGCGTGGGTGTAATCGCGATCGGACGGGTATCGGCAAGGTCCGCGACCGTTCTAAGCCGCGCGATGACCACTTCATTATAGTCGGGAGTGAATTGAAACGCGCTGTCCAGTTTATCGCGGGCTCTTTCGGCCACAGTTAGGATAGCGCGAGCGATATTCTCGGTCTGGGCACGTGCGAAGAGATCATCCAGCCCGCTTTCAACCTCTTGTAGCCGCTGGTGGTCAAGGTTCCAGCCCGTCAGATCGGTCACGGGCGATCCGTATTTGCCTTGGAGAGAGGCCGACAAGTCCGCCTTTGCCTTGTCGATCGCCTTTCTGGTGGAGGAGGCGAGGGGGGTGCATATGTCGAAGAGGAAGGCGCTCTCGACCTCCTGTCGAAGGGGTGTGAAGTCGATCTCCTGCCCGAGTTCCTTATGCCGGGCGATGAGCGTATCGAACAGCGCCCAGCGCTTCGACCAGGGTTCGCTCCCGCCCGAGCGACCGCGCATCACCCTCCCCATCACGATCTCGCGAGAATAGATAGAGACCACATTCTGGAGCCGACTGATCAGCGAGGCGGCCTCCTTCTGCTTGTCCTCCCAAAGCTCGGCTTCGAACCCGAACCCCTTGAATCGGCGAAAGCGCGCGAGGTTCGAGTAAAAGAAGCTGAAGAAGGCCATCGCGAAAACGGCAGATGCCGCGGGGATCTCGTCGGCGATCAGCAGCCGGAAGGTGAAAACGAGACAGGCGAAGCCCACGAGCCCGAACAGCACCCGCTCCCAGTTGGTCGACAGGAATCTCGCAATGCGCTTCAGCGTGCCTTTCACAATATCGATCTCCCTGGCTCCTCCAAAAGAAGTGGACAACGCTTATGACACCGCCGTCGCCGAAGTAAGCCCGCTAGAGCGCGTGGAAATCGGCGAACTCCGACATATCCCCGACCCTCAGCAATAGCGGTGCAGCCGAAAGCCCGACTGTGGCGGCGGCAGCGGCGGCGGGGCCCGTTTCCAGTGTGCAGACGACATTATGGACGTCCATTGCACCCCTCCTACCGATGGCGATCCTGAATTCGTCCTGCCAGGCGAAGGCGTCGGGTTTGATGAAGGCGAGTTTCTCCGGCAGCGCCCAATCCGCGTCGGGGCCTCGCTCAGGATGACGATAGTCCACTCCGCCGACAACGAGTTCCTCATAAGCCAAGCTCGATGTCCTATGAGCCCGCGCCTCAGCCGATCCACGAGCCGCTGTTCATTCCGTATCTCAACACAGAAGCGGCTATTGAAACGCTCGGCGAGCTCGGAGGACAGCTTCGTGCTCGCGCAGTAGACGAAGATGTCTTCATGCTTCGCCGAAGAGGTGAACCGGCCGCCTCCCAGAATTAGCGCTGTTCCGTCCTGCTTGTTTATCTGCAGGCCGGCTCCGGGTGCAAAGGACAGGACGCCGTCGCGCGGATCGCCCCGGACAAGGCCATCCTCGACCGCGTGGAAGTAAGAGAGCGGCCTGAACAGGAGGTCGCCCCTGGCGATCAGGGCCCGGGCGTAACGCTCCTCGGTGAAATATTTGAAGGTACTCAAGCCCCAACCCTACTGCGCTCCTGCAGCGCCAAGCGTTGTACCGACTCATGGTTGGGAGGCAGAGGCGCTGACACGCCCCTGCTCCGCGATACAGCGCACTAGGCTGGAATCCTAAGTTCTGTGAACGGCTCGCGTAGCATACTTGGTCGATAAACCGGGCAGCGAGTGTGCCATTATTTGTGCCATTGACCAATCAGTGCCGGATGATATTATGGTCATAAGTGGCGTAAAACCGTCACTTTCGCCGCGTCGTTTTGGCTTGGTCCGCGATATCATAATCCGCGTGTCGGGGGTTCAAGTCCCTCCTCCGCTACCACCCCGCGAATCAGCGCAGAACCTCGCATTTTGGAATATGCGCGATCGTGTCATCGTCTAAGATCGCGCGGGGAGCTGTCGTGTCCTTCCCCGGGCGACCGATACGGCGCCGGCGGCAAGACACATTCGCTCGAGCCTGCTCAGGCAGCCTTTACGTGGCGGAACATGTTGCGCCGGAATTCTTTGTCGCGCTCCTGCTTGAACGCGTGCCGGTCGTTGATGGCGATCGCGCGGGCGGCGGCCGGGCGGGCGTCGATCGCCGCCATCATCCGCTTGAGATGAGGAAGCTCGTCGAGAGCCTCGGGACCGAGGATGAAGGGGAGGTTTCGCGCCCATCCCCACACCGCCATGTCGACGATCGTGTAGCGTTCGCCGAGCATCCATTCTCGGTCGGCAAGACGCGCGTCGAGGATGCCGTAATGACGACGAGCCTCAAAGGTGTAGCGGTCTACGGCATAGTCCTTCGGATCGGGCGCGAAGTGGCGGAAGTGAACCGCTTGGCCGGAATAGGGGCCGACCCCGGTCGCGACGAACATCAGCCACGACAGCAGCGCGCCGCGATCGCTCGGCGTATCGCCGGACAGGAACTGCCCGGTCTTCTCGGCGAGAAAGAGCAGGATGGCGTTGCTGTCGAACACGACCGCATCGCCGTCCACGATCGCGGGCAGCTTGTTGTTGGGGTTTATCGCGGTGAATTCGGGAGTGAACTGCTCGCCCTTGCCGCCATCGACAGGAATGGCCTCGTAGGCGAGACCGGTTTCCTCGAGCAGCAAGGCGACCTTCATCGGGTTGGGCCCGGGGTTGTAATAGAATTTCATCATGGACGCTGCTCTCCTGCCCGGCGACGCTCACCATCCCACGCCGGGATCGGGCATGGCCCCGCGGAACCACTATCGCATTCGCTGGCCAGCCCGCGCAACGTTTCGCGGGCAGCTTCGAGCTCGGCGCCGCACGTCGAGGGCGGCGATGCGCTCGACACCTGTTCCACCGGCATCGCGACCCAGTCGCTTGCCCGTCAGCGCGGCCTGGTCGTGCCCGACAAAGCCGAACGGGTCGCCCGCTACCATCACGCGACGCTCCACGAGATCTATCCGTTGCTCGCAGCCGGCGCGTTGCTCGATGGACGAGGCAAAGGCGCGATGGCGGACTGTGGCGTCAGGGCGATGCCGACAGCTTCCGCGCGCGCGCCTGAACTGCTGAGTTCCGCATCCATCGATTCGCGGCTTTTGCGCAGCCGGGGCGTCGGGGTGACGACACCCATGACGCCCAAGGAGTTCTGAATGATGCCCTCGATCTCTTGCCCCCGCCTCGACCGCCGCTTCGATCAGCCTAGCCGTCAGGTCTACGTCGAAAGGAACGACCGTCAGATCCGCGGCCGTCACGACCGAATGAGCCGGCGTCACTAAGAGTCGGAGCGCCATCGACGCTCGACGAGCGACGGCTTAGTGTTTGGACGACCGACCGCATCCTAAGCCTTCGCCTCGCCCGCCGGCAGGAAGGCGTTCGCAAGCCCGTGATAGAGCCGCTCGCGCGAAACCAGCGCGCTCACCCCGTCGGCGATCAATGCCGTTGCGAACAGTGGCACGATCATGCCGCGGCTGGCGGTCGCCTCACTGATGATGATGACGGCGGTCAACGGTGCGCGCACCACGCCGGTAAAGTAAGCGGTCATGCCGAGCAGCACGACCGCCCCCGCCGGGCTGCCCGGGAAAATCGGCGTCAGGAGGTTGCCGACGCCTGCACCCACCGCAAGCGAGGGCGCGAAGATGCCCCCCGGCGTCCCGCTGAGGGTCGTCGCCAGCGTCGCGAGCGCCTTGGCCGGGCCAAACCACAACGTCGCGCCGGCACCCTCGACCAACGAGCGGGTGGTTTCGTAGCCGGTCCCCCAAGTGCCTCCGCCGGTCGCGATTCCAAGAAGCGCCACGACGAGTCCGCAGGCGCCGGCAAACAGCACCGGCCTTGATCGAAGGCGCCGCAACATCGGATGCACGGGCACGGCGAAAGCCAGCACAATGCGGGTGAACAGCCCTCCCACGACGCCCCCTATGACGCCTGCGACGGGGCAGAGGACGAGCATGGTGGTGACCGCCAGCGCGGACCGCATCGCGCCGAAATATACATAGTCCCCAGCGATGCCGAGGCTGACGAGACCCGCGATCATGACCGCTGCCATGACGAGCACCGCGACCTTCTGCTCATAAGCGGCGGCCAGTTCCTCGATCGCGAAAGCGACGCCGGCCAGCGGCGTGTTGAACGCGGCGGCGACGCCGGCCGCTCCGCCCGCGATCAGCACGCCCGCGCTGATCGGTACTCGCAGGAGTCGATGAACGGCGAGCATCAGCGCGGCGCTGATCTGGACTGTCGGCCCCTCGCGTCCGACCGATCCACCCGCGAAGAGCATGGCGATCGTCAGCGCGAACTTGGCCGCCGCCGTGCGAAGCGACACCAGCGGTCCCCGAGTGGCGAGGTCAGGCGCGCGAGTGGCGGCGATCACCTGCGGGATGCCCGAGCCGCGGGCATCGGGCACCCAACGGCTCGTCACGAACATCACGCCGGCAAACATCATCGGCGTCAGCACCAGCGGCACGTAGGGAGAGAACGCCACGACACGCGCGAACAGGTGCTGCGCCCAATCTCCCGCCCGCGCGAACAGCAACGCAACAATGCCAAGCAACACGGCGCCCGCGCCGGTGGCCAAGCGTCGGCGTAATATCTTGAGGGGCAGGTCGATATGCGTCGAACGTCGTCTCCGCCACATGACCGAAATGCGGCGAAGGTCGGCGGTGGAGAACAGGCGGGCCATGATTCAGCCATAGCCGATCGACAGAGTCGTCGCTGCCGTTATCACGACGAGAATTACGAGCAGCCCACCCATTCGCGCATAATCGGTGAACCGATAGCCGCCCGGCCCCATCACCAGCAGTTTGTTCTGATGGCCGATCGGCACGAGGAAATCCGCGGACGCGCCGATCAGGACGGCGAGCAGCGCTGCATCGGGGCTGACGCCGAGCAGATGTGCGGCATCGATCGCCAATGGCCCCATGATGATCGCCGTGGCGACGTTGTTCAGGAAGATCGGGAGCAGCAAGGGCACGCTGCAGATCGCGGCGAATCACGACGAACAGCGATCAGCGCGACGAGATCGTGGCGCACGCGCTCCGATACGACGAGGACGAGCGCGCCGAGCAGGATGACCGCGCTCAGGACCGGCGCGATGCGATCAAGGCGCGCTGCCCGGCTTCGCTGCGTGGCGTCGCGTCGTCCACGCCAGTACCCGCTCGACGCTGCCGCCCTGAACGATCACCGAGAACAGCACGACGATATAGGTCGCGGCGAGCGCCACCGAGCGCTCCGGCCCATCCGGCAGCCCGAGCGCGAGCGCCACCGAGATGCCGCCGCGCAGGCCGCCCCAGATGAGAGTCACCGGGGCCAGCGCGCCCAGCGACAGGAACGGCCGCATCGCCGCCAGCGGCGCGACCACCGCGACGGCGCGCGCGAGCAGCACCAGCGGGATGGCGGCGATCCCGAGAATGAGCAGCCGCGGGTCGGACGGGATGGTGACGACCTCCAGCCCGATCAGCAGGAACAGGACGGCATTGAGGATGTCGTCGATCAGCGCCCAGAACTTGAGCAGATAGTCGCGTGTCGTGTCGCTCATCGCGTGGGCGACGCCGTGGTTGCCGATGATGAGGCCCGCCACCGCCATCGCCACCGGACCGCTGACGTGGAGCTGGCTGGCCAGCGCATAGCCGCCCATGACCACCGCGAGGCTGATCATGACCTCGACATTGTATTCGTCGATCGAGCGCATCGCCCGGAACGCGATCCCGCCGACCAGCAGCCCGAGCAACGCGCCGCCCCCGGCCTCAACCCCAAACAGCTTGATCGCGTGCCCGGCCGAAAAAGGCTCGGTGCCGAGCGCGGCCGCGAGCAGGATGGCGAACACCACCACGCCGACGCCGTCGTTGAACAGGCTCTCGCCGGCGACCGTGGCCTCCAGCGTCGGCAAGACCTGGGCGCGCTTGAGGATGCCCATAACCGCGACCGGATCGGTCGGGCTGATCAGTGCCCCGAACACCAGGCACCAGATAATCGGCACGGTGAAGCCGACGAGCCCCGACAGCAGATGGAAGCCGAAGCCGACGATTCCGGTGGAGATCAGCACCCCGATCGTGCTCAGCACCAGGATCGGCCAGCGCCCGCGCCGCATCTCGCTCCAGTCGACGTGCAGCGCGCCGGCGAACAGCAGGAACGACAGCATCCCGTCCATCAGCGTGGTGTGGAAATCGATGCCGGCGATGAACCGGACGATCTCGGTGCCGACTCCGCTGCCCGGCAGCAGGCGATCGATCCCGACGACGATCAGGGAGGCGACCGCGCCCATCACGGTCAGCCCGATCGACTGCGGCAGACGAAGGAAGCGGTGGTTGAGATAGCCAAGCACGGCCGCCAGCACGATCAGGATCGCGGCGGCGTCGAACGGGGTGAGAGCGACTTGGTGGATCACTGAGCGCTCTCCGGCTGCGCGGGGGAGAGGGCGAATACCTGCCCCGCCTCCGGTGCGGCTACCGCGCGCACCTTCCGGCTCCTCAGTAGCGAAGCGATCGCCAGCGCCCGTCGCTCGTTCAGTCGAGGCCTAGTCGAAGCCACGCCATCGGCCGGCAGTCCCGGCACCGCCAAAGCCGGGATGTTCCAACGCCGCGCTTCCCAGGCCGACAGCAGCACGGCCTCGCGGGCGGCTTGATCGAGCGTGTCGACATTGTCGGCGAAGCGGATCGCCGGCAGCGCGCCGAGCGGCGGAACGATGGCGACGTCCCAGCCGTCGGCGGCGGCGGCCGTGCGCAGCTCCAGCGCGCGATAGGTCTCGGCCCTTGCCCCCGGCAGCGACTCCGCGATCGCCGTCGCGCGGCGATGGTCGCGGTCGAGCGTGACCGCTTCCGGGGCCACGCCGGCAGCAAGGCCTACCAGCCGCGCGATTGCCGTCGCCGCCGCATCCTCTGCCGCAACGCCGTCCGATGCCTGGCGCAATCCGGCGCGCTGCGCTTCCAGCGAACCCGCGGACGGATCGAGCAGCACCTGGTCGAGTTGGAGCTTCACCCGCTGTCCGAGCCGC
>CAXSHP010000105.1:7675-8898 GCA_964236935.1 uncultured Sphingomonadaceae bacterium
GCTTCGAAAGCCCGGTCTGCAGCAACGCGCTGTTTTTGGCGCTCGCCCGCGGTGCGATAACCACCGAGCGCACCGCGATCGGCTGCCGGTCGAAGTCGATATCGAGCTGGGTCACGCGGGCAGTGGCGCCGAAGCTCTCATTGAGGAAGGAGCGCGTCTGGCTCGCCGTCAGGGTCTCGCGGCCGATCTGCCCGAGCGTGATCGCCAGCGGCACGCCCATCGCGACGAACACCAGCAGCAGCACGATCGTCTGCGTCCAGCTCTGCCGGTGCGAGAGATAGTGCCCAAACCCGTAAAAGCGCGCCGTCACCGTTGCCGCCAAAGCGATCGTGAGGAAGTTGGTGACGAACAACGCCAAGGAGCCTCCGAGCACCGGCATGTTTCCTGTCGCGATCCCGTAGCCGACCACGGCCAGGGGCGGCATCAGCGCGGTGGCGATGGCGACGCCGACGATCGTCTCTCCGCGCCCGCGGATTATTGCGAAGGTGCCCGCCAGCGCCGCGAACAGCGCGACCAGCAGGTCGAACAGATTGGGCCGCGTCCGCGCGAGGATCTCGGCGGTCGGCGCCTTCAGCGGAGACGCCAGAACGATCAGCGCGGTAAATGCCACCGCGGCCAGCGTTCCTATCGCCAGCGCGGTCAGCGAGCGGCGCATCTCGGCGAAGTCGAACAAGGCGAGGCTGAACCCAAGTCCCAGGATCGGGCTCATCAACGGCGAAATCAGCATCGCGCCGATCACCACCGCGGGCGACGACAGGAGGAGTCCGAGCACCGCGATGCCGGCCGACATCGTCGTCATGAACAGATAGCGCGGCGACCATCCGCTCTCGTCGACGATCCGTTCCATGACGCGCTCATGATCGACCGAACCGACGACGGCTCGACGCCACCAGCGGCAGAGCGGCACGCCGTCCCAACGGCCAACCCCCGGCATGGCGTCAGCCGCCGGCAGCATGTGTTCGGCGGCATTCATCCCATCAGCTCCAATTCCTTGCCGCTCTTGCATAGCGCCCGCGAAGCTGCGCACCGCCGCGCGTGCGTTTCGCAAGCGCAACCAAGCGCCTGGCCGGCTGTTTGTTCTCTAATGCTCCCAAACATGGATTAATGCTCATTTCTTTGCCGCCACCTCACTGATGCGCGCGCGCCTCCTCCGTCTCGGCGATCATCTGCACGAGAGCTACTGGTTCCTGCCGACGATCATGGCGTTCTTCGCCGTCCTGCTC
>CAXSHP010000106.1:0-8838 GCA_964236935.1 uncultured Sphingomonadaceae bacterium
CGTCAGGCCGGCAATCCACTCATCCCCGCTGTTCAGATTCTCCGAGCCACCTCTGGCTATCAGCCGAGTGGCGTCGACATTATGGGACCCGGCTACGCAATATCGACAGCGCTTGTGCAGAAGGCAGCCCATTCTCGCATCAAGCCCCGCCGCTCTTCGAGGAAGTCCGTCCGACGATAGGCCGCCTCAACCTTGTTCTGAATGGCATGGGCCAGCGCGGCTTCCGCCACTTCGCCGGGATAACTAGTTTCTTCGGCGACCCAGTCGCGGAAGGCCGAGCGGAAGCCGTGGACGGTGAACGGCAGCTCGAAGTCTCGCATCGCCTTCATCAGCGTCATGTCGGACATCGGTAGCTTGGGCTTCTGCCCGTGAAAGACGAGATCGGTGCAGGGCATGCGGAACGTTTCGGCACGGCGGAAAGCATCGATCGCTTGCGGCGCCAGTGGAACGTGATGCACCCGGCCCATCTTCATGCGTTCCGCGGGCACCGACCAGCGCCCGCTTCGAGATCGACCTCAGCCCAGGTCGCGCCGCGTATCTCGCCGGAGCGGGCGGCGGTCAGGATCAGCGCTTCTAGCGCCACGCGGCCGACCGAAACGCGCTGGCGCAGCCGTGCGATGAACGCCGGCACGTCAGTGTAAGGCATCGCCGCGAAATGGCCGTCCTTGCGCGGCTGGCGCGGCAGGCCCTTCGAAAGCGAGCGCATCGGTGCCTCGCTCTTCCGGTATCCCTTCACGTAGCTCCAATCGAGCACGGCACCGATGCGCTGGCGAACGCGGCGGGCAGTCTCCGGCTTGGATAGCCAGATCGGTGCAAGGACATCGCGGATGATCGGCCCTTCGATCTTATCGACAGCTCGATTGCCGATCATCGGGAAGGCGTACGTCTCTAGGGTGCTGATCCACTGCGCCTGATGCTTGCCGTTCTTCCAGCTCTGCTTGTGCTCGTCGTGGACGCGCAAGGCGGCATCGCGGAACGTCGGGACGGGATCGGCCACCTTCTTCTTCTCGGCGATCGGATCGATCCCCTCGCAACCTGCCGACGGAGATCGATCGCCTTCTCACGCGCCTCGGACAGCCTGAGCAGCCAACTCTTCGCCCCATGCCGGGTGACATTGAGCATCAGTCCGTCCCCATCGATGTAGCGACCAGGCGTGCTCAGAAGCTTGATCTTCGTGCTGTTCAGCTGACCCATTCCGACCTCCTCTCCCTCATCCTTCCCCACCACCAGTGGTGGGGAAGGATGGATACAGGTGTATCCGGGCGGATTGCCTTATGCCCGATTACTGGCGGTTTTTAGCCGATTTTCTGAGGATTTTGGAAGGGCAATTCGGCTGGAATTGGCGGAGAGGGTGGGATTCGAACCCACGGTGAGCTTGCACCCACAACGGTTTTCGAGACCGTCCCAATCGACCACTCTGGCACCTCTCCGCGAAGCGCTTGGTCCGCCCGCGAAGGCACCGGACCGGTCGGCGGCGGGGCCTTAGCGCAGCCTTCGGGACTTGCCAAGCGCGGGCGCTTGCATGGACCGCCGCAATCCCTAGATTGAGCGCATGTCCAGCGAGTTCCTGCCCTCTTCGACCGATCGCCGCGGCGCGCATCACGCCGCGCCGCCGATCGCCCATGCCCGCTTCGCGATCGGCGAGGTCGTGCGCCATCGCCTGTTCGAATTCCGCGGGGTGATCTTCGACGTCGATCCGGTCTTCGCGAACAGCGAGGAATGGTACGAAGCGATCCCCGAGGATATCCGGCCGCAGCGCGACCAGCCGTTCTACCATCTGCTCGCCGAGAATGCGGAGAGCAATTACGTCGCCTACGTCAGCCAGCAGAATCTCGAGCATGACGAAAGCGACGAGCCGATCGATCATCCCGCCATCCCGGGCATGTTCGACGGCTATGTCGCGGGGCGCTATACGCTGCGCCGCGAGCATCGCCACTAGCCCCGGCCGCCGCTGCGCCGTTGACAGGTGCGCGGCGCTGCATTAGCTGCCCCAATTCCCGCGCGGGGGCCGGTGGCCGTGGCTGCTTTCCCATGCGGATCAGGTTTCGAAAAGAATCGAGAGAGCCATGTTCGCTATCGTGCGCACGGGCGGCAAGCAGTATCGCGTCGCCGCCGGAGACAAGATCGTTGTCGAGAAGATCGCCGGCGATGCGGGCGCGAAGGTGTCGCTCGGCGACGTGCTCCTCGCCGGCGAGGGCGCGGAGCTGAAATCGGTCGAGGGGCTGCTCGTCTCCGCCGAGATCATCGCCCAGGCGAAGGCCGACAAGGTCATCGTATTCAAAAAGCGCCGCCGCCACAATTATCGCCGCAAGAACGGCCACCGCCAGCAGCACACGATCCTGCGCATCCTGAGCGTCGGCGGCGAACAGGAGGAAGCCGAGGCCAAGCCGGCGAAGGCCGCCAGGCCGGCGGCCGAGGCCCCTGCCCCCGCCGCGGTCGAAAATCCGGCCGAGGCGATGGCCCCGGCCAAGTCACCCATGCCCGAAGCCGCTCCGGCGAGCGAAGCCTGAGCGCGAAGGAGTAGATCGAGATGGCACATAAGAAAGCAGGCGGCTCCTCGCGCAACGGACGCGATTCGGCGGGCCGCCGCCTCGGCGTGAAGAAGTTCGGCGGTCAAGAAGTGATCGGCGGCAACATCATCATCCGCCAGCGCGGCACGCGCGTCTATCCCGGCCGCAACGTCGGGATCGGCAAGGATCACACCTTGTTCGCGCTGACCGCCGGCCGCGTCGCCTTCCACGAAGGCAAGCTCGGCCGCAAATATGTCAGCGTCGATGCGCTGGCCGAAGCGGCCGAATAACGGCCGATCCGATAAAGCGGTCGTCCGGTGGGCGACCTGAAGATCCGCTGCGGCGGATCGTGAGGGAGACGGGTCGCACCGCCTCCCTTTTTGCTGTCTCCTTCACTTGGGTTGTCGCGCGGCCGTCATCGACGCGGCCTAAGGGCACGAAAAGAGAAGGAGAGAGATCATGTTCGCGCGCACCGAGCGGCTGTTGCTGAGACCGGGCTGGGCCGAGGACGCCCCCGCGCTTGCCGCCGCGATCAGCGACGGTGCGATCCTGCGCAACCTCGCGGCCGTGCCCTCGCCCTATCGCCCGGACGACGCCGAAGCGTTCCTCGCCCGGCCGCATGATCCGGCGCATCCGACGGCGCTGATCCTCGCGCGCACGCTCGGCGCGCCGCGATTGATCGGCAGCATCGGGCTGTACCCAGCCGCGGACGGCGGGCTCGAGCTCGGCTATTGGATCGCCCGGCGTCACTGGGGCCTCGGCTATGCCACCGAAGCTGGGCGCGCGGTCGTCGCCTTCGCGCGCGAGGGGCTGCGCGCGACGCGGCTCGTCGCCAGCCACTTCGTCGATAATCCTGCCTCGGGCCATGTGCTGGAGAAGCTGGGCTTTCGGGCGACGGGGCGTGTCGCACCGCGGGCGAGCACCGCGCCTGCCGCGCGCATCGGCTATGCGCTCGACCTGCTCGGCCGGCCGGAGCATGCGATGGCGGCCTGATCGCGGCACGCAGCGATGAGGGTGACGGCGGCCGCGGCGCGCGGTAGAGCGCGCCCACCATGCATTTCCTCGACCAGGCCAAGATCTATGTCAGCTCGGGCGCCGGCGGCCCCGGCGCGGTCAGCTTCCGCCGTGAGAAGTTCGTCGAATATGGCGGACCCGACGGCGGCAATGGCGGCAAGGGCGGCGACATCATCTTCGAGGCGGTCGCCGGCCTCAACACGCTGATCGACTTCCGCTATACCCAGCATTTCCGCGCCCCGCGCGGCAAGGGCGGTGCGGGATCGAATCGCACCGGCCCCGGCGGCGACGATCTCGTGATCCGCGTGCCCGTCGGCACGCAGGTGCTCAGCGAGGACAAGGAAACCGTCCTCGCCGACTTCACCCGCGTCGGCCAGCGCGAGGTGTTCTTGAAGGGCGGCGACGGCGGGCGCGGCAATCTGAGCTACAAGAGCTCGACCAACCGCGCGCCGCGCCAGCACGGCACCGGCTGGCCCGGCGGCGAGGCGTGGCTGTGGCTGCGGCTCAAGCTGCTCGCCGACGCCGGGCTGGTCGGCCTGCCCAATGCGGGCAAGTCGACTTTCATCAACGCGGTCAGCAACGCCAATGCCAAGGTCGGCGCCTACCCGTTCACGACGACGCGCCCCCAGCTCGGCGTGGTCACGCACCACCAGCGCGAATTCGTCATCGCCGACATCCCCGGCCTGATCGAGGGCGCGGCCGAAGGCGCGGGGATCGGCGACCGCTTCCTCGGCCACATCGAGCGTTGCCGCGTGCTGCTCCATCTGGTCGACGCGACCGGCGACGATCCGGCGGACGCCTATGCGATCGTCCGCGACGAGCTCGACGCTTATGGGGCGGCGCTGGTCGACAAGCCCGAGGTGGTCGCACTCAACAAGATCGACGCGGTCGATGCCAAGACGGTGACGAAGCTGCACAAGAAGATCGCCAAGCTCAGCGGGGGCGAGGTGATGCTGCTGTCGGGCGCGAGCGGCGAAGGGATCGAAGCGGTGCTCGATCGCCTGCTGGCGGCGATCGGTCCGGTGGAGGCGGCAGCCCCTCCGGCGGAGACAGAGGATGCACCGTGGTCGCCGCTGTGACCCCGTCCCTGTTCACGCCCGCCGCCTGTCCGCGGCTGATCGTCAAGATCGGCTCGGCGCTGCTGGTCGATGGTGGCGGCGGTGTGCGGCGCGACTGGCTGGCGAGCGTGGTCGCCGATGTCGCCACGCGGCGCGCCGCCGGCCAGGCGGTGGCGATCGTGTCGTCGGGGGCGATCGCGCTCGGCGCGCGGATGCCCAGGCCGCCGCCGCAGTCGGCCAGATCGCATTGTCGCACATCTGGGCCGAGCTGCTCGGCGCGCACGGCATTACCGCGGCGCAGATCCTCGTCACGCTCGACGATCTCGAGGACCGGCGCCGCTATCTCAACGCCTCGGCCACGCTCGACCGGCTGCTCGGCTTGGGCGCGGTGCCGGTGATCAACGAAAATGATTCGGTCGCGACCGAGGAGATCCGCTTCGGCGACAATGATCGCCTTGCCGCCCGCATCGGCCAGGCGGCAGGCGCCGGCGGCGTGATCCTGCTGTCCGACATCGACGGGCTCTACACCGCCAATCCGGCGCGCGATCCCGCCGCCACCTTGGTGCCCGAGGTGCGGCGGATCGACGCGGCGGTGCTGGCGATGGCCGATCGCGGTTCGGCCTCGGGCATGGGCTCGGGCGGGATGGTGTCGAAGCTCGAGGCCGCGCGGATCGCGTGCGCGGCGGGGGTTCATCTCGCGATCGCGTCGGGCAAGATCGACCATCCGCTCGCCGCCTTCGCCGACACCGGCCGGGGTACGATATTCATCGCCGCCAAGGGCGCGTCCGCGCGCAAGGCGTGGCTCGCCGGCCGGCTGCACGTGCGCGGGCGGATCGTCGTCGATGCCGGCGCGGTCGCCGCGCTCGGCCGAGGACGCAGCCTGCTGCCCGCCGGCGCGACCGCGATCGAAGGGCGGTTCGCGCGCGGCGACGTGCTCGACGTGGTCGGCCCCGAAGGGACGGTGCTGGCGCGCGGCCTCGCCGAATATGACGCGGGCGACGCGACCCGGATCGTCGGCCTGCGTTCCGATGCGCTCGCCGAGGTGCTCGGCTATGCGCCACGCTCCGCCCTCATTCACCGCGATCATATGGTGATGCTGTGAACCGTTTCCGCACGCTCGCGATCACCGGCGGCACCGGCTTCGTCGGCCGCCATCTCCTGCGCCTGGCGATCGCCCAGGGCTTCGCGGTCCGCGCGCTCACGCGGCGCGAGCAGCCGGCCGAATGGGGCGTCGAATGGATCGCCGGCGCGCTCGACGACGCCGATGCGCTGGGCCGGCTCGTGGCCGGGTCGGACGCGGTGATCCACGTCGCCGGCGCGATCAATGCGCCGGACCGCGCCGCATTCGAGCGCGACAATGCGCTCGGCACGATGGCGCTGGTCGAGGCGGCGCTCGATGCCGGCGTCCGCCGCTTGATCCACGTCTCGTCACTCGCCGCGCGCGAGCCGGCGCTGTCCGATTACGGCTGGTCGAAGGCGCGCTCGGAGACGATCGTCGCCGCCTCCGGACTCGACTGGACGATCGTCCGTCCGCCCGCGGTCTATGGCGCGGGCGACCGCGAGATGCTCCAGCTGTTCCGCATGGCGGCGCGCGGGCTGGTGCTGCTCCCGCCACGCGGGCGTTTCTCGGTGATCGAGGTGAGCGATCTCGCGCGCCTGCTGCTCGCCTTATTGCCCGACGAGGACAGCTGGGCGCAGCTCTACGAGCCCGACGACGGCATGGAATTCGGCTGGGACCACCGCGACTTCGCGCATGCCTTGGGCGATGCGGTCGGCCGCCGCGCACGCCCCCTGCCCGTCCCCGCCCGCCTGCTGCGGCTGGTGTCGCGCGTCGAGCGCATCGCGCGGCGCGGACGCGCCCGGCTGACCGCCGACCGGGTGCGCTATTTCTCGCATCCCGACTGGGTCGTCACCGCCGCACGCCAGCCGCCGGCCGCATTGTGGCGCCCGCAGGTCGAGACGCGGGCCGGCCTGGGCGAGACCGCGCAGCACTATCGCGCGGCCGGCTGGCTCAAGTAAATTGCGCGAGATGCCCGGCGATGAACGTCAGCAGGGTCAGCCCGAGACCGATCAGGAAGGTGCGATAGGCCAGCCCGAGATAGCGGTATTTCTTGCGCTGGAGCACCTGGCCGTTCTGGTAGATGTCGCGCAGCATCGTGCGCAGGATGGTGTCGTCGTCGTGCAGCCGCCCGAGCAGCCGGTCGACGAACGCCTCCTCGGGCAGCTGGGTGAACGCGCCGAAGAACAGCAGGTTCGTATCCGCGACCGGCGGCGTGCGCACCGCCGGGATGATCGCCAGCACCGCGAGCACCGCCGAGACGAACGCCGACAGGACGAGGAGGCCGAGCGGCAGCGTCAGCCCGCTGCCCTTCGCCTGACCGATGCCGATCGTGAACACGACAAAGGTCGCGCCCATCAATATGCTCGCCTTCTGATCGGCCATCTGGCTGAGCGAGACGTTGATCTGCTGCGCGGTGCGGACCAGGTGGATCGCGTTGGGACTGAAAGCGGCGTTCGCCGCTGCTTGGCGTGGCTCCATGCGGGCATGATGGCACGAGGGGCGCGCGGCAGGCAAGTTGCGGCCCCCCTTCCGCCGCAATCGCTTGGCAATCGCGGCGCGGTGACCTTAAGGACCGAGCGATGACCCGTGACGAGACCTTCACCCGCGTGGCCGAGCTGATCGAGCCGTTCAACCGCAAGAACATCGACCTCGCCGATGCGACCAGCTTCGCCGGCGATCTCGAATGGGACAGCCTGACGGTGATGGATTTCGTCGCCGCGATCGAGGACGAGTTCGACATCATGATCACGATGAACATGCAGGCCGAGATCGAAACGGTCGGCCAGCTGACCGACGCGGTCGAGCGCTTGCAGGCGGCGAAATGAGCGAGGCGGGGATGACCGCCGAAGACCGGCCGGCGCCCGCCGCCGAAGGGCCGCAGCGCGATCTGCTGTCGAAGTTCGATGCGTTGATCGCCGAGCGCGAGGCGCTGCTCGCCACCGGCGTGCGCGATCCGTTCGCGATCGTGATGGACGAGGTGCTCTCGCCGACCGAGGCGATGATCAAGGGCAAGCGCACGATCCTGCTCGGCACCTACAATTATATGGGGATGACCTTCGATCCCGACGTCGTCGCCGCGGGCAAGCACGCGCTCGACGCGTTCGGTTCGGGCACGACCGGCAGCCGCGTGCTCAACGGCACCTACCAGGGTCACAAGGAGTGCGAGCAGGCGCTCAAGGACTTTTACGGCACCGATCACGCGATCGTCTTCTCGACCGGCTACCAGGCCAATCTCGGGATGATCTCGACGCTCGTCGGCAAGGGCGAATATGTCGTGATCGACGCCGACAGCCACGCGTCGATCTACGACGGCTGCTGGCTCGGCAATGCCGAGATCGTCCGTTTCCGCCACAATTCGGTCGACGATCTCGATAAACGCCTCGCCCGCCTGCCCAAGGATGTCGGCACCCTCGTCGTGCTCGAGGGCGTCTATTCGATGCTGGGCGACATCGCGCCGCTGCACGAGATGGTCGCGGTGGCGAAGCGGCACGGCGCGATGATCCTCGTCGACGAGGCGCACGGCATGGGCTTCTTCGGCGCCAACGGGCGCGGCGTGTTCGAGGAGGCGGGTGTCGCCGACGACGTGGATTTCGTCGTCGGCACCTTCTCCAAGTCGGTCGGCACGGTCGGCGGCTTCTGCGTCTCGAACCACCCCAAGTTCGATGTGCTGCGCCTGGTCTGCCGCCCCTATGTGTTCACCGCCTCGCTGCCGCCGAGCGTGGTCGCGACCGCCGCCGCGTCGATCCGCAAGCTGATGCATGCCGGCGCCAAGCGCGCGCATCTGTGGGAGAACAGCAAGACCCTTCACCGGGGGCTGCGCGAGCTCGGCTTCACGCTCGGCACCGCGACGCCGCAATCGGCGATCATCGCGGTGATCCTGTCCGATCAGGCACAGGCGGTCGGCATGTGGCAAGCGCTGCTCGAGCTCGGCGTCTACGTCAACATGGCGCGGCCGCCCGCGACGCCGGCGGGCATGTATCTGTTGCGCTGCTCGCTCTGCGCCGAGCATAGCGCCGCGCAGGTCCAGCAGATCATCGGCATGTTCGCCGCAGCAGGACGCGCGACCGGCTGCATCCGCTGAGGAATCGGGCACTTTCCCCGATTCGCGCTTCGCGGTAGAGACGAGCATGTCCTACGAGACGTCCGATCCGGCGGAGGAAGCGGCTTCGACCGAGGTCTGGCGCCGGGCGCTCGC
>CAXSHP010000107.1:0-1737 GCA_964236935.1 uncultured Sphingomonadaceae bacterium
CCTTGAATCAGAACTCAGCGCAAATGGGAATCCCTAGAGTCCACACCGCCTAGAGCGGGATGACAGCGGCTTGCCTCGCCTTCGCGGGGGGACGACTCAAGCTGGTGTTATCCCGCTCTCCTCCCCGAGGCCTGCACGAGCCGCATGCAAGCTGCGGCACGGCAGCCCCGTTCAGCCGATCTTCGCCGTAACGCTGACGAAGAACCGCCGGCCGATGACGTCGTAAAATGCCGGATAAGTATTGGCCGTATCCAGCTGGTCATTGTCGCCCAGAATGGTCGGCTCGACATCGAACAGGTTGTTGACGCCGGCGGCGAAGGTGAAGCGATCGTTGACGCGCACCGAGGTGGCCAGGTCGATATAGCTCTTGGCAGGAAGCCGCGGGACCGCAACCTGATAGCCCAAGCTTCCGTCATCCGTGGACGGCCCAAGATATTGCCACTGCACCGAGGTCGTCACCGGCCCTTCGACCAAGCTGACGCGCGACACCGCCCGCCAGTGCGGGAAAGGCTGCCCGCACGTCACGCCAAACTTGCCCGCACAGCTGTTCCGCGTATCGGGAATGGCGGAAACCGGCGTGTAGACGCGATTGATCAGCCGCGTGACCTGGCTGTTGAATATCAGCCTGCTGTCGTTTCCACCGAACAGGCCGCCGCCGAGCGGAAGATTGTAAGCCAGGCTGACGTCGACGCCGGAAGTCTTGAAGCCGCCCGAGTTTGCCGTGCGGTCGTCCACCGTCGCGATCTCGCCGGAGAGCGGATTCCGCCCGATCCGGCCGCAGAAGTCGGTCTCGCCGGTATAGCAGAGGTTCAGGATGTTTGCCGCGCCGATGTTGCCCAGATACCCGTCGATCGAGATATGGTAATAATCCGCGGAAAGCGTCAGGCGCGGGATGAACGACGGCGTCAGCACGATGCCGCCCGTATAGGTCGACGACCGCTCCTCGCGCAGCGAGGTCGAACCGCCATTGATCACGAAATATTGCGGCCTGGGGCTGAACGGAGTGCCGATCAGCGCGGTAGGCACCCCTGTCGTCACGCAGAGCGCGGCGATCGGCGATCCGGGTGCCGCCAGATTGCACGGGTCCGGCGCGGTCGCGTCTTGCTGCGTGGCGCCTTGGAACAGCTCGTTTACGTTCGGTGCCCGGATCGCGCGCTGATACTGCCCACGGAAGCCGACATCGGCAATGGGACGATAGATCCCGCCCGCAGAATAAGTGAAAACCGACCCGACTTGAGTGGAATAGTCCGAGTAACGCGCGGCGGCGTTGAAATCGAGCAGTTGCGCGAGCGGCCGGCCCTGGAAGACCGGAACGTCTATTTCCGCGAACAGCTCCTTGACGTTGTAAGATCCGCCGGTCGCGGCCCCGGTGGTAAAGCCCTGGACGTCGCCGGATGCGACGAGCGCGTCCGGCGAGAAGGTGGCCTTCTCGCGGCGATACTCGCCGCCCAGCGCGATGCCGACCGAGCCTCCGCTCGCGATGTTGAACAAGGCCTTGTTGGTCAGCGTGAAGTTGGCCACGGCGGTGGTGCTGCCCTCCCGATTGGTGAAGGATGCGCCCAGATAGTTGATCGCGGCCGGCGAGAGGCGATTGGCGCCGTAGATGTCGGCCGGGACGCACCCGTCGGCGCGGGCCGCCGCGCTGGCGCAGACCAGCGTTCCTCCGCCGGCCAGACCGGCGATCGGAAAGGGGCTTGTCGTCGGAGCGGCGTCCGACAGCGTGGCAGGCTCCGCGAA
>CAXSHP010000107.1:1747-8837 GCA_964236935.1 uncultured Sphingomonadaceae bacterium
CGGTGTTGGTCGCGTTTCGTATGCGGCTGATGCGCAACGCGCCGCCGAAATCCTCCACGGCCTTCGTATGCGCGTGCAAATAATAGCCCTCATAATGCCAGCTCGACTCGAAATCGCCGCGCAGGCCGATCAGGCCCCGGTATGACTCGCGATCGTATTTCACGGAGCGGGTAGGCGCTTCGATATAACGCCGCGAAATGCCGGCCGTCACATAACCCGTGTTGGCAGGATCGAACGTCCGCAGATAATCTTGCGTGCTGGCGGGCAGGAAGGGGCTGTTCACCTGGATGGAGGTCGACAGGCCATTGGTCCCCGTAGGCGGGAGCCCGATCGTGGACGTCGTCTTGATATATTGCCCCTCGGCGAAAAGGGTCAATGCCGGCGCCAAGCTATAATGGGCCGACAGCGCGCCGATATAACGCTCGTTCGGAAGCTGATTGTACAGATCGGCATCATAGTTGAAGGCGTCCCGCGCAAAGCTGTACGGGATCAGCGATCCGTCGGGCTGGAACTTCTGGGATGCTCCCAAACCCACGAGACGGCCGCCCGCAATCTGGCTGGACCCGCCGACGAACAGCGTGCCGTCGCCGTTATCGTTATAGGGTACGGCCGAGAAGCTTCGTTGGCTGCCTCTGATGGCCTTTCGATTATTATAGCTGCCGAACACGGTGATGTTGCCCTTGTCGTCGGGAGCGTTAACCCCCGCGGTCAGGCTCACAGTCTGCTCCGCACCGTCGCCGCGGCTGGTTATCCCGCTCACGGCGTCCGCCTGAAGCCCGGAAAAATTCTGTTTCAGATTGAAGTTGACGACGCCCGCGATCGCGTCCGAGCCATAGACCGCGGAGCGCCCCCCGGTCACGACGTCGACGCGCTCGATCAGCGCCGCCGGAATGGTGTTGAGGTCGACGAGCTGGTTGGTGTTCGCGTTGACGTAGCGGCGCCCGTTGACCAGCACGAGGGTGCGGCTGGGGCCGAGGCCGCGAAGATCCACGGTGGCGATGCCGGTGCCGTCGTTGTTGCTGGCGCTATCCTGCGGCGAAGCCTGGGGCAGCTGGTTGATGACGGATTCGATATCGCTCCGGCCGGTCAGCTTGATCGCCTCCGTGCCGAGGGTGACGACCGGGCTGGGAGAGCGGCTGGCCGACTGACCGATCCGCGATCCGGTGACGACGATTTCGGCGGAGGTGCTATTGCCCCCCGCTGCCGCGGCCCCGGCGGGCTCGGCGGCCACGGGCGCGGGCTCCGAAGTCTGGCCATGAGCAACGCCCGGCAGGAGCACCAGCACTGCCGCCGTGTTCAGCAAGAGATTTTTCCGGTTCATAGCTGTCCCCTTTGCCCGTTTCATGACGGTAACATGTCACACGCGCGCCCGCTGTCAACCGTGAATGAGGCTTGTTGAGCCGGATCGGAGAGGCATGATGCAGACGCGCCGGCACTGTTGCATGAACTCCACGTTCGATCTGACATGACAAACTTGCGCGCGCCTGTCGGGGCCATCGCGGCGGCCTGGCGACTTCGCTCTCTCGGGCGGCACTAAACGTGCGGGAGCGGCTGAGCGCTATCCCGTGGTCAGTCGCAGCCGGCCCTCGGCGGTCAGCATGACCTCGCCTTCGATAGTCACGCCCGCGCCGTCGACGCTGATCGACAAGGTGCTGCCGCTCGGCTGTTTGACATGCGTCACGCCACCGACGCCGAACACTGCGGCCACCGCCACGGAGCCGGAGCCGCACGCGGTCTCCATCACGAGCGTTCGGGCCGCCGGCACGTGGACGAGGGGGGCCAGCGTCAGCGAGACGGCGGACGACACCGTCATCAGCCCGACCGCCCCGTCAGGGCGATCGGCTTCATCCAGCGCGCTGATGATCGCCTGCAGCGCCGCCCAGGCGACTTCGCGATCGTCCGAAGGATCGCCTTCCCGGACGAAGTGCGTGATCCCCGGCAAGGCCACGCGCCACAAATTGCCGCCGAGTTGCGCGAGCGAGAGCGGTATCGCGAGCCGAAGCGCCACATGTTCGCCGCGAACTTCGGCGTCGACCAGCGCGTCGCTGCCCGACGTGGCGAACCGTACCGTGTCGCGACCCAGTTCGCGGGAGAAAATCGCTGCTGCGCACCGGGTCGCGTTGATGCAGAGTTCCCCCCCGGCCATCTCCATCCGGCCGTCCGCGGTGGCCGCAGGGACGAGGAACCCGACCTGTTCGGCACCGACGAGCGGCTCGCGCATGACCTGCTCCGCCGCATCGGCCCTTGCAGCGGCGGCGATCTCCACGCCGCGGGCATCCAGCAGGACGGTGGGATTGCCGCCCGGCGACAATTTCCAGAACGGAACCCACATCAGCGTTCAGACGGACTTGCGATAGCCGAAGGAGCGGTTGATCCGGCCCAGGATATGTTCGCCGGCCGCGATCGGCGGATAGTGCGCTTCCTGATCGGGCACGCCGAGATCGCGCGGATCGATCGTCGCGTCGAAGCTCGGATCGTAGAAGCTCGCGATCGAGAAGCGCTCCAGCCCCGACCGGTTGATGACGCGGTGGCGGGTGGACGCGAACCGGTCGTTCGACCAGCGCTGCAGCAGGTCGCCGACATTGATGACGAGCGTCCCGTCGATCGGCGGCGCAGCGATCCAGGCGCCGTCCGGCCCGAGCACTTCGAGGCCGCCGCGATCATCCTGCCATAGCAGCGTGACGCAGCCGAAGTCGGTATGATCGGCCACGCCGAACGTATCCGCCAGCTCGGACGGCTGCGGCGGGTAATAGATCCCCTGCATACGCTGCAGGCGTTTGCGATATTTCGGCGCGAAAAAGCCGGGTTCCTGCCCGAGGCTGACCGCGACGGCGCGCAGCAGCTGCCCGCCGCACGCGTTCATGGCCTCGTAGAGTGCCTCGATGGCGGGACGGAAGCCCGGCAGATCGGGCCAATTGTTCGCGCCGCGCAGCGGCTGACCGGCGGCGACGTCGGGATCCGTCTCGTCGAGTTCGAGGCCGATCGTGTAGAATTCCTTATAGTCCGGGCGTTCGGCGTTATACATCAAGGCGTCGCCGAGGGCGCTGAACCCGCGATGCGCCTTGTTGATCGCCACGCGTGCCTTCTCGGCCGACGGAAGCAGGAAGAACCGGCGATACTGCTCCACCGCCGTGGCGAGTATCGCGTCGTCGATGCCATGGTTGCGGATATAGAAGAAGCCGGAGCCGGTGCACGCCGTGAAGATCTGCCTCCCGACCCCGGCCAGCTGTTTCTCGTCCTGCCATCCATGCACGTCGACCACGGGAATGAAGGCGGGTTCGGTTTGCGGGACGGACCGCTCGATCGTGTCGCCGATCCCGTCGTGCGGCGTTGAGGAAGCGCGATTGGTCATTTTCTTGTCCAGTCTGAGGAAGCTGTGCCGCGGAAGATCAAGGCGCGTCTCCGGGATCGGGCGGCAGCGGCCTGAGGGTATATGTCGGCGGCGTCTCGCCGCGCAGGTTGCTGACGAGGAAGTCCCAGCTCCGCGTCAGGAACCACGGTGTCTCCCACGGCCAATGCGATTGACCGGGGATCATGATCGTCTCGAACGGCTTGTCGGCGGCGACCAGCGCGTCGATCATCGCCATCGGCACCGCGGGATTGACGTTGTCGTCGCGCCCACCGAAGGCAATCAGGAACTTGCCTTGCAGCTGGTCGGCTTTCTGCCAGGTGGGCGCAGGATAATTGTCGCTCCCGTCCGGCTTCCGCTGGAGCAGGCCGACATACCGCTCGCCCCAGCGGCTCAGCGCCTGACGATAATCATAAGCGCCGGCGATGCTCACGCCGACCTTGAACACATCGGGATAGGTAAACATCGCTCGCGCCGCGGCGTCGCCGCCGGCCGAGGCGCCGATGATCCCGACCCGCGCGCGGTCGATGAAGCCGTAACGATCGGCGAGTTGCCGGATACCGACGACATGATCGGCGATACCGAGGTTGGCCAGATCGGTATGCCACGCCTCTTGAAATGCGCGACCGCGTCCGGCCGTACCCGAAGCATCCAGCGCCAGCACCACGATGCCGAGCTGGGCGAGCGACTGCGGGTTCCCGGATGCGTCCACGGTGAAAGTGCGCACGCGGGTGGGTCCCTGGTTCGGGCCCGGGTAGATGAGGTCGAGCAGCGGATAGTGCCGCGCCGGATCGAAGTTCGCAGGCAAATAGAGCAGCCCGTAAAGCGTGAAGCGGTTACGCGCGTCGCGCGTCGTGACGGGCGTCGGCGCACGCCATCCGCTGGCCAACAGCCGCGAGGCATCCTCCTCCTCGATCGTCGCGACCAGCGAACCGTCCATGCGCCGCAGCAACGTGCGGTTGGGGACGGTCGAGGAACCCGCGACGTCGACGAACAGGCGAGCGTCCGGCGACAGCGTGACGTCGTGGTCGAGCGGTTCGGGGGTGAGCCGGCGCAGGTCGCGCCCGTCGGTGCGCGCGCTGAAGACCTGCCGGTAATAGGGATTGAGCCCGGTCACTCCCTGCGCCAGGAAATAGACGCGATCGGCGTCCTCGTCCCAGCGCAGCAGGCGCCGGAACTGGAGAGTCTCCGGGCTGACGAAGCCCAAGCGGCGGCCGGTACGGAGATCGTAGCGCGCGAGCCGCGTGGCGTCCGTCGGTTGCTCGGCCCACAGCAAGGTGCCGCCGTCGCGACTGACGCGCCATGCGCCGCCATGCTCGCCGACCGACAGCGGATGGGTGGATTTCTGGCCGAAGATCTGCCGGCTGCCGCCGCTCGCCGCATCGACCGAGAAGAGCGTCGCCGCGCGTACGTCGCGCGCCATCGACAGGATATAGGCCTGCCGACCGTCGGCCGACCATTGCGCATCGAGCACGCCGAGATTCGACGCGGACAAGGCGAAGGGCGCGACCCCCGTCACCGGGATGTTCCGCCCCGTCGCCGTCTCGAGGATCAGCGGGTGGAGCGTGGGCAGCACCGCGTCGCCGGGCAACGGCCGCGGATAGGTGTCGCCGAGACCTTTCAGGCTCGTCAGCACATGGCCCTTCCGCACGGCGCGGGTATCCGCACGATAGGTCAGGATCTTCGTACCGTCGCGCGACCACAGCACGTCGGCGACGTCCGGCACGCGGCCCCATAGCTTAGGCCGGCAGCAGATATCGGGCGGGGAACCGATATAGTCGTCGGCCTGCCCGCCGCGGCTCAGCGGCAGCAGCACTCCGTCGCTCACGCGGCGAAGGCTGAGGTTATAGTCGGCGGCAACCGCAGCGAAGCGCCCGTCCGGCGACATCGCATCGGGCTGATAGCGGCTGAGCGCCACGTCGCTGAGCCGGCCCTGGGCCGGCGCGTAGACGAAAGCTCTCGCGCCGGGATCCCGGCAGCCGGCCGTGATCGTGAACGCCCAATCCTGGCTGCCTGCGGGGCGATAGTCGGCAAGCGGCAAGTCGGCCGCGGCGACCGGGCAGCCATGCTCCGCCAGCAGCTTGGCGAGAACGTTCGGATCGAACGCCTCCCCGTGCCGCCCCTGCGCGACGTCGAACCAGCGGACCTCGACGCCGCGATCGGTCCGGACACGATACCAGAATCGGTCGGAGTCGCGGGACCATGCGATGCCTTGCGCATCGTTGCGCACGAGGCGCTCGGCATTCCACCGCAGGAACGCGTCCGCGCGCGCATAATCCTCGGCGCTCGAGACCGGCGGCGCCGCCGCGGCGTTCGACTGCAGCACCAGAAGTCCTAGCGCGCAGACAATGCCGCAGATTTTCGCCGGCAGCATCGCACGAACTCCCTGCTCTATCGCCGCTCCAACGTCGTCCACGGCGCACGGTCTATGCCTCCGTGACATGTCAGCCATTGCCGTCGCGCGTCAAGTATTTTTGCGGATTGGGCGTGCGCGAGGCGCGGATGCGCGATCGGATGCCAGGCATCGGCGACGATCAGCAATGGCGGCTGTCGGTTGAGCGCGGGGCGCTCGAGACGAGCGTGGCTCGCTATCGGGTACGAGCAGCCGCGCCGGCTTCAGGCGGTATCCGTGTCCATGAACGTTCGTACCACGAGACGCAGTCCATCGCGGATATGCTCGCGCGAGAGCCGCTCGGCGGCGACCGCATCGCCTTCGAGCAGAGCGCTGGTCAACTCGAGATTGCCGGTCGCGAAAACGTCGACCTTGCCCGGCTGCAGCATGCCCATATAGAGCGCGCGGGAGATATGGTCGAGCAGGTTGCCGATCGTCTGGGCCAAGCGCGCGTTTCCCGACGCGACAGCGACCTTGCGATGAAACTCCTGGTCCGCCTGGAACACCAGATAGATATCCGCCGCCGACGCCTCGGTGCCATCGGCACGTCCGGACAGCGGCTTCGCGAGGCGTCGCAGCTCGTCGATCGTCTCGGCGTCCAATTTGGCTGCGGCCAGCGACGCGGCGAGCGGCTCCAGCACCATGCGCATCTGGAAGCATTCGATGACGTCCTTGGCGGTAATCGGCGCGACGACGAAACCGCTCCGCGGCTTCGCGGTGAGCAGCCCCTCCTGGGACAACCGGCTCAGCGCGGTCCGCACGGGCGCCTTGCCCACGCCGAGACGCAGCGCGAGTTTCGCCTCGCTGACCTTCTCCTGCGGCAACAGGCGACACATCATGATATCCGAACGGATCGTCTCGTAGGCGCGCTGGCTGAGGCTGTCCTCGCCCGCGCTGATCGCCCTGAGATACGTGCCCGACGGTGTCACTCGGCCACTCATGCCAGTCGCGACGGTCGTCCCGTCGGCTCCCAACCGATTGTGGCGTCAGCGGAATGTGCGCGGCAAATCATCGCGGACGCGTACAGTCGGCCGGCTTTCAAGGCAAGCCTCCACTCGGCCGCGACATGTCAGTCCCGTCGCGAAATCGGAGGCAGCGATATCAAGCCGACAAGGCGAGAGCCTCCGTTGGTGAAGCGGGAAACTCGCGCGAGTGGCGGATGCCATAGGTGAAATAGACCGCGAGCCCGATCGCGATATAGCCGAGAATGATGGCAGCCGGGACGATGTTGCCGCGCACGGCCTTTTCCGCGACATCGCCGAGAAGCGGCGCGATCATCACGCCGGAAAACATGATGCCCAGCAGCGGCGTCATCACGCCCCCCGGCGCGACGAACGGTCGCGGCAGAT
>CAXSHP010000108.1:0-8744 GCA_964236935.1 uncultured Sphingomonadaceae bacterium
CCGAGAGGCCGCCGTTCTTGACGAAGCCGAAGCTCAGCGCGTCGACCCCGGCGCGCCAGCTGAGCTCGGCCGGGGGACAGCCGCTGTGCGCCACGGCGTTGGCGAAGCGCGCCCCGTCCATGTGCAGCGCGAGCCCGCGTGCCCGCGCCACCGCGGCGAGCGCGGCGATCTCGTCGGGGCCGTAGACCAGCCCCGATTCGGCGGCGTTGGTGATCGACAAGGCGGCGGGCGGGGTCTGGTGGACGTCGTCGCGCAACCCGCCGAGGAATGCCTCGATCGCGTCCGGGGTAAGCTTCGCGCCGTCGCACGGCACGGGCATCAGCTTGGCGCCGTGAGTGTAGAATTCCGGCGCGCCGCACTCGTCGTTGTGGATGTGCGCGTCGCCATGGCACAGCACCGCGCCGTAGGGCGGGCACATCGCCGCGAGCGCGAGCGCGTTGGCGGCGGTGCCGGTCGCGACCCATAGCGCCGCCACCGGCGTGCCGAACAGATCGGAGAAGGCGTCGTCGAGCGAGCGGCTGAGCGCGTCGCCGTCATAGGCGGTGTCGACCCGATCGGCGGCGGCGATCGCGGCGAGCACGGCGGGGTGAACGCTCGCGGCATTGTCGGAGAAGAAGCGCATCGGCGATGCCTTGCTGCGGCGGGGCGTTGCGGTCAACCGGCGGGTTGCGGCTCCGGCGCCGATGAGCGCATGCGGAACAATGCGCGATCCTCGTGGCCGAACCCGCGATACCAGATCACCAGCCCATAGGCGCCGAGGATCAACGGGATGCCGAGCGCCAGCTCGCCCCATTCGGGGATGCGGATCGCGACGGTGCCGGCGAGCACCGCCGCGGCGCTGGCCGGGATCAACGTCCAGCGCCAGCCCGAGACGCGTGCGCCGAGCAGCCGCGCCAGCAGCCGCGCCTTGAGCAGCGAGGCGCAGCCGAGCGCGACGAGCAGCCCCAGCGCCGGGCCCGCGGCGGCGATCAGATCGTCGCTGCGCAGGGCCGCCGGCTGCCCCCAGCGCAGCTCCGCCCAACGCAGCGCATGGACGAACACGATCGACAGCCCGTATTGGGCGGCGACCATGGCGCACGAGATCAGCAGGTTGCGCTTCGACGCGACGTAGATCAGCGCCGCCTCGCTGACCACCGCGGTCGCCGCGACCGCCTCGGCGATCAGCAGGATCGCGAGCGCGCCGGTGCCGCCGACGAAGCGCGGGCCGACCAGCCCCATCACCGCCTCGCCGGGAATGCCGAGCGCGAGCGCGATGCCGATCTGCGCGGCGATGATCCAGAAGCCGACCTGGCGGATCTGCTTGCCGACCGCGGGCCTGTCGCCCTCGGCGAGCTTCTGGGTGATGACCGGCCCGAGGATCGGATCGAAGCTCGTCTTGAGCTTCTGCGGCAGCGAGGCGACCTGCTGCGCGACATAATAGATGCCGACGATCTCGGGCGAGAAATAGAACACCCGGCCGAGCATGTAGATGTCGAGCCGGCGCGAGCCCCATTCGAGCGCGTCGGCGCCGGCCAGCGGCAGATTGCGCCACGCGAGCTTGCGCAGCCGCCGCGATTCGGGCCGCCACCCGCGCGGCCAGCCATAGGTGCGCATCAGCGGGATGATCGAGGCGACCAGCGCGCCGATGGTCGAGAGCACGTAGGCGATGATCAGCCCGTCGCGCAGCGAATAGAAAGCGAGCAGCGCGGCGGCGATGCTGATCGTCCACGGCTCGACGATCGCCCGCGCCTTGACCGTCGCGCCGACATCGCCGCGATAGGCGAGCGCGGCGAGCGCGATATCCGACGCGGTCCAGCCGAAGATGGTCAGCGGCAGCAGCCAGTCGAGCCCGTTGATCGGGCTGTTGGGGAACATCAGCTGCGGCCACACGATCAGCACCGCCGACGCCGCGATCGAGCCCATCATCCCGACGAGCAGCGCGTCCCACACGACGCAGACATGCGGCCGCTCGCTGGTCGACAATTGCTGGGCGAGCCCGCGCTTGAGCCCCAGCGTGGCGAGCTGCGCGGCGAATTCGACCGCGATCGTGGCGATGGCGAAACGGCCGAGCGCATCGGCGCCATAGACCCGCCCGGCGATGAACAGGAACGGCAGCCGCGCGGCGAGGCGCAGCAGGAAGCCGAAGAAATTGGTCCGCCCGCCTTTCGCGAGCGCCGCGATGTCCTCTCCGCCGGCAGGTTCGGTCACGGCCGGCTCACCTTCCTGGTTCCCCGGCGAAGGCCGGGGCCCAGTTGCGAGCCGCCCGTTGCTGGACCCCGGCCTTCGCCGGGGAACTGATCGTGATTCGATACGTCATTCAATGCGCCGCGCCCCAGCTCGGGCCGGTGCCGATCTCGATCCCGAGCGGGACGGAGAGCGTCACCGCCGGCTCGGCCGCGCCGGCCATTACGCCGCGAATCACCGCGCTTGCCGCGGCGACGTCGCCCTCGGGCAGCTCGAACACGAGCTCGTCATGGACCTGGAGGAGCATGCGCACATCGCCTAAACCCGCGGCGCGCAAAGCCGGGGGCATGCGCACCATCGCGCGCTTGATGATATCGGCGCTGGTGCCCTGGATCGGCGCGTTGACCGCCTGGCGCTCGGCCGCCTGACGCTCGCCGACGGTCTTGGCGCGGATGCCCGGCAGATGCGTCTTGCGGCCGAACAAGGTGGTGACATAGCCCTTGTCGCGCAGCTGCGTCAGCGTCTCGGCCATATAGTTGCTGACGCCGGGGAAGCGCTCGAAATAGCGGTCGATGATCGCCTGCGCCTCGATGCGGTCGACGCCGAGCCGCCCCGCGAGGCCCCACGACGAGATGCCGTAGAGGATCGCGAAGTTGATCGTCTTGGCCTTGCCGCGGGTGTCGCGGTTGACCTCGCCGAACAGCTCCTGCGCGGTGAGGTTGTGGATATCGTCGCCTTGCGCGAATGCCGCCGTGAGCGAAGGCACGTCGGCCATGTGCGCCGCGAGGCGCAGCTCGATCTGCGAATAATCGGCGGCGAGGATGACATTGCCCGGCGCGGCGACGAACGCATCCCTGATCCGGCGTCCGAGCTCGGTGCGGATCGGGATGTTCTGGAGGTTGGGATCGGTCGACGACAGCCGCCCGGTCTGCGCGATCGCGAGGCTGAAGCAGGTGTGGACGCGCCCCGTCTCGGGGTTGATCTGCTGCTGGAGCGCGTCGGTATAGGTCGATTTGAGCTTGGTCAGCTGGCGCCAGTCGAGCACCTTGCGGCACACCTCGCTACCTTCCGACGCAAGTCGCTCGAGCTCGTTGACGTCGGTCGAATAGACCCCCGACTTGCCCTTGCGCCCGCCCTTGAGGCCGAGCCGCTCGAACAATATGTCGCCCAATTGCTTGGGGCTGCCGATCGTGAACGGCCCGCCGGCGAGCTCGAACACCTCGCCCTCCAAGCGCGCGATCTCGACCGCATAATCGGCCGACAGCCGCGACAGCTCTGCGCGGTCGACGAGGATGCCCGCCATCTCCATCGCCGCGACCACCGGCACCAGCGGCCGATCGACCAGCTCGTAGACCCGCGCGCCGGCCTCGCGCGCGAGCCGCGGCTTGAGCTTGCGCCACAGCCGGTAGGTCACGTCGGCATCCTCGGCGGCATATTCGGTCGCCTGTGCGAGCGACACCTTGTCGAAGCTGATCTGGCTCTTGCCGGTGCCGCACACCGTCTTGAACTCGATGCAGGCGTGGCCGAGGTGGCGCTTGGCGAGGTCGCTCATGCCGTGCGCGCCGAGCCCGGCGTCGAGATCGTAGCTGAGCAGCATGGTATCGTCGTAGGGCGCGATCTCGATCCCGCCGACCGCCTCGCCCGCACGGCGCAGCATGATCAGATCATATTTGAGGTTCTGGCCGATCTTGAGCACGCTTTCGTCGGCGAGCAGCGGCTTGAGCTTGCCCAGCACCGTCGCCGGATCGAGCTGCGCCGGCGTCTCGGACAGCAGCCCGTCGCCGACGTGGCGGACCGGGATGTAGCAGGCCTTGCCCGGCGCGACGCCCAAGCTGATCCCCACCAAAGTCGCGCGCACCGCGTCGAGATGGTCGGTCTCGGTATCGATTGCGACGAAGCCGGCGGCGGTCGCCTCGGCGACCCAGCGATCGAGCGCTTCTTCGGTGACGACCGTCTCGTAATCCTTGTGGACGAACGGCGGCTCGTCCTCGGCGGCCGCCGGCGGCGGAACATCCTCGGCCGCGGTCCCGCCGACCTTCATCAGCAGCGAGCGGAACCCCTGATCGCTGAGGAATGCGCGCAGCGGCTCGGGCGGGATGCCCTTGATCGCGAGCCCTTCGAGCGGCTCGGGCAGCGGACGATCGCACACCAGCCGCACCAGCTCGCGCGATAGCCGCGCGTTGTCCGCATGCTCGATCAGCGATTCGCGCAGCTTAGGCTTGGCGATCGTCGGCGCCGCGGCGAGCACCGCCTCGACGTCGCCATACTGCCGGATCAGCTCCGACGCGGTCTTCGGCCCGATGCCGGGCACGCCGGGGACATTGTCGACGCTGTCGCCCATCAGCGCGAGCACGTCCCCCAATTGCTCGGGCGGCACGCCGAACTTCTCGATCACATAGTCGCGATCGATCCGGCGGTTGTTCATCGTATCGAGCAGATCGAGGCCGCCATGGTGCTCCGCCGGGGGCTCGATCAGCTGCATCAGATCCTTGTCCGACGAGACGACCGTGACCTGCCAGCCCTCCTTGAGCGCCGCCTTGGAATAACAGGCGATGATATCGTCGGCCTCGAGCCCCTCCTCCTCGATGCACGGCACCGAGAAGGCGCGCGTCGCATCGCGGATCAGCGGGAACTGCGGGACGAGATCGGCCGGCGGCGGCGGCCGGTGCGCCTTGTACTGGTCGTACATGTCGTTGCGGAACGTCTTCGACGAAGCATCGAAGATCACCGCGAGATGCGTCGGCCCGTCGGCCAGATGCAGATCCTCGGCGAGCTTCCACAGCATCGTGGTGAAGCCGTAGACCGCGCCCGCGGGCTCGCCCTTGCGGTTGGTCAGCGGCGGCAGCCGATGATAGGCGCGAAAGATATAGCTCGAGCCGTCGACGAGATAGAGGTGCGGGGAAGGCATCGGCGCCGGTCTAGCCGAGAGTTGGCCGCCCTTCCACATCCGTTCGCATCGCTCGCTTCGGCTGCCTTTCGTCCCGATCCGGAACATCGCCCGCATCCCGCTCGTTAGCGGGGTCCAGATTCCTGGAAGGAATAAACATGAAGCGCTTCACTCTGCTCCTCGGCTCGGTCGCTCTGACGATGGCCGCCCCCGCGTTCGCCCAAGTTCCGCCCGCCTCGACCGGGATGATGTCCGCGACCGATGTCGGCGTGTCCCCGCTCAGCGGCACCTCCGCCACCGATTACGTCAAGATGGCGGCCGACGCGGACATGTACGAGATCGCTTCGAGCAAGATCGCGCTGCGCAAGACGCACAACCCGGCGATCAAATCGATGGCGAACGAGCTGATCACCGATCATACGACGACGTCGAAGGCGCTGATGGGAGCGCTCGAAAACAAGGATCGCACGATCACCAAACCGGCGATGATGATGTCGGCCGACAATGACGCCAAGGTCACGCTGCTGCGCAAGACGCCGAAGAAGAGCTTCGACGACATCTATCTGCGCCAGCAGCTCCAGGCGCACCAGACCGCCTGGGCGCTCCACAAGGGCTATGCCACGGACGGCACGGATCCCTCGCTCCAGCAGGTCGCCGCCAGCGCGGTGCCGATCGTCGAGAAGCACCTTGCCGAGATCAAGCCGATGGTGCCGGCCGGAATGTAATCGATGGGTCGGTCGGCACTGCCCGACCGACCTCATTCTTGCTGCCTTGGGCAATATGATATATAACGCCGATATCATATATCCGATAGTATCATGCGAACTTTGGTCGATATAACGGAGCGTAACCTTGCTGCGCTGGACAGTGCGGCGCGACGTGCCAGCGTATCGCGTGCGGCATTGATTCGTGCAGCAGTCGCCGAATGGCTCGATCGGCATACTTCCGGCGGCTTGGAGGACGCATTCGGCCTGTGGGCTGGAAGTTCAGGCGATGGCCTCGATTATCAGGAGCGGATGCGCCGCGAATGGTGAAGGCGCTGTTCGATACCAACATTATGATAGACTATCTCAATGGCATCGAACAGGCGCGCAACGAGATGGCGCGCTATCAAACCAAAGCCATCAGCATCGTTTCGTGGATGGAGGTGATGGTCGGCGCCGAGCCTCGGATCGAGGTTGGGACACGCGCCTTTCTCAACACGTTCGAGGTCGTCCCGCTCGACAGCGTGATCGCCGAACGCGCCGTGGCGTTGCGCCGCGCGCACCGCGTCAAGCTGCCGGATGCGATCATCTGGGCCACGGCGCAGAGCGGCGCAGCGCTGTTCGTCACCCGCAACGAAAGAGATTTCCCCGCAGACGATCCCGGCGTGCGGACGCCTTATCGGTTGGAAGCACCTTAACTCGCATAGCCCTTGAGCTCGTCGCCGGTCAGGCGGACGACATGGAGTACGTTGGTTGAGCCCGGAGTTCCAAACGGCACGCCGGCCATGATCACCACCCGCTGGCCAGCCTTCGCGACCCCGGCTCGCAGCGCCATGCGCTTCGCCTTGGCGACCATCTCCTCGAAATCCTTGACGTCCTTCGTCCGCACCGCGTGCGCGCCCCACAGCAGGCCGGTGCGCCGCGCGGTCGCGAGCTTCGGCGTCAGCACCAGCAGCGGCACCGCCGGGCGTTCGCGCGCGACGCGCCGCGCGGTCGAGCCCGACAAGGTGAAGCAGATGATCGCCGCCGCCGACACGGTGTGCGCGATCTCGCGCGAGGCCTCGGCGATCGCGTCGGCGCTGGTCGGATCGGGCAGCATCTCGGTGAAATGGACGCGCGCGTAATGCGCGGGATCGCTCTCCACCGACGTGGCGATGCGATCCATCATCGCGACCGCTTCCTCGGGCCAGTCGCCCGCGGCGCTCTCCGCCGAAAGCATGATCGCGTCGGCCCCGTCATAGACCGCGGTGGCGACGTCGGACACTTCGGCGCGCGTCGGCGTCGGCGTCTTGATCATCGATTCGAGCATCTGCGTCGCGACCACCACCGGGCGGCCCAAGCGGCGCGCGCTCTCGACGATGCGCTTCTGCAGCGCCGGCACACGCTCGGGCGGCAGCTCGACGCCGAGATCGCCGCGCGCGACCATCACCGCGTCGGCGAGCTCGAGGATTCCGTCGAGCCGGTCGATCGCCGACGGCTTCTCGATCTTGGCGAGCAGCGCCGCCTTGCCCCCGATCAGCCGCCGCGCCTCGGCGACGTCCTCGGGACGCTGGACGAAGCTCAAGGCGATCCAGTCGCAGCCCTGCTCGAGCGCGAAGGTGAGATCGGCGCGGTCCTTCTCGGTCAGCGCGGCGAGCGGCACGACCACGTCGGGGACGTTGAGCCCCTTGTTGTTCGACAGCATGCCGCCGACCTCGACGTCGGTCACCAGCCGATCCTTGCCCGCCTCGATCACGCGCAGCACGATCTTGCCGTCGTCGAGCAGCAGCCGCGCGCCCGCGGTCATCGCCTCGAACAATTCGCGATGCGGCAGCTCGACCCGGTCGATATCGCCCGGCGCGGGATCGCGATCGAGCACGAAGCGCGCGCCCGTCCTGAGCTCGACCGCGCCGTTCGCGAATCGGCCGACGCGCAGCTTGGGCCCCTGGAGATCGGCGAGGATCGTCGTCGGGCGGCCATAATCCTTCTCGAGGCTGCGGATCGCGGCGATCACCGCGGCATGGCCCGCGTGGCTGCCGTGGCTCATGTTGACGCGGAACGCGTCGGCGCCCGCGAGATAGAGCTTGCGGATCATCTCGAGCGAGCTCGACGCCGGCCCCAGCGTCGCGAGGATGCGGACCTTGCGGCGCCGCGGCGCGGTATGGATCGTCACACTCTCTCCCGTCGCTGCTACGCCGCACGCCAGCGATTAAGGGGTTTGCTCGCGAGATCAACCATGATCTAGAGCGCCGCTCCAACGAATCGGGGGAACCGGAACATGGCGGACGGCAGCAGCGTCGCGGCGGACCAGCTGCGGCTTTTCATCGAGCGGATCGAGCGGCTCGAGGAAGAGAAGAAGGGCATGGCGGACGACATCCGCGACGTCTATTCCGAGGCCAAGGGCCAAGGCTATGACAGCAAGACGATGCGCGCGATCGTCCGCTTGCGGAAAATGGAGAAGGACGCGCGCGACGAAGCCGAGGCGCTGCTGGAGACGTACAAGGCCGCGCTCGGGCTGGCCTGATAAGGAGATCCGATGAAGACCCCGCCGATCGCGCAACAGCCCGTTGTCCCGCCGCTGCAGAGCATGGGCTCATCCGAACCCGGGGCCAAGGTCGAGGCCGAGGAGCAGGCGCGCAAGCGACGGCAGGCCGAGGAACAGCAGCAGCAATAGCGCGAGTTGAAGCAGAAGCTTCGTCCCGCTAACCTGTCGACCGTTCGGGCTCAGGGGCGAACGGTCATCTCGAGGATATCCGACACGCCATGGCCGGCCATTCCAAATTCAAGAACATCATGCACCGCAAGGGCGCGCAGGATAAGAAGCGCTCGGCCCTGTTCTCCAAGCTCAGCCGCGAGATCACCGTCGCGGCCAAGGCCGGCCTGCCCGATCCGGACATGAATGCCCGCCTGCGCTCCGCGGTGATCGCCGCGCGCGCCGGCGGCATGCCCAAAGACAATATCGAGCGTTCGATCAAGAAGGCCGAGGGCGGCGAGGGCAACGACTATGAGGA
>CAXSHP010000109.1:0-6038 GCA_964236935.1 uncultured Sphingomonadaceae bacterium
GCACGGTCTTCTCATATTTGATACGCTTGCCGGTCGGCTCGTGGATCTGGTTGAACGTGATCGAGGCGCCGCTCTTCGTCGCGGAATAGATCTCGACCGGGATCGAGACGAGCGCCAGCCTGATCTGCCCCTGCCAATATGCGCGTGCCGCCATCATCCGTCTCCACTGCCGATATGCTCAATCCGGCAGAACGCGACTCGTTCCGGATAGCGGCGATCGTCGGAGACGAACTCTCCGTGCGTCTACGCAAACTCCGTCTACCACAATGGAGTTATATCGGATCAAAGTGTTTGGCCCGACGGTGCTCGCAGCACGTTAATACAGAAATAGCATAATAACTGTGAAGGTTAAGAGGATATGGACGGAGTAACCGCACAGTTCGTTTCCGCCGCGGAAATTACGCGGAACTTTGGCTTATGGCAGGATCGTGCCGCACAGCGTCCGCTGATCGTGACGCATCATGGCCGTCCCCGCGTGGTGATGCTGTCGATCGCCGATTACGATGCGCTGGCGGTGCAGGATCCGGTAACGACCGCGAATGTCAAAGCCGATGCGCGCCTGTCGGGGGTGCTCGATCATCTGATCTCCGGTTTCGTTGCGTTCGATGGCGATCTCCGCTTCCGCCGGGTCAACGTCGTCGCGGCCGCCTATTTCGAACGCAGCGAGGAGAGCTTGATCGGTCAATCGCTGGAGGAGGCCATTCCCGAACTGCGCGACGGCCTGGTCGTGTCGCGTCTGCGTCACGTGATCCGGACGGGCGAGGATGTGTCCTTCGATGCGCCGGTGCAGCTCCATGACGATCGACTGATGCGGTTCCGATTATTTCCTTATCCCGGCGGCGTTGCTGCCTTGTTCACCAATGTCGCCGAGCAGCTCGATCAGCTGCGCGACGCCGCCGAGCAGGTCAGCCTGTCCGAGGCGCGCAACGCGCATGGCGGCGTGGGCATCGGCCGATTGAACGTCCGCGGCACCTTCGCCCAGGTGGAAAGTTCGCTCGCGGCGATGGCCGGGTTCGATCCGCTCAAGCTGATCGGCGTCCGGCTCGGCGATCTGCTCGCGCTCAATCGCCGGGTCGCGGCCGGCGCGGAGATCGAGACGGTGTTGTCGGGCGGCGGGCCGCGCGTGCTCGACAGCGTGATGCTGGTCAACGGCGGACAGGATCTGCCGATCCGCGTGGCGCTGGCCGAAATCCGCGAAGGTTTCGCGGTCGCCGGCGCGACGGTGATGATCACGCCGCTGCACTGAGAAACCCCTCCCGCTCGGGGAGGGGCCCGCCCTACGCGGCGGCGGCGCCGTCGTCGCCGCTCGTATCCTGCGGCGCTGCGCCGGCGATCTCGCCCGGCTCGGCGTTGGGATCGTAGTCCTCGGTGAACCCGGCTTCGTCGCGCTCGAACATGTCGGCCATGACGTTGACGCCCTGCGCCTGCAGATCGGCTTCCTCGGGCGAGCGGGCGACATTGGCCTTGATCGTCACCGACACCTCGGGATGGAGCGCGATGCGCACCTCGTAGAGCCCGATCGCCTTGATCGGCTTGTCGAGCACCACCTGGCTGCGCGATACCTTCGACCCGTCGGCCTCGAGCGCCTCGACCAGATCGCGCGCCGAGACCGAGCCGTAGAGCTGGCCGGTGTTCGACGCCTGGCGGATCAGCGTCACGCTCTTGCCGTCGAGGCCCTTCGAATCGACCTCGGCGGTCTTGCGCCGCTCGGCGTTGTCCGCTTCGATCGAGGCGCGATTCTTCTCGAAGATCTTGCGATTGGCTTCGTTGGCCCTGAGCGCCTTCTTGTTGGGCAGCAGGAAATTTCGGGCGAAGCCGTCCTTGACGGTGACGACGTCGCCAATGGCGCCGAGCTTTTCGACGCGCTCGAGCAGGATCACGTCCATGCGTGCCCTCCTATTTCACGATGTAGGGAAGCAGCCCGATATGCCGGGCACGCTTGATCGCCTTGGCGAGCTCGCGCTGCTTCTTTGCGGAAACCGCGGTGATGCGGCTGGGCACGATCTTGCCGCGCTCGGACACGAAGCCCTGGAGCAGGCGGACGTCCTTATAGTCGATCCGGGGCGCGTCCTTCGCGGAGAAGGGGCAGCTCTTGCGGCGGCGGAAAAATGGGCGGGCCATGGTCTATCCTTTCCCGGCTCAGGCGGCGTCGTCGCGGAAGCCGCGATCGTTGCGCGGGCCACGGTCGCGGTCGCCGCGATCAGGCCGGTCGCCGCGATCGCCCCGGTCGCGGCGGCCGTCGCGGTCGCTGCGCTCGCTCCGGCGCATCATCGCGGAGGGGCCGGCCTCGTGCGCGTCGACGCGCAGCGTCATGTAGCGCAGCACGTCCTCGTTGATCGCGGTCTGGCGCTCGAGCTCGGCGACGACCGCGGCGGGGCCGTCGATCTCGAGCATCACATAATGCGCCTTGCGATTCTTGGCGATGCGATAGGCGAGGCCGCGCAGGCCCCAGCTTTCGGTCTTGACGACCTTGCCCTTGCCGTCGGTGACGATCTTCGCGGCGGCTTCCGCCAGCGCGTCGACCTGGGCCTGGGCCAGATCCTGACGCGCGAGAAACACATGCTCGTAGAGAGCCATGGTCCACGCTATCCTTTCATGCCGATCGCTGACGGCGGGAAATCCGCGCGCCCCTCCGGCTTGCTTGCGGGGAGGCTCATGGTCGAAGCGCGCGCGAAAGGCAAGGCCGATCGGCCCTCGTCAGGGGATCCGCTGCGCGACCAGAGCCGCTGCGGCATCGCAGCCCGTGGCGTGCGGCGTCGCGGGATTGCGGCGGAGCGCGTCGAGTTCGACGCGCGCCGCCTCGAGATCGGCCTTGAACGCCGGCTGCGCGCGCACCACCGCCATCGTCGCCGAAGCCGAGATCAGTCCCGCCTCGACCGCGCTCTCGTTATGCGCGCCGCAGACGATGCGGCTTTCGCCATAGGCCCGGCCGCGCGCGAGAATGGGGGTTGCGCGGTCGGGCGCGAGTTCGGTCAGGATCGTCGCCCAGGTCCAGCCCCAGGTGGTGTGGCCCGACGGATAGTCGAAGCTCTTCGCCAGCTCGTCCCGCGATTGGCAGACGGCGCCAGGGTCGATCAGGAACGGCCGCAGCCGCTGATAGTGGCGCTTGGCGGCGTTGGTCTGGTCAGAAGTATCGACGCCCGCCTTGACCACCAGCGCGCGGAGCGCCGGCGCATTGGCCGGGGTGAGCGCCACCCCGACGGCGCAGCTGAAGTCGCGCATCATATCCGCCGGTGAAGTCGCCACGTCGTTGGTCGCCAATGCGCCACGCGGCGTATCGAGCAGCGCCCGCGTCGCCTTGAAGATCGCGCGGTCCGCCGCGTCGCGGGGGCTGTCCTTCGCCGGCGGCGGCGGGAGCACCTGGAGCAGATCGAACGCGCCGGCCGCGAGATAGCCGGGCGGCGACCGCTCGGCCGGCGCCGCGGCGAGCGCGAGGAAGGCGAGGGGGAGGAGGAATATGGAGCGCATCATCTGCTGCTAATAGCGGAAGGTTACATCTTTTCGATGGGTGAAACGATGGTACGCCGCTTGCCACGGCCGCCCTTGCTTTCTAGGCGGAGCGACGAATTCAGGCGAGGACAGCGATGCGCGCGTTCATTTTTCCGGGGCAGGGCAGCCAGGCGGTGGGCATGGGCAGCGCGCTCGCCGATGCCAGCGCCGCCGCGCGCGAAGTGTTCCAGGAAGTCGACGATGCGCTCGCCAGCGCGCTGTTCCGGCTGATGCGCGAGGGGCCGGAGGACGAGCTGATGCTCACCGAAAACGCCCAGCCGGCGATCATGGCCAACGCCATCGCCACGCTGCGCGTGCTCGAGCGCGAGGGCGGCATCCGCCTCGCCGACAAGGCCGATTACGTGGCGGGCCACTCGCTCGGTGAGTATAGCGCGCTGTGCGCCGCAGAGGCGCTCGGGCTCGCCGCGACGGCGCGGCTGCTGCGGCTGCGCGGGCAGGCGATGCAGGCGGCGGTGCCGGTCGGCGTCGGTGCGATGGCCGCGCTGCTCGGGCTCGATTACGAGACCGCCGCGGGCGTCGCCGCCGATGCCGCCGAGAACGAGGTATGCGAGGCGGCGAACGACAATGCGCCGGGGCAGGTGGTGATCTCGGGCCACAAGGCGGCGGTCGATCGCGCGATCGAGCTGGCCAAGGTGCGCGGCGGGCGGCGCGCGATGCTGCTGCCGGTGTCGGCGCCGTTCCATTGCGCGCTGATGGAGCCCGCGGCCAAGGCGATGCAGAAGGCGCTGAGCGGCACCGATCTGCGAAGCCCCCTCGTGCCGCTCTACGCCAACGTCACCGCCGCGCCGGTCGCCGATCCCAACGACATCCGCACCCTGCTGGTCGATCAGGTGACCTCGACGGTGCGCTGGCGCGAGAGCGTCGCGGCGATGGCGGCGGCGGGCGTCACGCAGTTCATCGAGTTCGGCGGCAAGGTGCTCGGCCCGATGGTCAAGCGCATCGCGCCCGACGCCGAGGCGATCAGCGTGGTGAGCATGGCCGACATCGAGGCGCTGGCGAAAACCCTCTGAACGGGCGGGACGAAATGTTCGATCTTACTGGAATGACCGCACTGGTGACCGGCGCGTCCGGCGGCCTCGGCTCCGCGATCGCCACTGCGCTGGCGGGGCAGGGTGCGCGCGTCGCTTTGTCAGGCACGCGGCGCGATAAGCTCGATGAAGTTGCGTCGGCGCTTGCCAACGATCCGGTGATCGTGCCGTGCGACCTGTCCGACGCCGCCGCGGTCGACGCATTGGTGCCTGTGGCCGTCGAGGCGCTCGGCGGCACGCTCGATATCCTCGTCAACAATGCCGGCGTCACGCGCGACAATCTCGCGATGCGGATGAAGGACGAGGAATGGGATACGGTGATCCGCGTCAACCTCGAGGCCGCGTTTCGCCTGATCCGCGCGGCGGCGCGCCCGATGATGAAGGCGCGCTTCGGCCGGATGGTCTCGATCACCTCGATCGTCGGGGTTACGGGCAATCCCGGCCAGGCGAATTACGCCGCATCGAAGGCGGGGCTGATCGGCATGTCGAAGGCGCTCGCGCAAGAACTGGCCAGCCGGGGCATCACGGTCAACTGCGTCGCGCCGGGGTTCATCACCTCGCCGATGACCGACGCTCTGCCCGACGCGCAGAAGGAGGCGCTGACCGGGCGCATTCCCGCGGGCAAGCTCGGCGAGGGGGCCGATATCGGCGCGGCGGTGGCCTATCTCGCCAGCCGCGAGGCGGCCTACGTCACCGGGCAGACGCTGCACGTCAACGGCGGGATGGCGATGATCTGATTTCCGGCAACATATTCCGCCGTTCGCCCTGAGTAGGGGCTGAGCTTGTCGAAGACGCGTATCGAAGGGTCCTTCGATACGCCATTTCGACTTCGCTCAATGGCTACTCAGGACGAACGAATGAGTTTTCAGGGAAAAATTAGCGCGAGTAGAACTCGACCACCAGGTTCGGCTCCATCTTGACCGGATACGGCACCTCGTCGAGCGTCGGCACGCGCGTGAACGTCACCTTCGACGCGCCGTCGGGCGAGACATATTCGGGGATCTCGCGCTCGCTTAGGCCCTGCGCCTCGATCACCAGCGCCATCTCCTGCGCCTTGGCGCCGAGCTCGACCACGTCGCCGACGTCGATCCGGCGCGAGGCGATGTTGCACTTCACGCCGTTGACGCGGATGTGGCCGTGGCTGACGATCTGGCGCGCGGCGAAGATCGTCGGTGCGAACTTGGCGCGATAGACCACCGCATCGAGCCGGCGCTCGAGCAGGCCGATCAGATTCTGCGAAGTATCGCCCTTGATCCGCGAGGCATCGGTATACGATCGCTTGAACTGCTTCTCGGTGATGTCGCCGTAATAGCCCTTGAGCTTCTGCTTCGCCTTGAGCTGGATGCCGTAGTCCGACACCTTGCTCTTGCGGCGCTGGCCGTGCTGGCCGGGGCCGTATTCGCGCTTGTTGACCGGGGATTTCGGGCGGCCCCAGATATTTTCGCCCATGCGGCGATCGAGCTTGTACTTGGCGCTGGTGCGCTTGGTCATGTTGCGTCC
>CAXSHP010000109.1:6048-6523 GCA_964236935.1 uncultured Sphingomonadaceae bacterium
GGTTCCCACTTTTCGGGGAGTGCTTAGGCGCCCGGAACCGCGCTGCTGGGGACCGAGGTCCGGCAGGGCCGCCGCTTCACCGGGGTGCGGAGCCAATTGCGAAGCGCCGGCGTTTGGCGGCGGAGGCGACGAAAGTCAAGCTGGTCAGCGTGGATGCGGCCGATCGAGCGAACTCAACACACCGCGCAGCGTGCGCACTTCCTGCGCATTCCAGCCTGGCTTCGTCAGCATCGAGCGCAGCGTGCGCCTGGTCACCGGCGTGCGATCGGGCGGATGGAAGAAGCCGGCGCCGGCGAGCATCGTCTCGAGCTGCGCGATCATCCCGTCGAGCTCCGCCTGCGGCGCGGGCGGATCGAGGTGGGTGCGCGGCGGCGAAGCGAGCGCTTCGGGCCCGGCGTCGCTCGCCTGTTTCGACCATTCGTAGGCGACGAGGATCACCGCCTGGGCGAGGTTGAGGCTGCCGAAGGCGGGATTG
>CAXSHP010000109.1:6533-8739 GCA_964236935.1 uncultured Sphingomonadaceae bacterium
CGCCACGCTCCGCGCGGATCGCGGCCGCGGCCTGCTCGGGCGTCACGACCGGCTTGGCCACGCCGCGCTTGCGCACGGTGGTGGCGTAGACATGCGCGCAATCGGCGACCGCCTCGGCGACGCTAGCGAAGACGCGGGCCTGCTCGATCACGCTGTCCGCGCCGGAGGCCGCGGGTCCTGCCGAAGGATTGGGCCAGCCGTCGCGCGGGGCGACGAGGCGCAGGTCGGTCAGCCCGAAATTGAGCATCGCGCGCGCGGCCTTCCCGATATTCTCGCCGAGCTGGGGACGGACGAGGACGATGGCGGGTGGGGGCGTCAGGGCTCCCGTTCCTCCCGAGCGAAGTGGAGGGACTATGCCGAGCGAAGCCGAGGCCCTCTCCTTACGCTCCGACGGCGGCATCGCAGCCTTGCTCAGCCTGTCCCAATCCTTGGCGATCCATGCTTCCTTCTTCGCGCGCGACCAGTTCTTGATCCGCAGCTCGGCGCTTAGCGCTTCCTCGCGTGTGTCAACGTGATCTGCCCAGACCAGCTCGACGGGCCTGCGCTCATAGGTATAGCCGCGGATCGCACCAGATTGATGCTGCGCCACACGCCGCTCGAGATCGTCGGTGTGGCCTGTATAGTAGCTGTTGTCGGCACAGCGCAGGATATAGACTGCAAAGGACATAGTGGCCTGATAGGGTCTCGGCTTCGCTCGATATAGTCCCTCGACTGCGCTCGGGAGGAACGGTCAGGGGTTGTCGCTTCCACCCAATCCCCCGGCGAATTCCTCGAAGTGCCGCGCCTCGGTGAAATCCTTGTAGACGCTCGCAAACCTGATGTACGCCACGCTGTCGAGCGCTTTCAGCCCCTGCATCACCATCTCGCCGACGCGCGCGGCCGGCACCTCGCTTTCGCCCGATGTCTCGATCTGGCGCTGGATGCCCGAGACCAGCCGGTCGATCCGCGCCGGATCGATCGGGCGCTTGCGGCAGGCGATCGCGATCGAGCGCTCGAGCTTGGTGCGGTCGAAGCTCTCGCGCCGGCCCTCGCTCTTGACCACGGTCAGCTCGCGCAGCTGGATCCGCTCGAACGTGGTGAAGCGCGCGCCGCATTCCTCGCATTGGCGGCGGCGGCGGATAGCGGAATTGTCCTCGGAAGGACGGCTGTCCTTCACCTGGCTGTCCTCATGCGAACAGAACGGGCAGCGCAACTATTGCTCCGGATAGATCGGGAAGCGCTCGCACAAAGCGCGCACGCGCTGCTTGACCGCGGCCTCGACCGCAGGATCGCCGTGCTCGCCCTTCGCGCGCAGACCATCGAGCACGTCGGCGATCATGTCGCCGATGTCGCGGAATTCGGCCGGCCCGAAGCCGCGCGTCGTGCCGGCGGGCGAGCCGACGCGGATGCCGCTGGTCTTGACCGGGGGCAGCGGATCGAACGGGATGCCGTTCTTGTTGCAGGTGATCGCGGCGCGCTCCAGCGCCTCGTCGGCATCCTTGCCGGTGACGCCGAGCGGGGTCAGGTCGATCAGCGCCAGATGCGTGTCGGTGCCGCCGGACACCACCGCCGACCCGCGCTCCTGCAAGGTCGCCGCCAGCGTCTTGGCGTTCTCGACCACCGCCTTGGCATACGACTTGAACCCCGGCTCGAGCGCCTCGCCGAACGCCACCGCCTTCGCCGCGATGACGTGCATCAGGGGGCCGCCCTGCAGGCCGGGGAAGACCGCAGAATTGATCTTCTTGGCGATCGCCTCGTCGTCGGTCATCACCATGCCGCCGCGCGGGCCGCGCAACGTCTTGTGCGTGGTGGTGGTGACGACATGGGCGTGGCCGAATGGGGTGGGGTGGACGCCGCCCGCGACCAGCCCCGCGAAGTGCGCCATGTCGACCATGAACAAGGCGCCGACCTCGTCGGCGATCGCGCGGAAGCGGGCGAAATCGATGTGGCGCGGATAGGCCGAGCCGCCGGCGATGAGCAGCGCCGGCTTGTGCTCCTTCGCCAGGCGCTCGACCTGGTCGAAATCGATCAGCTGATCGCTCTCGCGCACGCCATATTGGACCGCGTTGAACCATTTGCCCGACAGCGATGCCTTGGCGCCGTGGGTCAGATGCCCGCCGGCGTCGAGCGACAGGCCCATGATCGTGTCGCCCGGCCTGGTCAGCGCGAGCATCACCGCGCCATTGGCTTGCGCGCCCGAATGCGGCTGGACGTTGGCGAAGCCGCA
>CAXSHP010000110.1:0-3572 GCA_964236935.1 uncultured Sphingomonadaceae bacterium
TCGGATTGGCGGCGCTGCTGGTCGGGCTGGTCGGGACGATCTTCGCCGCGCGCGTGCTGCTGCTGATCCCGCTGCTGCGCCCGGCACTGTTGTGGCTCGGCCGGATGACCTTGCCGCTGTATCTGTCGCACATGCTGTTCGTCGTGCCGCTGGCCTATGCCCTGCACGCCGCCGCGATGCCGGCGTTGCGCACGATGCCCGGCCTGCTCGCGCTCGGCGTCGGCGTCGCGGCGCTCACGCTGGCGATCCTGTTCGCTCTGCTCGTCGCGCGCCTCGGACTGCTGTGGCTATTCCGGCCGCCGCAGCTGTTCGCGCGCGGCGCGAGGGACGTGGTCGCGGACGATCTCGCCATGGCGGCGGTCAGTAGCAGCCCCGCGCGCTGACGCGCCGACGGTTTTTCGCGGCGGTGCAGCATGTTGCCGCCGGCTGGAGGTTGTTCTTGTGTTCACGTCCATTTCAACTAGATATCGACGACGTTGACAGGGACAGTCGGTGAACGCGACGCAGCTACTTTCCGAAGGCACCCGGCCCGCGTCCGATCAGCTCGACGACGGTGATGCCGGGATCCACCTGGCGTGGCAGCGTGTCGCGGTGGATGCGCACGTCCATTTGCAGGGCGACGTCGTGCGCACCATGCACAGCGCCGCGCGCAACTTCAGTGCCGCCGGCCCCCCGCCGGACGCGGGCGCGATGCTGCTGACCGAGATCGACGGCTGCGATGTTTTCGCTGCGCTGCAGCGTGGAATTCCTGGCGTCTCGACCGACGGGACCGGCGAAGCGATCTCGCTGTTGGTCCGCTCCGTCGAGCTGCCGGTGCTGGTGGTCGCGGGGCGCCAGGTCGTCACTCGCGAGCGGGTCGAGGTGCTTCTGCTGGGGACGCTCACCGGCCCTCGGGACGGGATTGCGCTTGACGAGTTGATCGCGTGGGCGCGCGTCCGCGACGTGCTGGCGGCGCTGCCGTGGGGCCTGGGCAAGTGGATCGGGCGGCGGGGCGCGCTGGTGCGCGAGGCGATCGCGAACCACGGCGAGCTGCTGCTCGGCGATATCCCGGCGCGCTCGCGGCTGATCCCGGCCGGGCCGCTGCGCAGCGGCGCGCGCGTGCTGCTCGGCACCGATCCGCTGCCGCTCGCGGGCGAAGGCGATCGCGTCGGCAGCTTCGGGCAGATCGTGTCCGCGGCGATCGATCCGCAGGCGCCGGCGGCGTCGCTGCTCGCGGCGTTGCGCGCGCCCGGCACGCCGATCGCCCGCTACGGCAAGCGCCAGTCGCTGCGCACGATGGCGTCGCTCCAGCTCGCGCTGCGCCGGCGGCCGGAGCGTGTATGAGGATCCTGTTCCTCGCCCCGCAGCCCTTCTACGTCGAGCGCGGCACGCCGATCGCGGTGCGCTTCGCCGTGACCGCGCTGTGCCGCGCGGGCCACGAGGTCGATCTCGTCGTGCTCCACGGCGGCGAGGACATCGCTGTGCCGGGGCTGCGGCTCCATCGCGCCAAGCGCCCCCCGTTCGTGCGCGAGGTGCCGATCGGGCTGTCGCCGGCAAAGCTGCTGTGCGACTTGTTCCTCGCGGCGACCGCGTTCCGCCTGCTCGCCACGCGGCGCTACGACGTCGTCCACGCGGTCGAGGAGGCGGTGTTTCCGGCGCTGCTCGCGCGGCTGTTCGCCCGCTTTCGCCTGGTCTACGACATGGACTCGCTGATGGGCGACCAGATCGTCGAGAAATGGCCGAAGCTGGCGAAGCTGCGCGGCTTGTTCACCGCAATCGAGTGTTGGCCGATGCGACGGGCGGACCTCGTCCTGCCGGTGTGCCCCGCGATCGCCGAGCGGGTGCGGGTGCTCGCGCCGCGGCAGAAGGTCCAGGTGCTGCCCGACGTCGCGACGCCCGCGACGGTGGCGGCGGACGCGCGCGGGCTGCTCGATCTGCGCGCGGTCGTCGGCGGCGACGGGCCGATCGCGCTCTATGTCGGCAATCTCGAGGACTATCAGGGGACCGACCTGCTGATCGAAGCGTTCGCGGCGCTGCCAGCGAGCTGCCAGTGCCGGCTGGCGATCGTCGGCGGGCGGCCCGATCATATCACGGCGGCGAAGGCGCTGGCCGCGCGGCGCGGCGCGGACGCGCGCGTCCATCTGGCCGGGCCTGCCCCGCTCGATCATCTGCCGCTGCTGCTCGCCCAGGCCGACATCCTCTGCTCGCCACGCCGCAAGGGCGTGAACACGCCGATGAAGATCTATGCGTACATGCAGGCGGGCAAGGCGATCGTCGCCACCGACATCCTCTCGCACACCCAGGTGCTCGACGCGTCGCAGGCGCTGCTGATCGCGCCCGAGCCGGCGCCGATCGCGCAGGCGATCGAGCGGCTGGCCGGGGACGCCGCGCTGCGCGAGCGGCTCGGTGCGGCTGCGCTGCGCTGCGCTAACGAGCATTACAGCGTCGCGGCGTTCGAGGCGCGGCTGCGCAACGGCTATCGCGCGCTGCGGCCCGATGCGGACAGCCGGCACTGGTCGCAGCTCGCGCTGGCCGAGCCGCAGCGATGAGCACGACCGCGTCGCCTGAGAACCGGCCTGACTTCTCGGTGGTCGTGCCGCTCTACAACGAGGAGGACAACGTCCCGTTGCTCCACGAGGCGCTGACCGATGCCCTGCGGGACTGCGGCCGGAGCTACGAGATCGTCTTGGTCGACGACGGCAGCAAGGACAAGACGCTGAGCCGCGCGGCGGCGCTTGTCGCGCACGACGCGCACGTCCGCGTGGTCGAGTTCCGCCGCAACTACGGCCAGACCGCGGCGATGGCCGCCGGCATCCACACAGCGCGCGGCCGCGCGATCGTGACGATGGACGGCGACCTCCAGAACGATCCGCGCGACATCCCGCAGCTGCTCGATCTGCTCGACCAGGGCAACGATCTCGTCGCCGGGTGGCGGCGCAAGCGGCAGGACGAAGGCAAACGGGTGTTCATCTCCAAGATCGCCAACCGCATCATCAACCGCGTGCTCGGCGTCGAGGTGCGCGACAGCGGCTGCTCGCTCAAGGCGTATCGCCGCGAGCTGATCCAGAGCCTGCCGTTCTACGGCGAGATGCACCGCTTCATTCCCGCGCTGAGCCAGCTTGCCGGCGCGCGCGTCGCGCAGGTCGAGGTGCGCCACCACGCGCGGCGGTTCGGCGTCTCGAAGTACGGCTTCTCGCGGATCTACAAGGTCGCGCTCGACATCGTCTCGATCCATTTCCTGCTGCGCTACGCCCGCCGGCCGCGCAGCTGGCTGCTGCGCCCGACGCTCTATTCGCTGGGGATCGGGCTCGTGATCCTGCTGCTCGTCGAGATCGCCGACAAGTCGCCCGTCATCCCTTGGTCGATCGCGCTGGTCTTCCTCAGCATGACCGGCTTCCTGGCGTCGTGGACGGCGTTGGGCTATCTGTTTTCGATCATGGAGCCGCGCGTCGCGGAATTTTCGTCGATCGCCACCCATCTGTATGCAAGCGAGCCTCTCACCATGAAGAACGAGACATGATCCAGGACCAAGCCCAGCTCGGCGCGTCCGCGGCGATCGATCTGTCGGTCGTGATTTCGGTCGAGGGACGGGT
>CAXSHP010000110.1:3582-6247 GCA_964236935.1 uncultured Sphingomonadaceae bacterium
CGATCCGGCGATGGTGCTCGCCACCTATCGCGATGCGCTCGCGCCGCTCGGCCAGGCAGTCGAGTTCATCTATGTCGTGAGCTCGGCGAGCGAGGATCGGGCCAAAGTCGCCGCGCTCGCCACGCGCGACGTCAAGGTGATCCAGCTGCCGCGCCAGTTCGGCGACGCCTCGCGTCTGCGCGAGGGCGCGCGGCTGGCGCGGGCCGAGAACGTGTTGATCCTGCCGCCCTATCTGCAAGTGACGCCGAGCGCGCTGCCCGAGATGGTGCGCGGCCTCGATCGTGCCGACGTGATCGTCGCGGCGCGCCTGCGCGCCGGGGACGCGCTGCTCAATCGCGCCCGCGCCGCCGCATTCCGCGGCGTCGCGCGCGCGACCGGATCGCATATCGACGATCTCGGCTGCCGCGTCCGCGCGACCAAGCGCGAGGTGCTCGAGAGCGTCACGCTGCAGGAGGATCAGACCAACTTCCTGCCGATCTTCGCCGAACATGCCGGCTTCCTCGTCGAACAGGTGTGGGTGGCGCAGGCCACGCCCGACCGCGCCTACCGCTCGCACAGCTTCCGCAACTATCTCGGCAGCCTGCTCGACACGCTGTCGGTCGGCTTCCTCGTCGGCTTTCTGCAAAAGCCGTTCCGCCTGTTCGGCGCGCTCGGCGGCGCGCTGATGGCGATCGGCGTGTTGATCGGGCTGGTGCTGGTAGTGGAACGCTTCGGCGGGATGCCGATCGCCGAACGGCCGGCGCTGCTGCTCAGCGTGATGCTGGTCGTGCTCGGCCTCCAGGTGGGCGCGGTCGGGCTGATCGCCGAGGTGGTGCTGTTCACGCGGCTGCCGGCGGGATCGACCTACCGCATCCGCCGCATCGTCGAGCGGCGGGACGACGCCGCGCAGACCGCACCAACACCGGGGCCCGATGCCGGAGCATGACGCGATCATCGTCGGCGGCGGCATTCAGGGCATGATGATGGGATTGGAGCTGGCGCGACGCGGCAGCCGCCCGCTCGTCCTCGAACGCGGCGCGCTTGGTGACGGCGCGACCAGCGCGAGCCTCGGCGTCGTACACGGCGGGCTGCGCTATCTCCAGTCGCTCGACCTCAAGCGCTGGCACCGCTCGCGCCGCGAGCAGGACTGGTTTGGCCGCGAATTCGCGCAATTCACTGCGCCGCTGGCATGCGTGATGCCGCTCTATCGCGGCGCCTTGCGCTCGCGCGCACTGTTTCGCGCCGCCTTCCTGTTCGAGCGGGCCTGCGCCGCGCTGACCGGCCTTGATAGGCGCTCGACCGGGGCGCGGCTCGTCCCCCCGGCGGAGGCAGCAGCAGTCTATCCGGTGCCCAGGCGCGGGCTGGTCGGCGGGGCGTCCTGGCCCGAGCTGGCGCTGACCGACGCGCGCGGGCTGCTGCGCGAGATCGGCCGGCGGATCGAGGCGCTCGGCGGCGCAGTGCGCGAGCAGGCCGAGGTCGTGAAGCTCGACGTCGCGGACGGGCGTGTGCGCGGGGTGATCACGCGCGACGGCGAGCGGCACCACGCGAGCGATACGGTGCTGCTATGCCCGGGCGCAGCGTCGCGGATGCTCGCAAGGCGGTTCGATCGCGACATACCGGCACTGTCCTCGCGCGTGCTGGCGTTCAACCTGCTGTTCGATTACCCTGCGGTGCCCGGCTATGCGTTGGCCGTGTCGCCCGATCCGGGCCGCGGGCGCAGCTATTTCGTGCGCGAACATAAAGGCAAGCTGCTCGCCGGAACCTATTATGCGCCGCTCGACGCCGATCCCGAGCCGGGCGAGCGGCCGATCGTGCCCGCGGCGCTCGTGGCGCAATTCCAAGGCGATCTGGTTCGCGCGCTGCCGCTGCTCGAGGGCGTGCCATTGCTCGAGACATGGGCAGGGATATTGCCCGATGTCGACGGGCGAGGACGCAAGCTGCGCAACCACGATCTCCTGTGGGAACATGGCGCCAACGGCGGGCCCAAGGGGCTGTGGACCTTGCTCGGGACCAAGCTGACGACCGCGCACGCGCTGGCGGTGGATGTCGCGCAGCGGCTGCCGATCACGAAAGCGGAGATGCGCGCATGACCGCCCCCTCGCCTCCCGCGCTGATCGCGGTCACCGGCGCCAGCGGCCTGCTCGGCGGGGCGCTCGCCCGGCGCCTGCTCGCCGACGGCTTCCGCGTGCGCGCCCTGTTCCGCAAGGCCGATCCCGACCGGGACGGCCGCGCGCAGGCGGAGACGGTGATCGGGGACATGAGCGACGAGGCCGCGCTCGCCCGGCTCGTCGACGGCGCGCAGGGCGTGATGCATATCGCCGCGATGTACCGCAGCGACGGACCGCTCGAGGAGTTCCTCAAGGTCAACCTCCACGGCACCGAACGCCTGCTCGAGGCGGCGCAGGCGGCGGGCGCCGCGCGTTTCGTCTATTGCTCGACGATCGGCGTCCACGGCACGGTCGCGCAGACCCCGTCGGACGAAGACGCGCCGTTCGATCCGCGCGATGCCTATCAGGAGAGCAAACTGCTCGCCGAGCAACATTGCCGCGCCGCCGTCGGCCGGACCGCGACCGAGATCGTGATCCTGCGCCCGTGCGGGATCTACGGCCCCGGCGACACGCGCATGCTCAAGATGTTCAAGATGCTCGACAAGGGCATGTTCGTCCAGATCGGCGAAGGCGCGAGC
>CAXSHP010000110.1:6257-8730 GCA_964236935.1 uncultured Sphingomonadaceae bacterium
GGTCTATATCGACGACCTCGTCAATGGCTTCGTCCGCGGGTTGACCACGCCGGGCGTCGACGGCGAGACGTTCATCATCGGCGGCCCGCATTATCTGCCGCTGCGCCGCTACGTCGCGACCGCCGCGGCGGCGCTCGGGGTCAAGCCGCCGCGCTTCCATGTGCCGTACAAGCCGGTCGAGCTCGCCGCGCGGCTGTGCGAAGCGCTGTGCCGCCCGTTCGGGATCGAACCGCCGCTGCACCGGCGCCGGCTGACCTTCTTCAAGCACAACCGCGCTTTCTCGATCGATCGCGCGCGCAAGCGGCTCGGCTACGCGCCGCAGATCGAGCTCGACGAGGGCTTCCGCCGCACCGTCGCCTGGTATCGCGCGCAGGGCATGCTCAAATGAGCGCCGCCGAAGCCCCCGACATCGAATCGTCGAGCGACGCTTATGCGCGCCGCTTTTCGGGCGCCGCCGGCCGCTTCTTCCTCGATCGCCAGGAGCAGGTGATCGCCCGCGCACTCGCCGACAAACACGCCGTCACCATCCTCGACGTCGGCGGCGGCCATGCGCAGCTCAGCGGGCCGCTCGCGGCGCGCGGGCATAAGGTCACCGTCACGGGCAGCACCCCCGAATGCGCCGCGCGGCTCGCGCTCGATCCGCGCAACGCCGCGCTCGAGTTCGCGGTCGGCGATCTCGCGGCGCTGCCGTTCGGCGATCGCAGCTTCGATACCGCGGTGTCGATCCGGCTGATGGCGCACGTCGCCGACTGGCAGCGCTTTCTCGCCGAGCTGTGCCGCGTCGCGGAGCGGACGGTAGTGATCGACTATCCCGAGCTGGCGAGCTCCAACCTGCTGTCGCTGGCAACGTTCGGGCTGAAGAAGCGGATCGAGGGCGACACGCGCCATTACCGCAATTTCTGGGCCGCGACGCTCAAGCGCGAATTCGCGCGCAACGGCTTCAAGGTGCGTTCCGTCGAGCGCCAGTTCCTGCTGCCGATGGCCCTCCACCGCGCCGGCAAAGGCGCCGCGCCGCTGCGCGTGGCGGAAGCCACCGCCCGCGCGCTCGGCCTGACCGGGCTGCTCGGCAATCCGGGGATCATGCGCGCGGATCGCGCCTGATCAGGCGGCGGCCGCGCGCTCGAGTTCCGAGACGAACAGGCGCGCGCTCTTTTCCCAGGAAAAATCCGCCGCGCGGCGCAGGCCGCGTTCGGAAAGGTCGCGGCACAGCGCATCGTCGTTGCCCAGGCGGACCATCGCGGCGCTGAGCGCAGCGAGATCCTGCGGCGGCACGAGGATCGCGGCATCGGCGACGACCTCCGGACAAGCCGGCGCGGTCGAGGTGACGACCGGGCAGCCGCACGCCATCGCCTCGACCAGCGGAATGCCGAAGCTCTCATATTCGGACGGAAACAGCAGCCCGCGCGCCAGCGCATACATGGCGGGCATATCCTCGTGCGCGATCAGGCCCGGCATGATCACTCGGTCCGGATCGGTGAAGCCGGCGAGATAATCGCGCGTGACGCGATCGGTGACGCCCGCGCCGAGGATCACCAGCGGCGGCAGCCGCTCGCCTTTATCGCGGGCGATGCGATAGGCGCCGAGCACCTTCTCGACGCCCTTGCGCGGCGACAGCGCCTTATGCGTCTCGTTCAGACGCGTATAGCCTTTCACGACCATCACGAACGGCGCCTCTGCGGACACGCCGTAGCGCGCGCGCACCTCGGCCTTGCGCTCCTCGCTCACCGGATGGAAGCGCGGGTCGGCGGCGGCGTGAATCGTCGTCATCTTGGCGTAAGGGACCTTCACCAGGCGATGCAGCTCCTCGGCCAGGCTGTCGCTGATCGTCAGCACGCGGGTGGCCGCGCGGCAATAGAGCGGGATCGCCCAGCGGTTGTAATACATGTCGACCTTGTCGGCGCGCGACGGATAGAGATGCGGATGCGTCCAATATTCGGTGCCGCGCTGTTGGCAGACCCGCGGCATCGCGGCGACCGCGGTGAACTTGTAGTGAAACAACACGTCGACCTTCGCCTTGGCGGCGGCACGTGGCACCCGCAACTGATCCCAGGCTAGCTTGCCCCCGCCCTCGACCAGGATCTCCTCCACCGCGCGATGGCCGGAAAAGCGGCCGAGCTGCGCCGCGTCGCGGAAGAACAGGACGTAATGATGCGGGAGACACAGCGCGAGCACGGCGTCGAACAGCTTGCGCATGTAGATGGCCGATCCGTCCACCTCGTCGAGGCTGCGCATCATCAGGCCGATGCGAAGGGGGCGGACGCCCGGTGTAACTCGCGTCATTTCTTGACCTGCCGTATCGTTCTGCCGAGGGGGTGGACGCGCCAAGCCATTGGCATGATAATGATCTCATTTAAAGTGCCGTACCTGCCTCGACAGCACCGTCCCAGAGCCGATTCCTTCGGTTAGGCGCGTCTTCACTCTAGGCCGTGAACCCATAAACGGGTGAGCTAATCGTCCAGCTCGTCATCATTGG
>CAXSHP010000111.1:0-3508 GCA_964236935.1 uncultured Sphingomonadaceae bacterium
ACCGCCTTGCCTGCGGCGAGGTCGGCCAGCCCGTCGGCCACGACGCGGTCCGCGCCGGCCTTGCTCGATGCCTGGCACCCGGCGCGAGGGTTTGTCTCCACCGCGCAGGGCGTCGCCGCGACGCTGGGCATGTTCACCGTGGTGTGGGTCAAGGCGCCGCCGCTGCTCGCCGAGTCCGGATGGGCGACACTCGCCGGGCTCCTCGCCCTGCTACCGGCGGCGGCCGCGTCGCTGGGGTGGAGCCGTCCGGTGCGCCACGGTGACGAGCGCTTCGCCATGCTCGTCGCCGGCGCCGGCGCGCTCGCCGGCATCGCCGTCGTCTTCGCGGTTCCGATCTGGCTGCTCCCGCCGGCTTTCGCCGCTCTGGCGCTGGCGCTGATGATCGTCGCGGTTCTTGCCGACGATCCCCGCGTCGCGCAGCTGGCGATGGTCGCCGGCGGGGTTGCTGTGCTGTCGGTCGCCGCATCCGCACACGTCGATGATGAGTTCGTGCGAGCCTTGTTCGGCGCCGGGCCGGCTTCGCCGCTGATTGCCCTGAGCCGTTACGGCGCCACGGCGGCCCTGCTCGCGATCACCGGACTGCTCGGTCGCGATCGGCGGGCAGACGCGCAATGGTTCGTTGCAGCGACACTCGCCGCTGCGGCGGGGCTGGCGCAGGTCTTCCCGCCGATGGCGCTGCCTGCGATGTTCGCTCTGGGTGCGCTGGGCTTGGCCTTCGCTCCCCCGCGCGGCCGTCCGGCGCTCCTCGCCGCGGCGGCGCTGACCGGCATCGCAATGCTGTCCCCGCTCGCCCATGTCCTCGCGGCGGTTCTGCCGAGTCTTGCGGGTGGGCTGGTCCTGATCGATGCGCTGCCCGCGCCCGTCAGCACCTTACTGCACCTCGCCCTTCCAGGCGCGCTGCTGGCTCCTGTCGCGTGGCGGCTCGCGCGTCGGGATGGGCCGCTGGCGATCAATCTCGCCGCCTTCGCCGGCACTGCGATCGCCGCCGCTCTCTATGTCGGCTTCAAGCAGATCTTCGCTATCGCCGGCGGCGGCGACTTCATCGAGCACGGGATGGCCGAGCGGGTCCTGCTGACGCAGCTGCTGTTCGCGGCCGGCGCGGCGGCATGGTGCTACGCTGGCCGGCATCCAATCGCGCGGCAGGTGGCGCGGATCGCCACCGCGCTGGCCCTTACGCGGCTCCCCTGGTTCGACATGCTGCTGTGCAATCCCCTCGTCGTGTCCCAGTCGGTCGGGTCTTGGCCGCTCGCCAATCTGCTGATCCCGGCCTATGGATTGCCGCTTCTGTGGCTGGAGCACGCCAAGCGCCGGGAGCCGGAAATCGCCGCGCGCTTCGCCGCAATCGCGACCGGGGTCGCGATGGCGAGCGTGCTGATGCTCGTGGCGACGACGCTGCGCCAGCTGTTCCACGGCGCCATCCTGACCAATCCGGTCGTCTTTCCGAGCGAGGACATCGCCCGCTCGCTCACGGGGATCGCGCTGGCGATCGGCTTCCTGCGCTACGGCATCGGCCGCGGGGGGCGGGCGTGGCGGATCGCCGGGCTGGTGCTGATGGTGCTGACGGTGTTCAAGGTGTTCCTGATCGACGCCGCGGGGCTCGACGGGCTGTTGCGCATCACCAGCTTCATTGCACTCGGCTTCAGCCTGATCGGCGTGGGCTGGCTGTACAATCGCTACCTCAGCTCAGCATCGCGTTAACCGAAGCCCACTAGAGGCAGGCTTATGTCCGCTCCGCAAATCTCGCTGCTCGCCCGCCGCCGCTTCGCGCCGCTGTTCGCGACGCAGTTCCTCGGCGCCTTCAACGACAATCTGTTCCGCTCGGCGATGCTGTTCCTGATCGCGTTCACCCTGCTGGCGGGCGATGCGGAGCGCAGCGCGCTCCTCGCGGTGATCGCCGGCGGCGTGTTCATCCTGCCCTATTTCCTGTTCTCCAGCCTTGCCGGGCAGCTCGCCGACCGCGTCGACAAGGCGCGCCTCACCCAGGCGGTGAAGCTCGCCGAGATCGCGATCATGGCGATCGGCGCGGTCGCGCTCGAGCGGGGGTCGATTCCGCTGCTGTTCGCCGTGCTGTTCGGGATGGGCGTGCATTCGACGTTCTTCGGCCCGGTCAAGTATGCGCTCCTGCCGCAGCATCTCGGCCGCGACGAGCTGATGGGCGGCACGGGCCTCGTCGAGGCGGGCACCTTCCTGGCCATCCTCGCGGGACAGCTCGCGGGCGGGCTGATGGCGACGGATCACGCGGCGGCGGCGATTCTCGGGGTCGCGGCGCTCGGCCTGCTCGCAAGTCTCTTCATCCCGCACGCGCTGCCCGCGGCCGACCGGCCCGCGCTCGATCTCAACCTGGTCCGCGCGACCGCGGCGATCGTGCGCCACAGCCGTTCGAGCCGGCCGCTGTTCCTGTCGATCCTGAGCATCAGCTGGTTCTTCGCGCTGGGCGCGGTGCTGACCCAGCAGTTCGTCCCGCTGGTCGAGGGGATCAACGCCGACGAGACGGTCGCGGCCTTGTTCCTGGGCCTGTTCTCGGTTGGCGTCGCCGTCGGATCGCTGATCGTCGGGCGCCTGCTCAAGGGCGAGATATCGGGCCGCTACGTGCCGATTTCCGCGCTGATCATGGCCGGCGCGGTGGTCGACACCGCTTTTGCCGCGCATGCCATCGCGCCCGCCGCCAGCAAGGTCGAGCCGAGTATCAAACCCTTCATCGCATCGACGGGTTTCTGAGACTTCCCGGCAGCTGGCGGTTGACCTTCGATCTGCTGCTGACGGCGGTTGCCGGGGGCGTCTACATCGTCCCGCTCTATGCCCTGCTGCAGACGCGCGGCGATCCCGCCAGCCGCTCGCGCGACATCGCCGCCAACAATGTGATCAACGCCGCAGCGATGGTCGCGGTGTCGCTGGCGGTCGCGCTGCTGCTCGCGGTGGGGACCAGCGTGTCGAGCGTGTTCCTGATGCTCGGGCTGCTCGGCCTGGTCGTCGCTCTCGGGGCCTGCGCGCTGCTTCCCGAGACGGTGATCAAGTCGATCGTCAAGGGACTGCTGCGCCTCGCCTATCGCGTCGAGGTGATCGATGCGCACAACATGCCCGCGCCGGGCAGCCGCGCGGTGATCGTGGTCAACCACGTCTCGTTCCTCGACGGACTGCTGCTCGCCGCCTTCCTACCGGGCAAGCCGACCTTTGCCGTCCACACGCGCATCGCCCGGGCGTGGTGGGTAAGGCCGTTCCTTCGTCTGTTCGACGCCTTTCCCGTCGACCCGACCAATCCCCTGTCGGCGAAGGCGATGGTCAAGGCGGTGCGTGAGGGGCGCACGCTGGTAATCTTCCCCGAGGGTCGGATCACGGTGACCGGCGCGCTGATGAAGATCTTCGACGGTCCCGGTATGGTCGCCGACAAGGCCGACGCGCCGATCGTCCCGCTGCGTATCGACGGCGCCCAGTTCACGCCGTTCTCGCGGCTGCGCGGCAAGGTGCGGCTGCGGTGGTTTCCCAAGATCCGCCTCACCGTGCTGCCGCC
>CAXSHP010000111.1:3518-3862 GCA_964236935.1 uncultured Sphingomonadaceae bacterium
TTTCGTCATCGATGGCGCGATGTCGGCGCGCGAGCGCCGCGCCATCGCGGGGCGACGCCTGTACGATGAGATGAGCGAGATGATCTTTGCGACCTCGAACATCGATCGCACTCTGTTCACAGCCCTGCTCGATGCCGCGCGGATTCACGGCTGGAACGCGCCAGTCGTCGAAGACGTCAGCCGCGAGCCGCTGAGCTACCGTCGTCTCGTCGCCGGCGCGCTTGCGATGCAGCCTGCGCTCGATTAGAATCATTCACAACCATGGCAGTGCACCCATCACTCGACATCACCGGCAAAGTCTGTCTCGTCACCGGCGGCAACAGCGGCATTGGCCGGGCCATCGC
>CAXSHP010000111.1:3872-8682 GCA_964236935.1 uncultured Sphingomonadaceae bacterium
GGCGGTCGGCCTGCTGCTGCCCAACATCAACGGCGCGGTGGTGAGCTTCTTCGCATTGCAGGCCGGCGGGCGCGTGCCGGCGATGCTCAACTACACCGCCGGCCTCGCCAGTCTAAACGCGGCCTGCGGGGCGGCGGCAGTCCGTACTATCGTCACCGCCCACGCCTTCGTGGACCAGGCAAAGCTCGGCGACGTCGCCGCCGCGCTCGGCGCGGGGCGCCGGATCGTCTATCTGGAGGATCTCGCCGCCGGCATCGGCAAGGTGGCCAGGCTGCGCGCCTTGCTCGCCAGCCGGTTTGCCCGCGCGCGCCACGCGCGGCTGCGCATCGATCCCGCAGCGCCCGGGACGATCCTGTTCACCTCGGGCTTGGAAGGACTGCCAAAGGGCGTGGCGCTCAGTCACCGCAACCTCGTCGCCAACTGCCAGCAACTGGCGGCGCGGATCGATTTCAACTCGAGCGACGTCGTGCTCAACGCGCTGCCGGTGTTCCACAGCTTCGGACTCACGGGCGGCACGCTGCTACCCATCCTCAACGGTATCCGTACGCTGCTCTACCCGAGCCCGCTCCATTACCGCATCATTCCTGCGCTTGCCTACGATGCCAACGCGACGATCCTGTTCGGGACCGACACCTTCCTTGCGGGCTATGCGCGCATGGCCAATCCTTTCGATTTCTACAGCGTCCGCTACATCTTCGCCGGCGCGGAGAAAGTGCGCGATACGACGCGCCAGGCCTACGCCGAGCGCTTCGGCCTGCGCATCTTCGAGGGTTATGGCGCAACGGAGGCCGGGCCGGTGATCGCGGTCAACACGCCGATGCATTTCCGCGCGGGATCGGTCGGCCGGCTGCTTCCGGCGATCGAGGCGCGGCTCGATCCGGTGCCCGGACTCGCCGAGGGCGGCCGCCTGTCGATCCGCGGCCCCAACGTCATGACCGGTTACTACAAGGCCGACGCGCCAGGGCTGCTCCAGCCGCCCGCCGAGGGCTGGCACGACAGCGGTGACATCGTCACGATCGACGAGCAGGGCTTCGTCACCATATGCGGGCGCGCAAAGCGTTTCGCCAAGATCGGCGGGGAGATGATCTCGCTGCCCGCGGTCGAGGGCTATGCAGCGGCTGCGTGGCCCGGCTTCGATCATGCCGTAGTGTCGCGGCCCGACCCGCGCAAAGGGGAGCAACTGCTGCTGTTCACGACCGCGCCGATGGCGAGCGCCCGCGCACTGCTCGCCTGGGCGAGGCAGAACGGCGTCACCGAACTCGCGATACCTAAGGAAGTGCGCACGCTGGACGCGCTGCCGCTGCTGGGGACGGGCAAGCTCGATTATGTCACGATGGGACTGATGACGGACATGCCATAATCAGATGACGGCGCCGTTTTGCCGCAACGGGGTTAGGTGTCTGCTTTCGGCTAGCCATCCGAAGCCGTTAGCTCTTTGGCAAGACAAGCCAAAATCGTTACCCGAACGAGCATCTTAGCGCACCGGCGGCAATCCGTTTAGCGATCCCCAAAGCCGCCACAGCCGCCTAGCGAAGATCCGCGTGGCATCCTTTATGGATTAAGCGCCATCGGTTTCAGTAGGTTCGAGATCAGGCGGCCGACCGTTGTCGCCGGGATCCCCGTCGCCGGCCAGCATTTCGAGCGGGCCGAACCAGCCGGTCGCGAGCCAGTCGGAAGCAGGCGGCTATTCTCGGCGACGCTCACACAGCTCGCGATGGAGCGCCAGCGCCACGCACAAGCGTGGAGCAGCGCCATGTTGGCGCCCTGACCGAGCTGCGCTCGCGGAAGCCAGAATCGCCGATGTGAATCGTCTCCGCCGCCGCGGGCATGGCGAGCGTGCGGCGGGCCTAGCGGGCGAAGGTCGGCTGGCTCGTGTCTGAAATCTGATCGACGAACGGGCACATCGTCGGCCACAGCCGCATTACGCTCGCTTTCCATGGAGCGCGCTGCAAAAGCCCTTGGAGAAGCTGGCTAGAAGTCCAGGTAAACGCCGTTCACAATACCTGAGCAGGGCTGCTTGCCTGTCTTTGCGGTTGCCTTGACGGTCCAGCCATCGTCCATATCAGCGCCGTGTGAGGTAAGGGTTAGAAGGCAGTTCTGCGTTGTCGCCTGCCCGATCAATTGCTCGTTGAAAGAAACATGCCCGGCTTCGCGGCCGAGCCTCAAATCGCCCCCGGTCAGAGTGCCGTTCACGTATCTTTGGTTGGCGATTACGAGAACCGCACCCGCCTTGTTGCGGGATCGCGTGGTGTTGGAAGCGCCCGCCGCCACGAGAACAACTGCGGCACCTACCAAGGCGATGACGCTCCTGTTCACTCGCTGCTCCCCAAGCTTTCGACGCGGTACAACCTCCACCTGATGGGTGGCAAGGCCCGCCTTCAACTTTCCTCGCGACCCCCACGGCTCGCCATCGTAGAACAGCGTCACTTCGCGCTCGGCTTGCTCCGCTCGATGCGGAGCCGCTGCACGTCAAAGACGCGCGCGCTGCCGGGATTGCCCGCTATGCTGCTCAACTCTGCGGCGTGCAGCCGACAATCGCGCCCGAGCGGATGGCCTGCTTGCCCGCAGGGTCGATGGTCAGCGTCATGCGATAGCGCAGCACGCTCGGAGCGCCGCGGCGGTCGCCCTTCGCCGGGGCATAGCCCGCGAGGCACGCCGCGATCGGCGCGGGGGCCGCGGCAAGCTCGGGGGGCAGCTGCGCACGCACCGCGAACGCCTTCCAGCATGCGGCGCCCCCGCTCGCGATCGAGCAGTCGCCGCTGGCAGCGCGGGTATATTCCACGCTCAGGCCGCCGCCACCGCCGGCGACGGCGAAGCGATCTGTGTCGATTGCCATGTTGTCGGCGTACACCGCCTGGCCGCTCGTCAGTTCGTGGATCGTGACGGGCGTGCCATCCTGCCCTTCGGTCGATTCGACGAAGCCGTAGCGTCCGCTGGCACCCAGGAAATAGCCCTCCTCGCTTGAGGTCAGAACGATCTCGCCGGGCAGCGCCGCGACGGCGCATGCCGGCATCGCTGCGGCCGCCGCGAGTGGCGTGACCGAGACATGATCGTCGCCATGCTCACCATAGTCGACCTCCTTCACCAGGAACGCCGGATAGCGGAAGCAGCGGACCGCGCCGCGTGGATCGCCGGGCTCGCGCGCGGGGACGAGCGTGCGGGTCTTGCTCTGCGGGCGATCGAACGCGGCGCGCAGCGCCTGCGGGAAGACCGGATCGGCAACGTTGTCGCCCGCCGCCGCCCAGGCGGCGCCGCCCACCAGGCCGATGGTCGCTGTAACGAGGAGGATCAGGCGCATCGCTTTTCCAGTTCGCTCGATGTTCAAGAACAGGTCGTCACCTGGCTGGCGCACAGGCCGGCGGTCCAGCCGGTGACGCGCCGGCCACCGGCCAGCCGCGCGGTGACGTGCGCGAACGGTCCGCTGCAATCGTCTATCGTTTCGACGATCGCGCCGTCCAGAGCGCGGAAACGCCGCCATGCGCCGGCCGGTCGGCGGGCATGCTGGCAAGCGAGGCGGAGAGCAGCCGGCCCGAGATCCAGCCGGTCCCCGCAAACAGGATCGTCTCGCCCTCGCCATAGTCGGCGAAGCGGATCCGGCGCACCTGTGCCCAGCCATCGCGGAAGTCCACGATGTCCAGCTCGGGGACGACGCTGTCGGCGGCGAGGGCACGCTCGTGCGGAAGATGCGCCACGATCGGCGCGCGCGGGGAGGGGCCGGCGCGCACGTTGGTGCCCGCGGTATCCGGGTCGGCCACACGGGCGTGCAGCGCGCATCCCGCATGATCATCGCCGGGCCGCGCCTGACCCGAGGTCACAAGGAGGAACGCGATCGCGCACGCCGCGACGGACGAACGAAGCGCGTGGGGACGGGGCATCGTCATCGTCGCTCCCTCAGGCGGCCGGCTTCGCACTGGCATGGCCGACGGGCATCGCAGCGGCGAGCGCGGTGCGATCCTGCGCGGCGGTGTCCAGCTTGGCGAGCGTCTGGCTCAGCCGGGTGTCGCGGCCATAGGGATCGTCGTGGCGGACAAGCTTGCCGTCGCTGCCGACCTCGGCGGTGAAATAGACGATATACACCGGCCGCGCGGTGTGCAGCCGCACCGGGGTGGTCTGGTAGCCGGCCAAAGCGGCGGTCACTTTGCGCGGATCGCCCGCGTCGCGCTGGATGAGCTCGGCCCCGAGCCTGGCGATATCCTTCACCCGGATGCAGCCGTGGCTGAACGCGCGCGAGCTCCGCTGGAACAGCGCCTTGGCCAACGTGTCGTGCAGGTAGATCGCGTCGGGGTTCGGCATGTCGATCTTGATCCGGCCGAGCGCGTTGCGGGGCCCGGGCGGCTGGCTGAACGCATATGCGCCGCGGCCGAGCGCGGTGGTGATGAAGCCGGGCTTCCCGGCGTGCATGCCGGACGAGCGGATGATGCTCGGCGGAACGTTCCACGAAGGGTTGACCACCACCGTCTGCGCCGACGCGGACATCTGCGGCGTCGGCGTCGCCGGCGCGCCCACCACCACGTCGTAGGAGGAGACCGGGACGCCGCCGTCGACGACGGCGAGGGTGTAGCTCGGCACGTTGACGAAGATGTGGCTGGCACCCAGGTCGCGCGGCATCCAGCGCCAGCGCTCGAGATTGTCGCGGACGCGCGCGCGATCGTCGGCGGCGTCCGACGGCAGCGCGGCATAAGCGGCTCGCAGCGCCGCATAGCGGGTATCGTTCGGCAGCAGCCCGCGCAGCCACGGCTGCAGGCGCCCGGCGGCAAGCGCGGTACGAAGCGCTGCGGCGAGCGCGGCGGGATCATCGTCGGTCCGCGCG
>CAXSHP010000112.1:0-8637 GCA_964236935.1 uncultured Sphingomonadaceae bacterium
GCAGGACATCGACCGCCTGGAAACGTCGTGGAGCCGGGCCATCGAACAGGCGACCGAGGCCGAGGCCGCCGTCGTCGCCTCCCGCGCCCGGCAGGACGAGATCGATATCGTAAGCGGCGAACGGCTGGTCGTGTTCGATGCCCGCGAGCGCTTCGCCGGTCAGCTCCGCCAGGGTCCGCCCGAGCACGCCGCTGCGGCTGACGTTGAACAGCGTTTCGGCCGCGACATTGGCTTCGGCGATCAGCCCCGCGGCGTCGACCACGAGCAGCGGCGTCGGCAACGCGGCGAGCAGCTCGGCAACGGGAATCGCCCCCTTCGCCTCGCCGCCGCGCCACGGCAAGCGGATCAGGCCGCTGCGCGCGAGCGCCATGGCGCGTAGAAATCGGCGAGCATGCGCTGGACGACCTGCGGATCGCCTTGCTGGTTGACCGCGTTGCGGAACTCGGCGGAGCCGGTCAGGCCGCGGGTGTACCAGCCGATATGCTTGCGCGCCATGTTGACGCCGACTTCCTTGCCGTAGTGCGACAACATCGCCTGATAATGCTCCGAGATCACAGCATATTGCTCGTCGAGGCTCGGATCGGGGCGGCGCTCGCCGGTCTCGAGGAAGCGCATCACCTGGCCGAGCAGCCACGGCCGGCCATAGGCGCCGCGGCCGATCATCACGCCGTCGGCGCCTGACAGATCGAGCGCGGTCACCGCATCCTCGATCGAACAGATGTCGCCGTTGACGATCACCGGGATCGATACCGCCTGCTTGACCCGGCGCACGAACGCCCAGTCCGCCTCACCCTTGTACATCTGGTTGCGCGTGCGGCCGTGGACGGTGACCATCTGGATGCCGAGATCCTCGGCGATGCGCGCAAGCTCGGGCGCGTTGAGGCTGCCGTGATCCCAGCCCATGCGCATCTTGAGCGTGACCGGCACGTCGACCGCATCGACCGTCGCCTTGATGATCGCCGCGGCGTTGACCAGATCGCGCATCAGCGCCGAGCCCGCCTCGCCATTGACGATCTTGCGCACCGGGCAGCCCATGTTGATGTCGATGATCGCCGCGCCGCGATCCTGGTTGAGCTTGGCGGCTTCCGCCATCTCGCGAGCCGTGCAGCCGGCGAGCTGCATCGAGATCGGCTCTTCCTCCGGATGCCATGCGGCCTTCTGGAGCGACTGGCGCGTTTCGCGGATCATCGCCTGGCTGGCGATCATCTCGGTGACGTTGAGCCCGCAGCCGTAGCGCCGCACCAGCCGGCGGAACGGCATGTCGGTGACCCCGGTCATCGGCGCGAGGATCACCGGCGTGGCGATGCGCACCGATCCGAGCGAGAGGGGCGAGAGGCGGGGCATGCGTGTTCCGAGCGGACTGCCTAATATTAAGGCAGCGACCTAGCCGCAAAGCCGCTGGCGGGCAAGGCTGCGCTCCGCTAGGGCGCGCGGCGATGGCGAGGGGCAAGACCGTGGCGCTGATCGTCGCCGCCGGGCGTGGCGAACGCGCGGGCGGCGGCGTTCCGAAGCAATATGCGCCGCTCGGCGGGCGGGCGCTGGTGGCGCATGCGATCGGCGCGTTCGCCGCGCATCCCGCGGTCGATGCAATCCAAGTGGTGATCGGCGACGGGCAGCAGGCGCTGCTCGCCGCGGCGGGGGCGGCCTTCGCCCTCCCCGCCCCGGTGATCGGCGGGGCGACGCGCCGGCAGTCGGTGCTCGCCGGGCTCGAGGCGATCGCGGCGGCGGGCGGCGCGGAGCGCGTGCTGATCCACGATGCCGCGCGGCCGTTCCTGCCGGCGGCGGTGATCGACCGGCTGCTCGCGGCGCTCGCGCGGACGGCCGGCGCGGTGCCCGTGCTCCCGGCGGTCGACAGCCTTGCGCGGGGCGGCGACCTGCTCGGCGATCCGGTCCCGCGCGAAGGCGTGGTGCGCGTCCAGACACCGCAGGCGTTCCGCTTCGCCGAGATCCTTGCCGCGCATCGCGCCTGGCCCGGCGCGCGGGACGCGGGCGACGATGCGCAGGTCGCGCGCACGGCGGGGCTCGAGGTCGCGACCGTGGTTGGCGATGCGCGACTGGCCAAGATCACCCTTCCCGGGGATTTCGCCGAGGCCGAGGGGACGCTTGGCCGGCGGATGCGCAGCCGCGCCGCGACGGGCTTCGACGTCCACGCCTTTGCCGCCGGCGACGGGCTGTGGCTGTGCGGGGTGCGGATTGCGCACGAGCGCGCGCTCGCCGGCCATTCGGACGCCGATGTCGCGCTCCACGCCGTTACCGACGCCCTGCTCGGCACGATCGGCGAGGGCGATATCGGCACGCATTTCCCGCCGAGCGATCCGCAATGGCGTGGCGCCGCCTCCGCTCTGTTCGTCGAACATGCGGCGCGGCTGATCACCGCGCGCGGCGGGCGGATCGACCATGTCGACCTGACCTTGATCTGCGAGGCGCCCAAGATCGGACCGCATCGGCCGGCGATGCGCGCGCGGCTTGCGCAATTGCTCGGCCTGCCCGAGAGTCGGGTGAGCATCAAGGCGACCACCACCGAGCGGCTCGGCTTCACCGGACGCGGCGAAGGCATCGCGGCGCAGGCGATCGCAACGGTCAGCATCGAGGACGAGCTATGAAGGCCATCAGGACGATCGCGACGCTGGCTGCATTGTCGCTCGCGGCGCCGGCGATCGCGGCGCCGTCGAAGCCCTGTCTCGCTCCTGACGAGATGGCGGCGGTCATCAGCGCGATCGCGCCCTCCGCCGTAGCGAGCGCCGCCCGCCAGTGCCGCCCGTTCCTGCCGGCCGATGCCTATCTGACGCGATCGGCCGCGGCGCTCGCCGCCAAGCTGCGGCCCGGCGCGCTGGCCGCCGTGCACACATCGCGCGGCGCACTGGGACGAATCGCCGGGCTGCAACTTCCTGCCGCGCTCAGCGATAGCGCGATCATGGGCATGATCGACGCGGGTGCGGCAGACGAGATCATCGGCCAGCTCAAGCCGTACGAGTGCGCCGCGATCGATCGGGCGCTCAGTCAGGTCGATTCGCTGCCCGCGCAGAACCTGGCGGCGCTGCTCGCCGCGCTCGCCGAACTTGGCGTAGACGACGACGCCGATTTCACCGTCTGCCGCCCCACCACCTGATGATGAACGATCTCCTTCCCCCCGAGCTGGTCGCCGCCGCCAAGCGGGTGATCGACGCCAATCGCGACGCCGGGCTGCGCATCGCGATCGCCGAGAGCTGCACCGGCGGGCTGGTGTGCGCCGCGCTGACCGAGGTGGCCGGATGCTCCGACGTGTTCGACGCGGGCTTCGTTACCTACGCCGATGCGGCCAAATCGACGATGATCGGGGTGAGCAGCGACCTGATCGAGACCTTCGGCGCGGTTTCGATCGCGGTCGCCTGGGCGATGGCGCGCGGCGCGATCGAGCGCAGCGGCGCCGATGTCGCGGTGGCGATCACTGGAGTGGCGGGACCCGGCGGCGGCACCGAGCAGAAACCGGTCGGCACCGTGGTGTTCGCACGCGCGCGCAAGGGCGACCATTCCGACGCGGTCACCGCCGACCGGAAGGATTTCGGCGACCGCGGGCGCGGCGGGATCCGGCTTCAGGCGGCGCTCTGCGCGCTCGAGCTGCTGATGCCCGAGGATGGGGCACCATAAAGCGCGGCGGCGCGCGCCTCGAACGCGCCGATCATCCTGCGCAGCGCGCGATCGAACATCTGCCCGGCGATCGCCTCGAACAGCCGCGAGCGGAACGCGAAATCGACGGAGAAATCGACGAGCGTACCCTCCCCGTCCGGCTCGAAGCGCCAATCGTTGCGCAGATATTTGAGCGGGCCGTCGACGTAATCGACGTGCAGCTCGTGCGGGCGGCGTTTGACCACCTTCGAGGTGAAGCGCTCGCGCAAGGCGGCGAAGCCGACGACGAGATCGGCGACCATCTCGGTATCGCTGTTCGAGCGGACCCGCACCGCCGACACCCACGGCAGGAACTCACCGTAGCGCGCAACATCGGCGACGAGATCGAACAATTGCTCGGGGCTGTAGGGCAGCCGGCGGGTCTCGGCGTGGCGGGGCATCAGGATAGAATAAGGAAGCCCGCTGTCCCGAGCGAAGTCGAGGGACGTTCGACGGTGGAACGTGTCTCGACTTCGCTCGACACAGCGGTGCCTGGGGAGTTCATGCGAAGCTTCGCAGCTTCGCCGCCCGCGCCGCGCGCAGCTTAGCGAAATCGTCGCCCGCGTGATAGCTCGAGCGCGTCAACGGGCTCGCCGCGACGAGCAGGAAGCCCTTGGCGCGGGCGATCGCGGCATAAGCGTCGAACGTCTTGGGCGCGACGAAATCCTCGACCCTGGCGTGGCGCGGGGTCGGCTGGAGATATTGGCCCATCGTCAGGAAATCGACCTCGGCGGAGCGCATGTCGTCCATCACCTGGTGGATCTCGAGGCGCTGCTCGCCGAGCCCGACCATCAGCCCCGATTTGGTGAAGATCGACCGATCGTGGCGCTTGACGCTCTCGAGCAGGCGCAGCGAGGCGTAATAACGCGCGCCGGGGCGGATCGTCGGATAGAGCCGCGGCACCGTCTCGAGATTGTGGTTGTAGACGTCAGGCCGCGCGGCGACGATCGCCTCGACCGCGGCCTCGGCCTTGTTGCGGAAATCGGGGGTGAGGATCTCGATCGTCGTCGCGGGCGTCGCGCGGCGCAGCGCCTCGATCACCTTGACGAACTGGCTCGCCCCGCCGTCGGGCAGGTCGTCGCGATCGACCGAAGTCACGACGATATGGGTCAGGCCGAGCTCGGCCGCGGCATCGGCGACATGCTGCGGCTCGGACGTATCGACCGCGCGCGGCATCCCGGTCTTGACGTTGCAGAAGGCGCAGGCGCGCGTGCAGGTGTCGCCGAGGATCATCACGGTGGCGTGCTTCTTGGTCCAGCACTCGCCGATATTGGGGCAGGCCGCCTCCTCGCACACGGTGGCGAGATCGAGCCGGCGCATCAGCGCCTTGGTCTCGGCGAAAGCGGCGCCGACTGGCGCCTTGACGCGGATCCACTCGGGCTTGCGGACCCTCGGCGGGAGGACGGATGGCAAAGCTTCGTTCATTGCATCCAGATAGCGGTGCTGTCCGTGATTTTCCACTCTTGAGTTCCCCCGCGAAGGCGGGGGTCCAGCTTCTCCCGACGGACTGGGTTCCCGCCTTAGCGGGAGCACAAGAGAGGGTTCAATCCCGCGAAAAAAGCCTCTAGGCACGACGCCATGAACGCATTCGCCAAACTGATCGACGGCTATCGCCGCTTCCGCACCGGCGGCTGGGCGACGCAGCGCGCGCGCTGGAGCGAGCTGGCCGAGGGGCAGCAGCCCGAGGTGATGGTGATCGCCTGCTCGGACAGCCGGGTCGATCCCAGCCAGATCTTCGATACCTCGCCGGGCGAGATGTTCGTCGTGCGCAACATCGCCAATCTCGTCCCGCCGTTCGAGCTCGGCGGCGGGCGGCACGGCGTGTCCGCGGCGCTCGAATTCGCGGTGAGCCAGCTCAAGGTGGCCGAGATCATCGTGCTCGGCCATGGCCAATGTGGCGGCGTCGGCGCGGCCTTGTCGCGCGAGTTCGAGCATGCCCCGCCGGGCGAAGGCGGCTTCATCGCGCACTGGATCGACCTGCTCGACGAGGCACGCGACCGGATCGTCCCGGTCCACGGCACCGGAGCGGCGGCGGCCCGCGCGCTCGAGCATGAGGCGGTGCGCGTCAGCATCGCCAATCTGCGCAGCTTCCCGTGCGTGCGGGCGCGCGAGGCGTCGGGCGAGTTGCGGCTGCGCGGGGCTTATTTCGCGATCAAGGACGGCGTGCTCGAGCTGCTCGACGAGGTCGGCGGCGATTTCCGCCCCGCGTGATTCGGAACGGCGGCGCGGCGCGGTCGTTACGCTCCCGACGACAACGCATCGTCAACAGGCAGGAGACGATCATGACCCTTTCGCACCGCTTTCCGCTCGCGCTGGCGCTTGCCGCGCTCGCCGTCGCGCCGCTTGCCGCGCAGACGATGACCGATCCGCCCACGACCGAGGCGAAGCAGGCGCCGGTAGCCGCCCAGGATCAGTCGACGACGCAGACGCTCAACAAGGCGGTCGCCGCGGTCGGCAACGACGCGGAGAAGATCAACGCCGAGAACCAGGCGCAGTACGAGGCCGACGTGGCGGCGTATCGCGCGGCCTATGACGCGCATGCGGCGAAGACGACGCGCGACGATGTCCGCTACGCGCGCCAGCAGCGCGCTTATGCCGACGCGATGGCGCAGTGGCGGATGCAGGTCGCGGCGTGCAAGGACGGCAAGCAGAGCGCGTGCGACCTGCCGACGCCCGATCCGGCGGCTTATTATTGACGGCGGGGAAGCCGTCGCTATCATCGGCTAGGAACAGCGGCGAAATCTAGATGACGGTTCAGGAAGCTCTCACCGTTCCTCATCCGGCAAAGCTCCGCGTGCATGACTTTCTCCTGCTCGCGGAGTCGGGCGCATTCGATCTTTATGCGCGCGCGGAGCTGATCGAGGGGGAAATCCGGGTCGTGAACGCAACCCATAGTCGCCATGCGCGGATCCATGCCGAGCTGACGGTCGCGCTGGGCATGGCGTTACGGACGATGAACTCGCCACTGGTTCTCTATACCGGGCCTGCGACCCGGCTTTCGGAGGATTCGCTGCCGGAGCTGGACATCGCGGTGGCCGAGCTGAGCGACGATAAAATTCTGTTGGGCAGACATTTGCGGTTGGCGATAGAGATTTCCGATTCGACTTTGTCGATGGACCTACGGCGCAAGGCTCCGCTCTACGCGCGCTCGGGCATGCCGGAATATTGGGTGGTCGACGTGGAAGGCAGCATTATCCATCAGATGTGGGCGCCCCACGGCGAGGCGTATGCTGAGCAGCGGGAGGTTGCGTTTGGCGAACGGTCGTGGCCGTGATGATCGAGGGACTAATTGTTGAGCCGGCAGGGATTTAATGTCTGATCCAAACATCACGGATCCGGAAAGCCCTTCCAACTTACCCTTGCAAGCCGCTATCACTGGAAAAGTCATTAGTGCCCGCAATGGCCGCATTGGCATACGGCATTTACGTTTTTGCCTCTGATAGAAATAACACAAATGCGTGGTTGATGCTCATCGGAGGAGCATGTTCAATTCTCCTAGGAGGAATTGCGACAAGCTTGTCCCGCGAATCTGACGGAAGATACAGTTATAAAGTCGTAAAGGTCCTTGCTCGTGCCTTTTGTTATATGTTCGGATTCTACCTGTGTTTATCGTCGGCTTCGCGGCGTTGGGCATAGCATTGTCCGAGCATTCCCACTGGAAGGTTGTCGCTATGTCGTTGGTATGGCTGGTCTTGGGCTGGCGTTACCTATCGGCCTTAGCCGCGGCCAAACATTACCATCGGAAGATCACAAGCTAGTCACCGCGTCAGCTTCTTATACGCCAGCCGCGTCGGCCGATCCGCGTCATCCCCCAGGCGGCGCCGCTTGTCCTCCTCGTAGCTCTCGAAATTGCCCTCGAACCATTCGACGTGGCTGTCGCCCTCGAACGCGAGGATGTGGGTGGCGAGGCGGTCGAGGAAGAAGCGGTCGTGGCTGATCACGACCGCGCAGCCGGCGAAGCTTTCGAGCGCTTCTTCGAGCGCGCGCAGCGTTTCGACGTCGAGGTCGTTGGTCGGCTCGTCGAGCAGCAGGACGTTGCCGCCCTGGCGGAGCATCTTGGCCATGTGGACGCGGTTGCGCTCGCCGCCCGATAGCTGGCCGACCTTCTTCTGCTGGTCCGAGCCCTTGAAGTTGAACGCGCCCACATAAGCTCGGCTCGCCACGTCGTGCTTGCCGAAGGTGAAGCGCTCGAGCCCGTCGCTGATCTCCTCCCACACATTGTGGTTCGGATCGAGCGCGTCGCGCGACTGGTCGACATAGCCGAGATGGACGGTCTCGCCGATCTTGACCGCGCCGCCATCGGGCTGCTCCGCGCCGGTGAGCAGCTTGAACAAGGTGCTTTTGCCCGCACCATTGGGGCCGATCACGCCGACGATGCCGCCCGGCGGCAGATTGAAGCTCAGATCCTCGAACAGCAATTTGTCGCCATAGCTCTTCGACAGGCCGGTCGCCTCGATCACATTGCCGCCGAGGCGCTCGGGAATCTGGATCAGGATCTGGTTGGCGCCGGGGCGGCGGTCGTTCTGCTTCTCGACCAGCTCGTCGAACGCGCGGATGCGCGCCTTCGACTTGGTCTGGCGCGCCTTGGGGCTCTGGCGGATCCAGTCGAGCTCGTCCTTGATCGCCTTCTGGCGGCCTTCGTCCTCACGCTCCTCCTGCCCCATGCGCTTGGCCTTGGCTTCGAGGAAACCCGAGTAATTGGTGTTGAAGGTGTAATAGCGGCCGCGATCGAGCTCGAGCACCCAGTTCACGACATTGTCGAGGAAGTAGCGGTCGTGGGTGACGAGGATGACGTTGCCGGCATACTCCTTGAGGTGGTTCTCGAGCCAGGCGACGCTCTCGGCGTCGAGATGGTTGGTCGGCTCGTCGAGCAGCAGGATGTCGGGTTTCTCGAGCAGCAGCTTGGTGAGCGCGACGCGGCGGCGCTCGCCGCCGGACAGGTTGTCGACCTCGGCGTCGCCGGGCGGGCAGCGCAGCGCCTCCATCGCGATC
>CAXSHP010000113.1:0-8622 GCA_964236935.1 uncultured Sphingomonadaceae bacterium
CCAGCGCTGCAGCGGCGAGTCGACGACGGCGACCTCGGTGTCGTCGCGCGGCGTCGCGTGGCAGAACAGGGTGGGCCCGAGGCCGTCGATGTCGAGCGTGACCGTCCAATCGTCGATGCCGGCGCCCTGCCAGCCGGCCAACTCCGGCCCGATCACCAACCCGTTGTTGTTGCCGAAATCCGAGACCGTCACCGCGGGTCCGAGGCGGTTGACGCCGGCGAACGGTGAGCTGGCGATCTCGACGCCGACGTGGACCGCGCCGACGCACGCAGCGGCCTCGGCGTCGGTGTAGCGCAGCATCGCGGCGCGATCGTTGGCGAGCCAGCGGTCGAGGAAGTCGCGGTCCCACGCCTCGTTGATGCGCCCGCTGTCGGGCGTAGCGGGCCAGTGCGAGATGCCCCCGGTCGCGATCAGCGCGATCCGCTCGGGCACGCTGTCGGCAGCGCGGCGGATCGCTTCGCCGAACGCCCAGGCGCGATGCAGCGGGGTCAGCGGCGGCCCCTGGCAGTTGATGTTGGCGGGGATGACCTTCAGCGCATTGTCGGGATCGAGGAAATGCAGCGGCACCATGATGCCATGATCGAACTGCCATTCCTCGCAATAGGCGACGTCGACCGTTTGGAGCATTTCCGTGATCAGGCGCCGGGAAAGATCGGTGTCCCCGCGCGCCTCGCGGGGCGGGATGCGCAGCCAGTCCGGATCCTCGATCGGCCCGCTGTAGCTCTCGCCCATGCCGATCGCATAGGCGGGCATGTTGTTCATGAAGAAATTGGCGAAATGCTCCGCCGCCAGCAGGATCAGCGCGTCGGGCCGCGTGGCGTGGAGCGCGTCGCGCATCTCGCCATAAGCGGCGTAGAGCCCGTCGCGCAGCTCTTCCGGCGCGCGGTCGGCGCGGCCGGTGATGCCGGGCGCATGGCTGCATATACCGGTGAAGACCAGGCTCATCTCAGGCTCCCGCCACTTTCTCGTCGATGCCGGTGGTCATCGCATAGATGCCGGCGCGCACCGGGCCGTGCCGCTTCACCCCGTCGCGCATCAGCTGGAGGTAGTGCGACCATTCGATCCCGCACAGCGCCGCGAAGTGCATCAGGATCTGGCCGTTGACGCCGAGGACGTAGAGCTTGCCGATGTCATGATCGAGGATCGCGGCGCGCTCCTCGTCGTCCAGCGCGAAACGATCGACGAACGCCGCGGGATCGGCTGCGAACTGCTGCTTGGCCGCGCCGTCGCGGTTCAGCGTGAAGAGCAGCTTGGACAAGATGTACAGGCTCATGCTGCCACCAGATGGTTGACCAGGCTTCCCACGCCCTCGATCTCGCACACCACGTCGTCGCCGGCCGCGCAGAAATGGACGCCCTGGGGCGTGCCGGTCAGGATCATGTCGCCGGGCGTCAGGGTAAGCTGCGCGGACAGATATTCGATCAGCTGCGCGACGCCCATGATCATGTCCGCCGTCGATCCGCGCTGCACCTCGACGCCGTTGACGCGGGTGGTGAGCGTCAAAGCCTGCGGATCGGCCACGTCGGCCGCGTCGACGATCCATGGGCCGATCGGCGTCGTCGCGTCGCGGTTCTTCACGCGCGCGTTGGGCCGGTAGTAGTTTTCCAGATATTCGCGGATCGCATAGTCGTTGGCGACGGTGTAGCCACCAACGAAGCCGAGCGCGTCCGCCGCCGCGACGTTGCGCGCGGGCCGCCCGATCACCGCCACCAGCTCGCATTCGGGATGCATCTGGTCGGCATCGTCCGGGCGGGGGGTGTCGCCGTCGTGGCCGACGAAGGCGTTGCCGCCCTTGAGGAAGACCAGCGGCGTCGCCAGCTTGGGCGCGAAGCCGAGCTCGCGATTGTGGTCGGCGTAATTGAGGCCGAGCGCATAGACCGACGCGCCCGGCAGCACCGGCGGCAGCCACTGCACATTGCCCGCCACGAGGCGCGTCCCGCCCGGCAGCGTCAGGGTTGCGCCGTCGTCGGACACCGCCGCCCATTGGTCGCGGCCGCGATGATAGATGCGCGCGCGCTTCACCGGAGGTCGCTCGACAGGATCGTCGACAGCGCCGGCAGGCCGTCGGCCGTCACCCGGACAGACTGACCGGCGCGCACGCGCGGCGCATCGCCCGGCAGGCCGACGAGGAGCAGGTCGCCGGCACGCAGCGTCATGAACGCGGCAAGATCGCGGATCAGCGCGGGAATGCCGCGCACCAGCCGGTCGGTCGACCAGCGGTGAACCTCGTCGCCGTCGACGCTCGTCGCCATCTCGGCGAATCGCACCGGCGCGGCGAAGCCCCCCAGCGGCAGGAATCCGTCGCGACAGCGCTGCGCGATCGCGGGCCGGTAATAATCCTGCTGCGGGATCGAGACGTCGAGCGCGAGGCAGGCCGCGCCCACACAGGGCATCGCCGCATGCTCATCGACGCCGCACGCATCGCGCGCGAATAGCAGCGCGAGCGTCGGCGCGACCTCCAGCTCGGCCAGGTCAGCGGGCATCGGCACGGAGGCGTCGCCGGTGCGCACGCAGGCGCGCGGCTTGATGTACACGACGGGCGCGCGGGGCGGCGTCAGATAGGGCTTCTCCCCGAACGCCGGCGACAGCCGAGACAGCTCCGCGCCGTCGTTGAGGATCACACCGTAGATAGTGCCGGCGATCGTCATGCGTGCCTCTTTTCGGCACTTTCCATTATCATGATAACTTTGTCCATGAAACGAGCTGTGGCACCACGCCCGGCATGACTTGCTCGAACCCCCGCCTGCCCGCCTACCGCAGCTCGCTCGCCGGCACACTGCTCGCCGCGCGCGAGGCGGTGATGGCGCCGATCCGCCCGGAGCTGCGCTCCGCCGACGTGACCGAGCAGCAATGGCGCGTGCTGCGCGTGCTGGACGATCACGAGAGCCTGGACGCGGCCGCGCTTGCCGCCGCCGCCCTGCTCCACGCGCCGAGCCTGACACGCATCCTGAAGGAGCTGAACGAGCGCGGTCTGATCACGCGCGGTCCCGATCCCGGCGACGCCCGCCGCTCGATCGTGGCGATCACCGCAGCCGGGCGCAGGCTCATCGGGGAGACCGCCGCGCATACGCTCGCGGTGCTCGAGGGCTATGCCGAGGCGTTCGGGCGCGAGCGCCTGGAGGCGCTGCGGCAGGAGATCGCCGCCTTCACCGCCAGCATCGCGCGCTTTGCTCCCAAGGGCTGAACCGGGCATTCTCAAATCCCCATGCACAGCATCTTGGTCTCGAGATAATCCTCGAGCCCCATGTACGAGCCCTCGCGGCCGAGGCCCGAGGACTTGATCCCGCCGAACGGCGCGACCTCGGTGGAGATGAGCCCGGTGTTGATCCCTACCATGCCCGCCTCGATCGCCTCCGCCACCCGCCACACCCGGCCGACGTCGCGAGCATAGAAATAGGCGGCGAGGCCGAACGGCGTGTCGTTCGCCAGCGCGATCACCTCGGCTTCGGTGTCGAAGCGGATAATCGGGGCGAGCGGGCCAAACGTCTCCTCGCGCGTCGCCAGCATCGCCGCGTTCGCTCCGCTCAGCACGGTCGGGCGGAAGAAGCGATCGCCGGCGGGGTGGCGCGTGCCGCCCGTCTCGACAATGCCGCCATGGGCGATCGCATCGGCAATATGCGCCTCGACCTTGGCAATCGCGGCATCGTCGATCAGCGGGCCGATCTGGCTCGCGGGATCGCCGCCGGCACCCACGACCAGCGCCTCGGCCGCACGCGCGAACGCGGCGACGAAGCGATCGTGGATGCCGGCCTGAACATAGAAACGGTTGGCGCAGACGCAGGTCTGGCCGGCATTGCGGAACTTGGACTGGATCGCGCCTGCGACCGCCGCGTCGAGATCGGCATCGTCGAACACGATGAAGGGCGCGTTGCCGCCAAGCTCGAGGCTCAATTTCTTGATCGTCGGCGCGCATTGGGCGTAGAGTTGCGCGCCCACTTCGGTCGATCCGGTGAAGCTCAGCTTGCGGACGACCGGGCTCCGCGTCCACACCGCCCCGATCTCGCGCGACTTGCCCGTCACGATGTTGAGCACGCCGGCCGGAACGCCCGCCGCCTGCGCCAGTGCGCCGAGCGCGAGCGCGGTCATCGGCGTCTGTTCGGCGGGTTTGAGTACGACAGTGCAGCCCGCCGCCAGCGCCGGCCCGATCTTGCGCGTGATCATCGCCGCCGGGAAGTTCCACGGCGTGATCGCCGCGACGACACCGATCGGCTGCTTGAGCACCACGATGCGCTTGTCGGCCGCATGGCCTGGAATCACGTCGCCATAGGCGCGGCGCGCTTCCTCGCCGAACCAGCGGATGAAGCCCGCGGCGGAGAGGATCTCGCCCTTCGCCTCGGCCAGCGGCTTGCCCTGCTCCGCCGTCAAGATCGCGGCGAGCGCATCGGCATGATCGAGGATCAGCCGATCATAGCGCCCGAGGATTTCGGACCGCGCGCCGGCCGGCAGCGCCGCCCAGCCCGGCAGCGCTCGTTCGGCCGCATCCACCGCCGCCTGCGCGCCCGTGCCGCCGAGCGAGGGGACGGTGCCTGCCACGCTGCCGTCGGCGGGGTTGATGACGGTGATGACCGCATCGCCGCGCAGCCACTGGCCGTCGATCAGGCAGGCGCCTGGCACGAGGTTGATCGCGGACACGGCTCAGACACCCAGCCTCGGCACCTGATGCGTGCCGTAGGCCAGCGCGATGTTCTTCGTCTCCATGTAGAAGTCGAAGCTCCAATCGCCGCCGTCGCGGCCGATGCCGCTCGCCTTGGTCCCGCCGAACGGGGCGGGCAGGTGGCGGACGTTCTCACTGTTGACCCACACCATGCCGGTTTCGAGCGCGTTCGAAACGCGCAGCCCGCGTCCCATGTCACCGGTCCACAAATAGGCGGCGAGCCCATAATCGACGTCGTTCGCCTTCGCGATCGCATCGGCCTCGTCGTCGAATGGGATGGCGGTGAGGACCGGGCCGAAAATCTCCTCCTGGGCGATGCGCATCGATTGCTCGGCGCCTGCGAACAGCGTCGGCTGGAAGAAGAACCCGGATCCCGCCTCCTCGTGTCGCGCACCGCCCGCTGCGATCCGCGCGCCGCCTGCCGTCGCGACTGCCATGTAGCTGGCCACCTTGTCGTAATGGCGCTGGTGGATCAGCGGGCCGACCTCCGTTGCGGGGTCGAACGGATCGCCCACCTTCAGCCGCTTGACCCGCTCCGCCGCCTTGGCAACGAACGCATCGTGGATCGAGCGCTGGACGAGCAGCCGCGACGAGGAGGTGCAGCGCTGCCCGTTGAGCGAGTAGATCATGAAGATCGCCGCATCGAGCGCCTTGTCGAGATCGGCGTCGTCGAACACGATCACCGGGTTCTTGCCGCCCAACTCGAAATGGACGCGCTTCAGCGTATCGGCACCCTGTTTCATGATCGCGGAGCCGGTCTTGGTCTCGCCGACGAAGGCGATCGCCTTGATGCCGGGATGTTCGGTCAGCCGCTTGCCGGTCGTCTCGCCGAGCCCGTTGACCGCGTTGAACACGCCCGCCGGCAGCCCTGCCTCGTGCGCGATCTCGACCAGCAGCCGCGCCGAATAAGGCGACCATTCGGCCGGCTTGTGCACCACCGTGCAGCCCGCCGCGAGCGCCGGCGCGATCTTCCAGGTGGAAAGCATGAACGGCGTGTTCCACGGCGTGATCACCGCGACCGGGCCGATCGGGTGGCGCGTCGTGACGTTGAGATGATCGGCGCTCGGCAGCGACCGGCCGTTGGCGGCATCCGGCGCGCGATCGGCGAAGAAGCGGAAATTCTCCGCGCCGCGGATCGCCGCCTTCGCCATGAAGCGCCACGCCTGCCCGGCGTCGAGACACTCCACCGCCGCGATCTCGTCCGCCCGCGCGACGATGAGGTCGGCGACCTTGTGGAGGATGCGGCGGCGCTCGGTGCCGGCCATCGCCGCCCAGGCGGGGAAGGCGTCGCGCGCCGCTGCGACCGCGGCATCGACTTCGGCCGCGGTCGCATCGCGGGCCTGCCCCAGCACCTCGCCGGTCGCCGGCTCGAACACGTCGAACGCCGTCCCCTCGCCCGCAACGGATACCCCGCCGACGAAGTGGCCGAGCGGCTGGGCGCGATGGGGCGCGATGATGCCGAGCGCGGCTTCGCGGCGGGGATGGGGCATGACTGTCTCCGATGACGCGGCAGTGATGTACTTAACATGTTAAGAGATGGCAAGGCCGGCGCCGGATCGACGCCGCGGTCAGGCGGGAACAGGCTCGCCCGGCGCTTCGGCGGCGAGCAGCTTCTCCAGCACGCGACGGCCCTGGGAAAGGCCGGCATCGACGAAGATATAGGCCATCCGGTCGTCGCCGCTCTCGTCGACGACCGCCTGCTGCGCCTCGATGAAGGCGCGATCTTCCTCGAAGCCTTCGAGGATGCGGGCGGACAGGCGTTCGGTCAAAGCGGGATCGTCCAATCGGAAATTATGCGCGTAGGTCCAGAAGAAGTGCGAATTGCTCTCGTCTTCCGGCGTCACGATCTGGCAGGCGTGGAATTGCAGCGCCGCGGGCACGAGGTGGCCCTCGGGCGCGCCGGTGCCGGCCGGCGCGCTGCCCGAATCCATGTTGAACACGTTGCCCGGAACATGGACCTCGTAGATGTTCCAACGATCGATCGGCCCGGCGATCTCGGCCACCCCGCGCAGATAGGGGGCAAGCTCGGGTTCGTTCCTGTACCAGCGCGTGATCCGCACCGTATCGTCCCCGACGACCTCGATCTTCGGCTTGGCTTCGGCGATGCTGAGCGATCCGCCGAGCGTATTCTCGTGCACGAACGAGAGGTGCGAGAAATCCAGCAGATTGTCCATGATCAGCCGGTAGTCGGCGCGGTAGTGGATGTAGGCGGGGATCGACCGCCAGTCGCGATGATCCTGCCACCAGCAATCGGGGACGAGAGCCGGATCCGCGAGCGCGGGGTCGCCCATCCAGATCCACAGCTGCTTGTGGCGCTCGACCAAGGGATAGCTGCGGACCGAAGTTCCCGGGCTCGGCCGGTTGCGGCCGGGTTCATGGATGCATCGGCCGTCGCCGTCGAAAATCAGGCCGTGGTACATGCAGCGCAGCCCCTCGCCCTCGCACCGGCCCATCGAGAGCGGTGCGAAGCGGTGGCTGCAGCGGTCGATCAGCGCAGCGACGCCGCCGCTCTCCTTGCGGAACAGCACCACTCGCTCGCCCAGCAGCTTGCGCGCGAACGGCCGGCCCGCCTCGACCTCATGGCTCCACGCGGCGACATACCAGCAGTTTCGTAAAAACACGGAGGCATCCCTTCTCGATCCCGTCCGCCGATCTTGCTACATGGTGGCCGAATGGAACAGGCAGAGCCGCAAAACTCGCCGACCATTTCGTCAAAATGAGTGCCGCCGATCATGCCGGACGAGCTTCCCTTCTACTGGATCTATGGCGAAGCGCCGCGCGAGGTGGATCTGCATTTCGTGCATGTCGAGCGCGTTTCCGATCGCGCCCACATCCATGACGGCCATGTCCGCCCCCACCGCCACCCGCATCTGCATCAGATATCGCTCTGGCTCGCCGGCGAGGGCATCTATCGGCTGGAAGAGCAGCGGATCGCGCTGCCCGGCGCCGCGCTGTCGGTGGCGCCCGCGGGTGCGGTCCACGGCTTCGACGTTACCGGATCGAGCGATGCGATCGTCGTCAGCATGTCGGACGGGTTCAAGAACGGCTGCCTCGCCGACACCGATCCGCGCATCCTCGAATGCGTCGCGACCCCGCTGATCCTGCCGATCCCGCCGGAGCGGCAGGAGGAAGCGCTGCGCCTGTTCACCGGCGTGGAACGGGAATATCGTCATTATTCCTGGGGGCAGAAAGCAGCGGTCGGCGCACATGTCCATCTGATCGCGGTGCTCGCGGCGCGGCTGCACGAGACCGGCACCGGAAATCCGCCGCGACCGGCGCGGGGGCGATTGCTCCAGCGCTTTCACCTGCTGATCGAGCGGCATTTCCGCGAACGCTGGCCGATCGCCCGCTTTGCCGCCGCGCTCGGCACCACCCCCTATCTGCTCAACCGCGCGGCGATGGAGGGGCATGGCCTGGGCGCGTCCGCCGTCGTGCGACAGCGCACCACCACGGAGGCGAAGCGGCTGCTGCTCTACACGATGCTTCAGATAACCGAGATCAGCGCGACGCTGGGCTATGACGATCCGACGCATTTCGCGCGCGCCTTCCGCCGCGAAACGGGTGAGCAACCATCGGTTTGGCGCGAAAAAGGGCTCCTTACGGCGCGACGCAGGGATCAGGCGCAACCGGCCGCTGCTGACAATCGGTGATATGATCCGCTCTCGAAGCGTTCCCCCGCGAAGGCGGGGGTCCAGCCTCTGACAAGCAGTCTTGGTCTGGTCTGGACCCCCGCCTTCGCGGGGAACAAGGCAAGGCAACTTCAAGTCATCAGGCGCCCGCCGGCGGCCAACGCGCCCGCCTTGAATCATCGTCATCCCGGCGAAAGCCGGGATCCATGGATGCGGCATGGCCGAAACGAAGAGCGGACGCCGTCCATGGATTCGACCAAGGTTTCAACCTGGCTGAAAACGAGGCTAGGGCATTTCTCACGTGGGTTGCACATAGCCTGAGTTCCTAAGGTAGTTTGT
>CAXSHP010000114.1:0-1100 GCA_964236935.1 uncultured Sphingomonadaceae bacterium
TCGCAGACCGACGTCACCGTTTCGCGCGCTCGCCATGTTCTGCGAGGAAGGCGAGCACCTCTTCGTCCTCGAATACCTCAATCTGCCTGGGTTTATGCTTTGTCTCCTGTACCGGTAAAAATGGCCGCAGGATCGGCGTCGTCGAAAAAGATCGCCGCATTTGCGGAGAGCCGGTCTGCAAGCGCATCGCCGAACAGCGACGCCGGGGTCCAGAAGCCGCCTGCGCCGGCGGTCTCCGTCAGGGCGACCGCTGTCTCGCCCATCATGCGCGCCGTGCCTTCATAGCCAGGGTCGAGCGCCCCGTGACAGCGGAGCGCGAGCTGGTCGCCGTCGGGGCCATCGGCGATGAAGACGAGGTCGAAGAAATTATCGGCCCGCTCGGTCGCCGAGGGTCCGTCGCCGCTCCGCAGGTCCTCGGTGCCGCCGAACGGATCGAACGCACCGCGTGCTTCGGCGGCGCGGCGGCCGTCTTCCCCCGGCTCGAGCACCGCGACCATCTCGTCGTAGACGAATTCGCGCCCATATCGCTCCCCGGTCAGCATGTTGGTCCGGTGAACGTGCTTGGTGTTGATCAGGGCCATGTAGAACGGCGCGACCCAATGGCCGATGGCGGGATCGAACGCGACGCTGTCCATGGGGGGCTGTGTGGCGCCGCGCCAGCCCGGGGTCAGCAGGAATGGATCTTGGAGCAGCGCGGGCAGCTCGGGCCGGAGCGTGATCGCCGCCTCGGTCGCGCACCGCGTCGCCGCCGTGCCGCCCGATATCCCGCCGCGAATTCCCGCGACCCGGCAGCGGATGCGCGAGGACGGCCGCCCCCAGCGCGCGATGCAGCGCGTCTGGAGCCGATATACGCCGAGATCGAACGGAATCGAATCGAACCCGCAGGAGAACAGGATGCGCGCGCCCGACGCCTGCGCCGCCGCGCCATGCGCGTCGAGCATCTCGCGCATCCAGGTCGGCTCGCCCGACATGTCGAGATAGTCCGTAGCCGTGGCGGCGCAGGCCTCGACCGCGCTCGATCCGTGGAGCTGGTAGGGCCCGACGGTCGAGATCAGCACGTGGGTGCGCGCGGTCATGGCGCGGACGCTCGCCGGATCGGC
>CAXSHP010000114.1:1110-8608 GCA_964236935.1 uncultured Sphingomonadaceae bacterium
GATCGCCGCAAGTCTTTCGGGATTGCGCCCCGCCAACGCCCAGCGGATGGTTTCGCCGTAGCGCTGGTGCAGATAGGCGGCGGCAAGACGGCCGGTGAAGCCGCTCGCGCCGTAGACGATCACGTCGAACTCGCGCGTCTCCCGCTCAGCCATGGGAGACCGGCGCGTACTGCGCCAGGAAGCCCAGCAATATCGTCAGATAAAGGTCGCGGCCACGCTTCCAGGTCTGCAGGCCATGCCCGCAACTCGCCAGGCGCGCCACGGGCACGTCGGGATGCGTCTGCGCCAGGCGGAGCTCATGCCCGGTGGTGAACGCGCCGCCGAATTCGTCACCGCCGGCCAGCAGGATTGCGGGGCGGTGCAGCGGCGACGACGTGTCCAGGCCGTCCAGCATCTCGCGCGCGATCGCCGATTCGGTGACGCCACGGTCGCGTGCGATCGTCGAGGTTGCGAGCGAATGGATGCTGTCGGCCATCATGACGTCCGAGAAGATCAGCGTCGGCCCCATCGGCGTGGCGGCAAGTTCGTCGGCCGCTTCCTGCGCGCTCGCGCCACGGTCGCTCCAGGCGATCTCCTGATCGATCGAGCGGCGCAGGACCGGACCGATCCCCGCGGCCTCGTGCACCTCGGGTTCGCCGCCGTAGATCGGCGGATCTTCCATCAGGATCGCGGTCGCCAGCTCAGGCCTCTGCTGCGCGATCATCCACGCGGTGCATCCGCCCAGCGAGAAGCCGGCGATCGCCGCCGGGCGGCCCACCGCCTGTTCCAGGATCGCGACCGTATCCTCGAAATAATCCTGCAGAAAATAGCGGCCCGGTGCGCGCTCGGACGCGCCATGGCCCCGGAAGTCGGCGCGATAGACGCGCCGGCCACGCGTGACGCTGTCCGGCAGCCAATCATACGTCGTTCGGCTCGACGATACGCCATGCAGGAGCACGACCGGCGCCCCATCTTCCGGCCCCTCGACTTGCACGTCGAGCCTGACGCCGTCCTTCGAAACGACCTTCACGCATTATCTCCCGCATGGCGTGTCGCGGGCGGCGCGCCCGGGACGTTGGTGAAATCGGGGGCGGGACGGATCACGTCCCAATGTTCGGCAATGCGCCCGTCCTCGAGCCGGTAGATCTCGATGGCCGCATCGGGCGGATGATCGGGGCTGAGCCGACCCGTCACCTGCGTCACGATATATTCGCCGTCGACCAGCATGCGCTCGATCGCCACCGAACCGTTGGGGAAACGTGCGCGGAAGCCCTGCACGAAGGTCACCAGATCGGCGAAGGTCGCACCATGCAGCGTCGAATGGTCGACGAATCCATCGCTATAATAGCCGCGCTGCTCGTCCGTTTCCCACCGTCCGGCGAAGGCGGCGTAGGTCGCCAGCACGACTTCCGCATTGCGCCGCTCGGCGGCGGACAGCGCGCGATCGCCGCCGCCGCGTCCCGTCAGCCGATTGAACTGCGTATCATCCATGCGCGATCACCTCCCGTTCGCCCGCCACCCGTGTTGCGTCGTCCGGGACGGCGCGCGCGCGCAGCGTGACGACGCGCGCCGAGCCGACGACGAGAACCACGATCGCCATCGCCGCGTAGAGCGCCGGATAGCCGAAGGAAGCGGCGATCGGCGACAGCAGCAGCGGGCTGACGAAGCTGCCCGCGAAGATCGCGACATTGAGCAGGCCGATCGAATGGCCGCGCAGCCCCTCGGGCGCCAGACGCAACGCCCCGGCGAACAGGGTCGGCACGGTCAGCCCGCAGCCGAGCCCGATCAGAAAGGTCAGCATCAGCCCGGCGCCCAGCCCGCCGCTCCAAAATGCCATGCCCAGCAGCCCTAGCGCCGTGGCGGCGACCGCAAGCGCCTGCACCCGCCACGCCGGGACGCGACCGAGCAGCAGCGAGAACGAGATCGAGCCGCACATCGTGGCGACCAGCGCGAAGGTCGTGATGACGGCGCGGCTCGACGGCGTGCGATAGCCCATCCGCTCGAGGTAGAAGGGCAGTTGCGTCGCCTGCGTCGCGACGAGCAGGAAAACGAAACCGGCGCCCAGATAAACCGGCCAGGCGCGTCTTGCGACATGCACCAGCCCGCTTCCCTCCGGCGCGGCGACGAGCACCGGCACGCGCGCGGGCGCCAGCGCGAGCAGCAGGAACACTCCGAACGCCACGAAGATCGCGAACGGGCCGTGCCAGCCGAATCGGGTGGCGAGCAAGGCGGCGGCGGCGCCCCCGGCGACGGTGAAGACATCCGACACGGCGACCTGCACGCCGAGCAGGCGATCGAGGCGTGTGCCTTCGACCAGCGCGCTGGTCAGTGCCGCGAGCGCACTCGTCGCGAGCGCCGCCATCAGCCCGATCAGCGCGCAGCTGAGCAATAATGGCGGCACCTGATCGCTGAGCGCGCCGCCGATGCCGGCCGCCGCGAGCCCCGCGCCCGCGATACCGATACTCGCGCCTGCCCCCAGCCTGCCCAGTACCGATCCCGCGAACAGGCCGCCGACCGCAAGCCCGAGGAAGGGCAGCGCCTCCGCCATCTGGGCGATACCCTGTCCGCGCGCGCCGCCGCCGAAATGCGCCGCGATGTTCGGAAGCACCGGCGGCAGTGCGACGAAATTGAACGACGGCGCCACCAACGCCATCAGCAGCAGCGCGTACCGCGCCGCACCCAGATGGTCTTTCGCTACGCTCACGCTGCCGTCCCGCCCGCCGCCGGCCGCCTGAAAGCATCGGCAAGACGGTCGATCCATTGCTTCTGGAACGCGACGACCTCGTCTCGTGGCTGCCACGCGGACACCACCTCAAGCGCCGGATCGACCACGTCGGTCGCGATTCCGCTGAGAGCCTCCAAGATCGCGTGGCCGCAAAACGGCACATAGGACTCCGCATAGCCGCCCTCATGGACGATCACCAATCGCCCGCCGCAGCACGCGTCGGCGATCTCCCGCGTCCGCGCGGTGAGCGCGCGATAGGTATCGCTGTGCAGCATCATTCGCCCCAGCGGATCGAACGCGCTGCCATCAAGCCCGCTGGCAACCACGATCAGGTCGGGCGCGAAAGTGGTGACCGCCGGCGCGACGATCGTGTCGAACGCATGGAGATAGGCGGCGTCGCCGCACCCCGGCGGCAGCGGCACGTTGATATTGCAGCCGAGCCCGTCGCCTTCTCCGCGATCCTCCTCCCCGCCATAGCCGAAGGGGAAGCAACGATCCTGGTGCAGCGATATCGTCAGGGTGTCGGATCGGCCGTAGTAGATCGCCTGGGTGCCGTTGCCGTGATGCACGTCCCAGTCGATCACCGCGACGCGGCGCGGCCCCCGGGTCGCGCGCGCCGCCTCGAGCGCGATCGGGATGTTCGCGAGCAGGCAGGCGCCCATCGGCTGTTCGGGAAGGCAATGATGGCCGCAAGGCCGGCAGAGCGCATAGCCATTGTCGATCGACCCATCGAGCACGGCGACGACGGCCGCCTTCGCCAGCCCCGCCGAGACCAGTGCGATCTCATATCCGCCGGGGCCGAACGCGGCGCCGGGGCCGAGCTCGCCGCCGCCCAAGTCGCTGGTCGATTTGAAGCGCGCCAGATAATCTGCGCCATGGACGCGCAGACAATCCTCGTATGCCGCCGGCTCGGCCACCGGACGGGCCAGCCGGCGCGCGAGCATCGACACTTCGGCCAGGCTGAGCAGGCGCCTCTTGGAATCGGGGCTGTCGGCGCCGAGCGACGCGTTCGGGACCTGAACCCAGCCGCCGACCGGCAGGTTGAGGGCCTGCAGCCCGGTGCTGTGCCAGAAGGTCCGCTCGTCGGTGAACAAGCCCGTCGTCATGCTTCAGCCCTTTCGCGTTAATATGAGCATAGCTCACATCACTTGTAAAGCCGTTGCGCTGTGCTAAAACGGCGCTCTGAAGGATAAGGGAACGCGTGCGAAAACAGCCAACCCAGCTTCGCGCCAAGGTGCGGGTCGATCGCATTCTCGATGCGACCGACGAGGCGATCGCCGAAGGTGGCGTCGCCAACGTCGCGATGAACGACCTTGCGGTGCGCGCCGGCGTGCCGATTGGCTCGGTCTATCAATATTTCTCGAACAAGGACGAAATTCTCGAGTGCCTTTGCGCGCGCCATTATGATGCGCTCGGCGCGAAGCTCGAAGGCTATTTCGAGGATGTGCGGTCGATCGCCGATTTTACCCGCGACGTGCGCGCGACGCTCAATTTGTGCTGGAGCTATACCCGCGACAATCCCGGCTATCGTGCCTTGTCCACCGATCCGAATGCCTGGGCGGTGATGCGCGAAGCCGACTGGCAGGATTCGCTGCTCAATGCGCGCCGGATGGCCGACGCTCTCCAATCTTTCATCGGCTACGTACCGGACGAGCAGACGCACGCCTTTTGCTCGATCATCTGCGATTCGGCGAGCAGCACGGCCCGGTTCGCCTCGCGCTTCGCGGACATGCGCGACGCATTGTTCGACCAATTCATGGAGATGGTCGAGAGCCGGATCTATACGCTGCTGCGCGAAAACACGGCGCTCCAGCGGCGCATCGATTCCGACGATGCGGCCGAGGCGGGCGACGGTCTCGCAGCGAAACCGGTACACGGCGACGCCCGGCACGGTTAGCAGCGCGACGACGCCTGCCGCCGCTCGACCTTCCCGAGCAAGATCTCCTAGAGCGAGATGACAGTAGCTTGAATCGTTCCCCCGCGAAGGCGGGGGTCCAGCCCCTAACAAAGAGTCCTCGCGGGGGACCGAAGCGAGGCTGAAGTCATCTCGCTAGAGTCGAGCCAGGTGGTTCGCACGGGCGGACGTCGCGCGTGCCACGCATGCGCTCACCGCCTGAGAAGGTTCGCATCGCCTACCCCTTGCCGACAATTATAGTATATGATTTATACTCACCTTATGCAGCATACGCCACCGAAGCAACGGAGGCGGGAACGGGGGAGAGGACGAAGAGATGATCGTGGCCAAGAGGCGTTTCCGAGTCGGGCTCGTATTGCCGATCGGGGTGGCGACGTGCCTCACTTTCCTTTCCGCCACCGTCCTGGCGCAATCCGCGGCGTCGCCCGATCGGGCGGGGCCGGTGACGACCACATCGGCCACGACGGCTCCGGATACGACGATGCCCGCAGGCTCGGTCATGGCCGCTCCGGCGGACACCGGCGGCGACATCATCGTGACCGCGCAGCGCCGCGAGCAGCGGCTGCAGGACGTTCCGATCGCGATCACCGCGCTGTCGGGCGCCAACCTCGTTAATCGCGGCGTCGGCGACACGTCGCAGATCGGCAAGGTCGCGGCCGGCGTCCAGATCACCGCTTATGGCGCGTCGCCCACCGTCACGCTCATCAACATTCGCGGCGTCGTGCAGCTCGACTTCGCCGATCATCAGGAATCGCCCAACGCGGTTTATGTCGACGGCGCCTATGTCAGCTTTCAGGGCGCGACCGGCATCGGCCTGTACGACGTCGACCGGCTGGAGGTGCTGCGCGGGCCGCAGGGCACGCTGTTCGGCCGCAACGCGACCGGCGGGCTGGTCCAGATCATCTCGCGCAAGCCGAGCGACACGCTGTCCGGCTATGTCCAGGGCACCTACGGCCGCTACGACCAGGCACGAGCGGAGGGCGCGATCGGGGGCGGGCTGACCGATACGCTGTCGGCGCGCGCCGCGTTCCTGTTCAACCGGCAGGACGGCTATATCCACAACGTTTCGGGACGCGACGGCGGCGCGGACAAGACGATCAACGGCCGCGTCCAGCTACGCTGGCGCCCGACCTCGACCATAGACGATAATCTGGAGATCTTCGGCTCGCGCACGTTCACGGTCGGCGGCGGCGTATATGACGCTGCGCCCACCGCGCAAGATCCGGCGAACCACAATCTGAGCACGCAGACCGACGGGCCGCTGTTCGCGGACAATTGCGCCGCGCTCGGCTATCCGCCGGTCGCGGCGGGGTCGACCAACTGCTTGGGCTATCGCAAGCCGGACGACGGGCCCTACCGGGTCGATGCGCCCCAGAACGGTATTTTCCGCCGCGCCATCTGGGGCGCCACCAACACGCTGGTGGCGAACCTGGACGGCCCGACGCTGACCTCGATCACCAACTACAGCCATATCCGGAAGAACTACCAGGAGGACAGCGACGCCTCGCCGCTGGTGATCGGCACCTACAACCCGCGTCAGACCGCCTATCAGGCGTCGCAGGAACTGCGCCTGTCGCAGGCTGCCGGCCGGTTCCGCTGGACGATCGGCGGTTATTACCTCCACATCTTCGGCCGCTACCGGTCGTATCTCGACCTGAGCGACGTGTTCGGGTTCGCCGAAGCGGATTTGTACACGCAGAAGGTGGACACCTATGCCGTCTTTGGTGAGGCCGAGCTCGACCTGACCGGCCGGCTCACCGCGATCGGGGGGGTGCGCTGGACGCGCGACAAGAAGCAGTTCGTGGTCAATGCGGTGTGCGGCGCGGACGACGCGACGTGTCTGGCGTTCAACCTCGCGCCGACCGGCACGGTCGTCGGCGGCACCTATGCCCGGAATGACTGGTCCGGGAAGGCGCAGCTGACGTGGAAGCTGTCGCCGGCCGCGCTGCTCTACGCGGGCGTGACGCGCGGCAACAAGGGCAGCCTCCTCCAGGCGCCGTCGATCGTCACCGTCGGCACGACCTTCGACAGCCTGGTCGTCCGGCCGGAGGTGCTGACTTCCTACGAAGCGGGCATCAAGACCACGCTGATCAATCGGCGGGTGACCGCCAATCTGAGCGGATTCTATTACGACTATCACAATTTCCAGGCGTTCAACTTCGTCAACCTGAACGGCGCGATCTTCAACGCCGAGGCGCGCAACTATGGCGGCGAGCTGGAGGTGAACGCGGATCTGCGCCACGGGCTGTCGGGCGGGCTCGGCATCGCTTACCTCCACACGCGCGTGAAGAACGTATCGCTGCCGGACGGCACGCTGGCGGACCAGCGATCAGCCTTTTCCCCCAAGCTGTCGATCGCCGCCAATGTCCGCCAGGAGGTGCGCAGCGCGATCGGCACCTTCTTTGCGCAGCCGAGCCTGTCCTACGCCGGCTCGCGCTATTTCAGCACGATCAACGCCCCCGCACTGAAGGCAGGCGCGTATCTCACCGGCGATATCTCGATCGGGCTCATCGCGCCGGACAGGAAATGGGATGCGACGGTGTTCGTGCGCAACGTCACCGACAAACACTACATCACCTATGCGGGCGATCTGACCAGCGTCGCCGGCTTCGTCCAGCGCAACTATTCGACGCCACGCACCGCCAGCGTGCAGGTCGGCTATCGGTTCTAGAGTCGGTTTCGTCTTGGTTGAATCGTTCCCCGGCGAAGGCCGGGGCCCAGGTGGGAGACCCTGATTGGTGGGCACCGAGCCTGCCCCTGCGGCCTTCCCCACTGGACCCCGGCCTTCGCCGGGGAACTGGATGGTTTATCTTAGTGAAACAAACTCTAGGCGGTGTGGACTCTAGGGATTCCCATTTGCGCTGAGTTCTGATTCAAGG
>CAXSHP010000115.1:0-1116 GCA_964236935.1 uncultured Sphingomonadaceae bacterium
ATCTTCAACATGCGCGCGCCGGGCATGACGCTGCACAAGATGCCGCTGTTCGTCTGGTCGGTGCTGGTCACCGCCTTCCTGCTGCTGCTCGCGCTGCCGGTGCTCGCCGCGGCGATCACGATGCTGCTGACCGATCGCAACTTCGGCACCGCCTTCTTCGACGCGAGCGCCGGCGGCGATCCGATCCTCTACCAGCATCTGTTCTGGTTCTTCGGCCATCCCGAGGTCTACATCATGATCCTGCCCGGCTTCGGCATGGTCAGCCAAGTGATCTCGACGTTCAGCCGCAAGCCGGTGTTCGGCTATCTCGGCATGGCCTATGCGATGGTCGCGATCGGCGTGGTCGGCTTCGTCGTGTGGGCGCACCACATGTTCACGACCGGGCTCGACGTGAACACCAAGATGTATTTCACCGCGGCGACGATGATCATCGCGGTGCCGACCGGCATCAAGATCTTCTCGTGGATCGCGACGATGTGGGGCGGCTCGCTGACCTTCGAGACGCCGATGCTGTGGGCGATCGGCTTCATCTTCATGTTCACCGTCGGCGGCGTCACCGGCGTCGTGCTCGCCAACGGCGGGATCGATACGGCGATGCAGGACACCTATTACGTCGTCGCGCACTTTCACTATGTGCTGTCGCTCGGCGCGGTGTTCTCGCTGTTCGCCGGCTTCTATTACTGGTTCCCGAAGATGTCGGGGCGGATGTACAACGAGCTGCTCGGCAAGATCCATTTCTGGGTGTTCTTCGTCGGCGTGAACGTGCTGTTCTTCCCGATGCATTTCCTCGGGCTCGACGGCATGCCGCGGCGCATTCCCGATTACACGCCGGCTTACGCGCCGTTCAATCACCTCGCTTCGATCGGCTATGCGATCATGCTCGTCGGGATGGTGGCGTTCTTCGTCAACATCATCTGGTCGCTGTTCGCGGGCAAGCCGGCGGGCGACAATCCGTGGGGCGAGGGCGCGACCACGCTCGAATGGACGCTGCCGAGCCCGCCGCCGTACCACCAGTTCGAGACGCTGCCGCGGATCGACTGACGGGCGGGCGAGAGCGACAAGGCGGCCGGCCAAGCGCTGGCGGAGGCCGAGGCGCGGCACCGCGAGCAGGAGCAG
>CAXSHP010000115.1:1126-1926 GCA_964236935.1 uncultured Sphingomonadaceae bacterium
CCAAGGAAACCGAGTCCGTTCGCCCTGAGCCTGTCGAAGGGCTCCTTCTCCCAAGCGGCAAGAACGGAAGGCCCTTCGACAGGCTCAGGACAGGCTTCGACAGGCTCAGCCCGAACGGATGTGGTGCTTACAATGACGACCGTCACGATCACTTCCCCCGCCCTCCCCGCCGACTGGCGCGATTTCGTCGCGCTGACCAAGCCGCGGGTGTTGACGCTCGTCGTGTTCACCGGGCTCGCCGGGCTGCTCGCCGCGCCGGTCCATATCAACCCGGTGCTCGGTTTCACGGCGATCCTGTGCATCGCGCTCGCCGCGGGCGCGGCCGGCGCGCTCAACATGTGGTACGAGGCCGATCTCGACGCGATGATGGCGCGCACCGCCAGTCGCCCGATCCCCGCCGGACGGATGGAGCGGCAGACCGCGCTGCACTTCGGCGTGGGCCTGGGCGCCTTTTCGGTGATCCTGATGGGGCTCGCGATCAACGCGCTCGCCGCCGCCATCCTCGCCGTCTCGATCCTGTTCTACGTGCTGGTCTACACCGTCTGGCTCAAGCGCCGCACGCCGCAGAACATCGTCATCGGCGGCGCGGCCGGCGCGTTCCCGCCGCTGATCGGCTGGGCGGCGGCCACCGGGCGGGTCGAGCTGCTGCCGGTGCTGCTGTTCGCCTTGATCTTCCTGTGGACGCCGCCGCATTTCTGGGCGCTGTCGCTGTTCGTCCGTTCGGACTATGCCGCGGCCGGCGTGCCGATGCTGCCCGTCGTCGCCGGCGCGCGCCACACCCGCCACCAGGTGCTGATGTA
>CAXSHP010000115.1:1963-8515 GCA_964236935.1 uncultured Sphingomonadaceae bacterium
GGGGCGCTCTATGGCGCGGCGGCGGCGGCGCTCTCGGCGATCTTCGTCGCGCTGGCGACGCAAGTGGTGCGCAGCCGTGAGACCGATCAGGCGGCGATGGCGCCCGAGCGGCGGCTGTTCGCTTTCTCGATCGTCTATCTGTTCGTCGTGTTCGGCGCGCTCGTCGTCGATCGCTGGCTCGCATGACGCCGGACGAGCTCGTCCGCCGGCGCCAGCGCTCGCGCGCCCTGATCACCGCGCTGATCCTCGGCGCGCTGGTGGCGCTGTTCTTCGCGATCAGCATCGCCAAGATGAGCTGACGCATGACCCGTAACAGCCGCACCGCTCTGCTCGCCGCGACCATGGTGATGTCGATGGGCGGGCTCGCTTATGCGAGCGTGCCGCTCTACCGGATCTTCTGTCAGACGACGGGCTTCAACGGCACCACCCAGCGCGCCGAGGGCACGAGCGCCCCCGGCGCAGTCGTCGGCAAGATCATCTCGGTGCGTTTCGACGCCAATGTCAGCCCCGATCTGCCGTGGAAGTTCGGCCCCGAGAGCCCGACCGAGCGCGTCGCGGTCGGCGCGCGCGAACTGACCTTCTTCGAAGCGACCAACCTGTCCGACAAGACCCTGACCGGCAGCGCGACGTTCAACGTCACGCCGGGGCAGGCCGGGCAATATTTCACCAAGATCCAATGCTTCTGCTTCACCGACCAGACGCTCAGCCCCGGCGAGACGATGCGCATGCCGGTGGTATTCTACGTCGATCCCGCGCTGATCGACAATCCGGACACCAAGGATATCAGCGAGATCACCTTGTCCTACACCTTCTTCCCGGTGAAGGCCGCGAACGATACGGGGAAATCCGTGCCGGCGGCGAAAGCGAAGGGCGCTTCCGACGACGATGGTGCGTAACAGTCGAATTCGGTCGAATGGACGATCCAGTTCCCCGGCGCAGGCCGGGGTCCAGTTGGGAAGGCCTGCGGTGAGAAAGCGCTACGCCAACCAATCAGGTCTCTCATCTGGGCCCCGGCCTGCGCCGGGGAACGATTCGGTCCGCTGAACCTCCGGGCGACGCGACCCCTATTCCCAATCACGCCGGTGATGCTCTAAGGACCGGCGAACAGCAGCTCGAGGCACGATCATGGCAGGCGCGAAGAACCACGATTACCACATCCTGGCGCCGAGCCCCTGGCCGCTGATCGGCGCTTTCTCGGCGCTCGGCATGGCGGCCGGCGGCATCATGTGGATGCACAGCCAGGCGTTCGGCGGCTACCTGTTCTTCCTCGGCCTTGCCGGCGTGCTGTTCACGATGTTCTCGTGGTGGGCCGACGTGATCCGCGAGGCCAAGAGCGGCGATCACACGCCGGTCGTCCAGCTTCACCTGCGCTACGGCATGATCCTGTTCATCGCCTCGGAGGTGATGTTCTTTGTCGGCTGGTTCTGGGCGTTCTTCGATGCCTCGCTGTTTCCCAAGGCGGCGATCGGCGGCGCGTGGCCGCCCAAGGGAATCGAGGTGCTCGATCCGTTCGCCTTCCCGCTGCTCAACACTTTGATCCTGCTGCTTTCGGGCACGACCGTCACCTGGGCGCATCACGCCTTGCTCCACGGCGACCGCGACGGGCTCAAGAAGGGCCTGTGGTGCACGATCCTGCTCGGGATGCTGTTCACCACGGTGCAGGCGTGGGAATATGCGCATGCGCCGTTCGCGTTCAAAGGCAGCATCTATGGTGCGACCTTCTTCATGGCGACGGGCTTCCACGGCTTCCACGTGATCATCGGCACGATCTTCCTTGGCGTCTGCCTGATCCGTGCCTATCGCGGCGATTTCACCCCCAAGCAGCATTTCGGCTTCGAGGCGGCGGCCTGGTACTGGCACTTCGTCGATGTGGTGTGGCTGTTCCTGTTCGTCTCGATCTACGTCTGGGGCGGTGCGGGTGCGCCGATCCACGGGGGGTAAATCCTTCTCCCTTGTGTCGAGCGAAGTCGAGACACGTTCCACGGTCTGAACGTCCCTCGACTTCGCTCGGGACAGCGGAGTGGCAATGGCTGAAGCAGATGCACCTCTCCCCTTCCGCTGCGGCGTCCGAGGTCTGTGCCCGCGCTGCGGCGCGAAGACCTTGTTCGCCGGGTTCGCGCGCTTCGCCGATCGGTGCCGCGCCTGCGGGCTCGATTATGCCGCGTTCAACGTCGGCGACGGGCCGGCCGCATTCCTCACGCTCGTCGTCGGCACGTTGATCGTCGGGCTGGCGATCGCGCTCCAGCTCATGGCGCATCCGCCGTTCTGGGTCCACATCCTGCTGTGGGTGCCGCTGACCGCCGGGGCGGTGCTCGGTGCGCTGCGCGTCGCCAAGGGCGTGCTGATCGCGCTCGAATATCGCAATCGGGCGCGCGAGGGCCGGCTGGAGACGCTGCGATGAAGCGCATTCCCCCGATCCCGACGGTCCTGGTCGTGCTCGCCGCGGCGGCGATGATCGCGCTGGGCGTGTGGCAGCTCCAGCGCGCGACATGGAAAGAGGCGCTGCTCGCGCGCTTTGGCGCCGCGCAGGGCCTGCCGCCGGTCGCCTTCCCCGCGGTGCCGAACGGCGACGACGCCTTGCTGTTCCGCCGTGCCGAGGGCTTCTGCCTCCAGGTCACCGGGTGGCGCGCGCGCGCCGGGCGCAGCCGCGCCGGCGTTCCCGGCTGGAGCCACGTCGCCGCCTGCCGCACCGGCGCGGAAGGGCCGGGGATGCAGGTCGATGCCGGCTGGTCGAACAGCGGCGATCCGCCGAGGGGCTGGCGCGGGGGCAAGGTCGGCGGGATCATCGGCCCGGACGCCAAGCACCGCATCCTGCTGGTCGCCGACACGCCCGCTCCGGGGCTGCAGCCGAGCGCCTATCCGTCGCTCGATCTCATCCCCAACAATCATCGCGCTTATGCGGTGCAGTGGTTCGTGTTCGCCGCGCTCGCGCTCGGCATCTATGCACTGGCGCTGCGGCGGCGGGGAGCGCCACCCGACGATCCCGCCCGGCCGTCACCCTGAATGTCTTGTGTCCCCGCGAAGGCGGGGACCCAGTGGGCTCCCGCCTTCGCGGGAGCACAGGGAGCGAAGTTGCCGCCGAAGGTGACCGCCGCTAAAGGCCCCCCATGCGCTACATCAGCACCCGCGGCTCGGCACCCGCGCTTGATTTCGAGGCGGTCACGCTCGCCGGGCTCGCATCCGACGGCGGGCTGTACGTGCCCCAGTCCTGGCCGAGCCTGTCGCAGGACGAGATCGCCGCGCTTGCGGGCCTGTCCTATGTCGAGACGGCGGTGCGCGTGATGGCACCGTTCGTCGGCGAGGCGTTGTCCGGGGCCGAGCTGCGCGGATTGTGCGAGACGGCGTACGGCCGGTTCGATCATGCCGCGGTGACTCCTTTGGTGCAGCTCGACTCGCGCCACTGGCTGCTCGAGCTGTTCCACGGGCCGACGCTGGCGTTCAAGGACGTCGCGCTGCAATTGCTCGGGCTGCTGTTCGAGCGCTTCCTCTCGACGCGCGACACGCATCTCACCGTGATCGGCGCGACTTCGGGCGATACCGGTTCGGCGGCGATCGACGCGCTCGCGGGGCGCGCCAAGGTCGACGTGTTCATGCTCCATCCGGCGGGGCGCGTGTCCGAGGTCCAGCGGCGGCAGATGACGACCGTCCGCGACGGCAATATCCACAATATCGCGATCGACGGCAGCTTCGACGATGCGCAGGCGCTGGTGAAGGCGATGTTCGCCGATCGCGCCTTCGCCACCCGGTTCAACCTGTCGGCGGTCAATTCGATCAACTGGGCGCGGCTGATGGCGCAGATCGTCTATTATTTCTATGCCGCGGTCCGCCTCGGCGCGCCGGCGCGGCCGGTGGCGTTTTCGGTGCCGACGGGCAATTTCGGCGACGTCTTCGCCGGCTACGCCGCGGCCAAGATGGGCCTGCCGGTGGTCAAGCTGATCGTCGCGACCAACGTCAACGACATCCTCCACCGCGCGCTTTCCGCCGGCGACTATTCGGTCGGCACGGTGACGCCGACCGCGGCGCCGTCGATGGACATCCAGGTCAGCTCGAACTTCGAGCGGCTGCTGTTCGATCTGCACGGCCGCGACGGCGCCGCGCTCGGCGTGGCGATGGCCGGGTTCGAGGCGGCGAGCATGCTGTCGCTGAAGCCGGAAATGCGCGACGTGGCGGGTGCGCTGTTCGCCAGCGCTCGCGTCGATCCTGCGGCGATGGGCGAAGCGCTGCGCTGGGCGGCGGCCGAGTGCGGCGAGCTGATCGATCCGCACACCGCGATCGGGCTCGCCGCCGCGCGCGTCGCCGATCTGCCGGCCGACGTGCCGCTGGTGACGCTCGCCACTGCGCATCCGGCGAAGTTTCCCGATGCGGTCGAGGCGGCGACGGGCTTGCGCCCGGCGCTGCCCGCGCGGCTCGCCGGGCTGTTCGAGCTGGAAGAGCGCTGTGTTGCGCTGCCGGCGTCGCTTGGCGACATCGAGGCGCATATCGCCGCGCGCGCGGTCGCCGCGTGACCGCCCAGCTCCACCGCCTCGCCAACGGCCTCGCGGTCGCGATCGAGCCGATGACCGGGGTCGAGACGATCGCGCTCGGCCTGTATGTCGACGTCGGCTCGCGCCACGAATCGGAGCCGCTCGGCGGGCTCGCGCATCTGCTCGAGCATATGGTGTTCAAGGGCGCGGGATCGCGCGACGCGCGCGGCATCGCCGAGGCGGTCGAGAATGTCGGCGGCTGGCTCAACGCTTATACCGCGCGCGATCATACCGCGTTCCAGGCGCGGCTGCTCGCGGAGGACGTCGCGCTCGGCGTCGGGCTGATCGCCGATCTCGTCCGTCGGCCGCATCTTGTCGACGCCGATCTCGCGCGCGAGAAGCAGGTCGTCGTGCAGGAGATGGGCGAGGTCCAGGACACGCCCGACGACGTGATCTACGATCATCTCCACGGCGTCGCCTTTCCCGGCCAGTCGTTCGGCCGTCCCGTGCTGGGGCAGGAGGCGAGCGTGATGGCGGTGACGCCCGACGATCTGCGCGGATGGATCGCGCGCGGCTATCGGCCGTCGTCGATGGTGCTCGCCGGCGCGGGCAAGCTCGATCCGGCGGCGTTCCTCGCGCTCGCCGAGCAGCATTTCGGCGATCTCGCTCCGGGCCGCGCCGAGGCCGCCCCGGCGGCGGTGTTCGCGGGCGGCCGCTTCGCCGACACGCGCAGCTTCGAGCAGACGCATGTCGCGATCGGGCACCTGGGCGTCGGCCATCATCACGACGATCATTATCCGCTGAGCCTGTTCTCCGGGATCGTCGGCGAGGGCTCTTCGTCGCGGCTGTTCCAGTCGGTGCGCGAGGAGCGGGGGCTCGCTTATTCGGTTGGCTCGGGGGCTTCGGCCTGGCCGGACACGGGGCTGTTCACCGCTTATTTCGCGACCGCGCGGGGCGATGCCGCGCGCGCCGCCGCGCTGGTCCGCGAGGTGCTGCGCGAGGCGGCGGCGACGATCGGCGAGGCGGAGCTCGCGCGCGGCAAGGCGCAGGCCCGCGCGGGCATGCTGATGTCGCTCGAATCGGTCCAGTCGCGCGCCGACCGGCTCGGGCTGCAGGTGCTGCTCCACGGCCGAGTGATCCCGCCGGCCGAGACGATCGCGGCGATCGAGGCGTGCACGGTCGAGCGCGTCCGCGCCGCCGCCGCGCGGATGCTGGCGAGCCCCGAGGCGGTCGCGACGGTCGGCGGCAAGCTCGCCAAGGCGGCGTGAGCGCGACGGAGCTAGATGAATCTCCTCACCCTCGTGGCCGAGCCGTGGGCCGATTACGGGCTCGTCGATTCGGGCCACGGCCGCAAGCTCGAGCGCTACGGGCCTTACCGCTTCATCCGGCCCGAGCCGCAGGCGATGTGGGCGCCGGCCGCGGCGGAGTGGCAGGCCGACGGCGATTTCATCGGTGCGTCGGACGAGGATGGCGGCGGCAAGTGGCATCTGTCGCGCGACGTGCCGCACGGCGGCTGGCCGCTCAAGTGGGAGGAGGTGCGCTTCACCGCGCAGACCACGCCGTTCCGCCATCTCGCCTTCTTCCCCGACATGGCGCCGCAATGGGCCTGGATGCGCGAGCGCATGGGGGAGGGCGACGAGGCGCTCAACCTGTTCGGCTATACCGGGGTCGGCAGCCTCGCGCTCGCGGCGAAGGGCGCGCGGATCACGCATGTCGATGCGTCGAAGAAATCGGTCGAGGCGGGCAAGGCCAACGCCTTGCTGTCCGACATGGCCGACCGGCCGGTCCGCTGGATCGTCGACGATGCCGCCAAGTTCGTCGCGCGCGAGGTGCGGCGCGGGCGGCGCTACGACGGGATCATGCTCGATCCGCCGAAGTTCGGCCGCGGACCCGAGGGCGAGCTGTGGAAGATCGAGGAGGGGCTCGCCGGGCTGATCGCCGATTGCGCGCGGCTGCTCGACGAGCGCTCGAAGTTCCTCGTGCTGACCGCTTATGCGATCCGCATGTCGGCGCTCGCGCTGGCCGAGCTGCTGGCGCAGGCGACCGCGTTGCTCGGCGGGCGGATCGAGGCGGGCGAGATGGCGGTGCG
>CAXSHP010000116.1:0-1081 GCA_964236935.1 uncultured Sphingomonadaceae bacterium
GCGACATCGCATTGAACAAATGGGTGAAGCCGGTCAGACCCGCGTCGAGCGCGGCACGAATGTCGGCGTAGCTGCCGTCGGTATGTCCCGCCGCGACGATCACGCCGGCATCGGCGAGCTGGCGGACCATCGCGGGCGTCGTCCGTTCGGGCGCGAGCGTCACCAGCGTCCGGCCGCGCTTCAGCCCGGTGATCGTGCGGAAGCCCTCGTCGTCCAGCGCGCGGATCTTCCTGCCATCGTGGATGCCCTTGCGATCGACATTGAGGAACGGACCCTCGATGTGGATGCCAAGCACCCCCGGCACCCGCATCTCGATCGCCGCGTCGACCGCCGCCACCGCGGCCCGCACCGTCGACAGATCGTCGCTGATCAGCGTCGGCAGGAAGCCGGTCGTGCCGAACGGACGATGCGCCGCGCCGATCGCCGCGATCGTTTCGACGGTCGGTTCGTCGTTGAACAGCACGCCGCCGCCGCCATTGACCTGAGCGTCGATGAAACCGGGGCTCAGCAGGGCACCGTCCAGCGGATACCGCGCGATCCCCGCGGGCAGATCGCGCTCGGCCACGACCGCGGCGATCGTCGGGCCGTCCACCACCACCGCCATCCCCTCGACGAAACCATCGTCGAGCAGCACGGATCCGCCGGTGAATGCCCGCCGCATCAGACCGTCTCCGTCACCTTCCGGAGGTGCGGCGGCCGATCGGGATCGAGACCGCGCCGGATCGCGAGCGCGTTGGCCGCGCGGTAGAAGCTGACGATCTGAAGCATGGGCTCGATCGCCGGATGCGCCGCGAGCGTCGGCAGGTGCCGCGCGCCGGGCGCGTCGGAACCGGCGACCAGCACGTCGGCGCCCCGGGCGATCGCATCCTTGACAGCGTCGTCAATGCCTTCCCCGGTCTCGTCCGACTGACGAAACACCAGCAGCGGAAACCCGGGTCCGAGCAGCGCCATCGGGCCATGCCGAAGCTCGGCGGCGCTGAACGCCTCGCCATGCAGGCCACAGGTTTCCTTGAGCTTGAGCGCCGCCTCCTGCGCGATGCCGAGCCCCAGCCCGCGCCCGATCACATATAATCCGCGCGCA
>CAXSHP010000116.1:1091-4183 GCA_964236935.1 uncultured Sphingomonadaceae bacterium
AAGATGTTGCCGCCGTGCAGGTCGTTGTGGTTCAACGTGATCGGCAGCCCGAGCGCGCCGACCACGTCCACGGCGCGCCGCAGGTCCTCCCGGCCGGCCCGGATCCGCGCGAGCGCCTCGGACCCCAGGTGCATCGGGTCATCCGCGGGGAGCGCGTGCAGCGCTTCGGCGCGTTCGACGAGCAGGTCCTCGCAGGCGTCGGGTCGCAGCACCGTCAGCCCCGCATCGGCCAGCCGGTCGACGATCGGCGACCAGTCGAGCGCCCAGGCCTGGTCGAGCAACGCCGGCGCATCGATCAGCGCCTGCGCCAGTGCCGGGTCTTCTCCCCATGCCGCGACGAGATCGACGATCGCCGCCAGCGACGCGACATAGCTTTTGGTCGCCGCGACGCTCAGCTCGGCGCCGGCGAAGAGCGGGATCACGGTATCGACGATGCCGGCAAGCGGCGTATCGACATCATTGAGCATGGCCACCGTCGGCACGCCGGCGTGCTTCGCGGCGGCCACAGTCGCGACGATGTCGGGGCTGCGCCCCGACTGCGAGATGGCGAGGCACAGCGCACCCGGCGTCGCAAGCGCCGCCCGGTACACCGAGGCGAGCGACGGCGCCGACGATGCGGTGAGCACGCCCAAACGCGTCTCGATCAGATATTTGGCGAATGTCGCGGCGTGATCGGAACTGCCGCGCGCGCAGGTGAGGATCACCGCAGGCGGCGCCGCGCGCAATCGCGCACCGAGCGCCGCGATGCGATCGGCGTTGGCCGCGCGCTGCGCCGCGACGACGCTGCCCGCCTGGGCCGCTTCCTCCGCCATCCGCGTCATGCGAGCGCATTCAGCTCGGCGACGAAATCATAGGCGTCGCCACGATACCAGCTCTGCGTCATCTCGATCGCGCGGCCATCCTCGACGAACCCGCGCCGCTCGATGAACAGTCCCGCCGCGCCCTTGTCGACCCCCAGTAGCGCGGCCCGTTCGGCATCGAACAACACCGCGCGCAGCCGCTGCAGCGCGCGCGTCGGCCGGAAACCCGCCGCATCGAGCGCGGCGTAGAGCGAGCTGCCGACCGCATCGATGCCAGGCAGCCCGAACCCCGAGATCGTCGAATATTCGAGCGCCATCGGCAGGTCGTCCGCATAACGCACGCGATGAAAGCGATAGACGAGGGTTCCGGGGCTCAGCCCGAGCGTCAGCGACTCTTCGGGCACGACCGCGCCTTCCGATTTGTTGATCCATTCGCTCCGCGCGGTGCGGCCGCGCGTCGCCATGTCCTCGGAAAAGGAGGTCAGCTTCGAGAATTGCTTCTCGACCCGGCCCGCGACAAAGGTGCCCGCGCCCTGACGCCGCACCAGCATCCCTTCGCCGACCAGCCCGTCAAGCGCCTTGCGGACGGTAATCCGTGAGACCGCGAAGTCGCTCGCCAGGTCGCGCTCGGCGGGCAAGGCCTGCTGCGCCTTGAGCAGCCCCGAGTCGATCGAGCGTCGCAGCGCGTCCTGCAGCTGCAGGTAGAGCGGTGCGCGCGTATCGCCCCCCAACGGTCCGATCCGGTCGGCAAGGTTCATCCAGCGCGCTCCTCCGCAGCGGGTCGATCCGCTCGCGCGGTATAAGACCAATAGCGGACCAATTACCAACAGATAATTTATATACCGGGCGGATTGGGCTATAAACTGGCTTGACGGCGGTTGCTCTCTGGCAGATGGTCTTACTATTGGTATGGCATTGGTTATAGATTGGATACCTCAATCGGTCAGTCGAGCTATAAAGGTGGGAGAAAGAATATGACGATTCAGGGAATAATGCGCTGTTCGGCCAGCGCGATCGCGCTGGCCCTCGTTCCCGCGGCGGCGCTCGCGCAGGCCCCGGCACCGGCCGCGCAAGCCGACGCCGGGACATCCGATGAGATCGTCGTCACGGGCATCAGGGCGTCGCAGGCGGCCGCGATCGACGCCAAGCGCAACCTCGGCGTCATCGCCGATGTGATTACCGCCGAGGATATCGGCAAGTTTCCCGACAAGAACGTCGCCGAGTCGCTGCAGCGTGTTCCCGGGATCGTGATCAATCGCGAATTCGGCGAGGGCGAGCGCGTTTCGCTGCGCGGCACCGCCGCGAACCTCACCAAGACGCTGCTCAACGGCCATGCGGTGGCGACCGCCGACTGGTTCATCCTCGATCAGCTCGCGGCGCAGCGAAGCTTCAACTATCTGATCCTGCCGTCGGATATCGTCGGCCAGCTCGAGGTCTATAAAAGTCCGCAGGCCGACATCGAGGAAGGCGGCGTCGGAGGCACGATCAACGTGCGCACCCGCACTCCGCTGGAGCTCAAGTCGTTCACCGCCACCGGTTCGATCCAAGGCGTCTATTCGGACCGGTCCAAGAAATTCGATCCGCAGGCGTCCGCGCTGCTCAGCTGGAAGAATGCCGACGAGACGTTCGGTATCCTCGTCAGCGGAATCTATCAAAGACGCGAGACGCGTCGCGACGGCGTCGAGGAGCTCGGCTATCAGAGCTATGTGCTGAACGGGCAGACGGTGCAGGTGCCGTCGCTGATCGGATCGCCGCTGTTCCGCCAGAACCGCGAGCGCTACGGCGGCAATATCGGCATCCAGTTCCGCCCTTCGGACGCGCTCGAGGTCAATCTTACCGGCCTCTACTCGCGCTTCAATGCCAACAATTTCAATCAGAACTATCTCGCCTGGCCGGGCCGCGCGCTCGCCGACGGCGGCACCGTCACCGATCCGACGGTCGAAAACGGCACGTTGGTCGCCGGCCAGGTGACCTCGCTGCCCAACAGCCGCGCCGTCGTGTTCGACGCGATCAGCCGTCAGGCGCTCGCCGATACCAGGTCGCTCGATCTGGACGTCAGCTACAAGCCGGCCGACCAGACCACGATCCACGTCAAGACCGGGTGGACCAAAGCACGCGGCGACACCGTCAACGAATCCTTTATCGAGACGGCGGCACCGGGTTCGTTCACCTACGACTTGCGCACCCAGGCGCCGTCGGTGAGCATTCTCTCGCCAGACCCCACATCTCCCGCGGGCATGCTGATCGATTTCGGCCGCCGCCCCACCGTGCGCAGCGGCGACAAGGAGAAAT
>CAXSHP010000116.1:4205-8505 GCA_964236935.1 uncultured Sphingomonadaceae bacterium
CGACTGGGGGCCGCTGACCGCTTTGAAATTCGGCGTGAAATACACCGATCACGATCGTTCGGCGATCTTCCTCAGCACCAATGGCGGCGTCCTCGTGCCCGGGCTGACCTGCGGGGGGCAGCCGTGCACCGCCGCCGACTTCGCCAGCGGCGGGACCACGCCCGGCGATTTCCTCAAGAACATCGCCTCGTCGGGGACGCTCGACAGTTACTGGGCCGTCGATCAGGGCAAGCTCGAGCAGATCTTCGGTTCGCAGCCCGCGGCCAACCTGCAGCGCTTCCTGGTCGCCAGCTCGACTTTCTCGATCAACGAGAAGGCCTATGGCGGCTACGGCATGGCGAAGTTCGGCGGGAACGGCTGGCGCGGCAATGTCGGCGTGCGGGTGGTCCGGACCGATCAGACCTCGAGCGGCAATCTGCTCGGCTCCCCCAATCCCACCAACACCAGCCCGTTCGGCGATTACACTCCGATCTCGGTCAAGTCGTCCTACACCGATATCCTGCCGAGCGTGAACCTCTCGGTCGACGTCAATCCGAATATGGTGCTGCGCTTCGCGGCCGGGCGCACGGTGGCGCGTCCCGACTTCGCCAACCTGTCGCCGGGCGTCAACCTGAACGGCACCACGCAGAGCGGGGCCGGCGGCAATCCGTCGCTCCGGCCGTTCCGCGCCAATCAATACGACGTGTCGTTCGAATGGTATCCCGATCGCAAGACGATCGTCGCGGTCGCGCTGTTCTACAAGGATATCCTGACCTACGTCGTCAACGCCACAACGACCGAGATCTTTCCCGCGCAGTTCGACGTGGTCGGCACCCAGCCGGCGAACTGCACCGCGATCGCGGGCAGCCCCAATCTGTTCAACTGCCCGTTCCAGATCAATCGGCCGACCAACGGGACCGGAGGTCGCAACCAGGGCGCCGAATTCCAGATCTCGCGCCCGATCTGGGGCGGCTTCGGCGTCATCGCCAATTATACCTATTCGGACGCCAAGGCGAACAACGGCGATCCCATTCCCGAGAACAGCAAGCATACGGCGAGCGTGAGCGGATATTTCGAGAACGAACTGCTCAGCGTTCGCCTGTCCTACACCTATCGTTCGAAATTCTTCATCAACATCGATCGCAACGCACCGCTCAACGAGCATTCCCTCGAATCGGTCGATGCCTCCGCCAGCATCAACGTGACCCCCAACGTCGCGCTGACCGCCGACGCGGTGAACCTGACCAACGAGAAGATCATCCAATATTCCGGGACGCCGGACCGGCCGCGCGGCATCTATGACAATGGCCGCCAGTTCTATGTCGGCGCCCGCTTCCGCTTCTGATCGATCCGGTCGCGGCCGCGCCGATGAATGACGCTGTACCCCGGCCCGTGCCGGGGTACATCTTGCCGACGTGCGGAGTGAAAGGGCGCCGATGATCAAGCAGCTCCTGGCAGCGGCGGGGCTGCTCCTCGCGCAGGACGCTGCGATCGCCGCTTCCCCCGCCTTGCTGCCGCAGCCCGCCGCGGTGGTGGCCGGCCAGGGTAGCTTCACGCTCGCAGCGGGAACCACGATCGCGGTCCCCCGTGCCGATTCCGGCGCATCGAACGCGGCCGATCGCCTCGTCGAGCTGATGGGCCGGACCCGTGGCATCGCGCTTCGTCGTTCCGATCGCGGCCCGATCCGCTTCGTGCGCGCCGGCGGCTTCGCCAGGGAGGCCTACCGCCTCGCCGTCACCCCCGCCGGCGCGACGATCACCGCGAGCGACGACGTCGGGCTGTTGTACGGCGCCGTCACCCTCTGGCAGCTCGCGACGACGGGCCGGTCGTTCCGCATCGATGCCGTCACGATCGACGATTCGCCCCGCTTCCGCTGGCGCGGGCTGATGCTCGACAGCGCGCGTCATTACCAGTCGCCCGCGTTCATCCGCACGCTGATCGACGCGATGATGGCCAACAAGCTCAACATCCTCCACTGGCACCTGGTCGACGATCAGGGCTGGCGGCTCGAGATCAGGAAATATCCGAAGCTGACCCAAATCGGCGGCTGGCGCATCCCCGCCTCGGCTCCCGGCGCGCCCAAGCTGCCCAAGACAGGCGGCTTCTATACCCAGGACGAGGTTCGCGCGCTGGTCGCCTATGCCGCGGCACGCGGCATTACGATCGTTCCCGAGATCGAGATGCCGGGCCATGCGCTGTCGGCCATCCGCGCCTATCCCGAGCTCGGTGTCGGCCCCAGTCCCCCGCCCGGCATCGAATCCGATTGGGGCGTCTTTCCCTATCTTTACAATATCGACGACAAGACCTTCGGCTTCCTCGAAGACGTGCTGAGCGAGGTGATGGCGCTGTTCCCCTCGCCCTATATCCATGTCGGCGGCGACGAGGCGGTCAAGGACCAGTGGCACGCGTCGGCCGCCGTCCAGGCACGGATGAGAGTGCTCGGCCTGGCCGACGAACGGGCGCTGCAGAGCTGGTTCGTCCAGCGCATCGGCAAATTCCTGGCCGCGCACGGCCGCCGGCTGATCGGCTGGAACGAGATCCTCGAAGGCGGCCTTGCCCCCGATGCCACGGTGATGTCGTGGCAGGGCATCGACGGCGCGATCGCGGCCGCCAAGGCGGGCCACGACGCCGTGCTCGCCCCCGCGCCGACGCTCTACTTCGACCATCGCCAGGGCACGACCGCGGCCGAGCCGCCGGGCCGCGGCGCGCCGATCACCTTGGCCGATGTCTATCGCTTCGATCCCGCACCGGCCTCGCTCGACATCGACCAGCAGCGCCATCTCCTCGGCCTGCAGGGCAATCTGTGGACCGAGCATGTCCGCACCGATACGCGCGCGGCGGACATGCTGTTCCCGCGCGCGTCCGCGGTGGCGGAGCTTGGCTGGTCGCCCCGCGCCAGCCACGATTATGCCGGCTTCATCACCCGTCTGTGGCCTCAGCTCGCCCGGCTGAAATCGCTCGGCCTCGCCGCGCGCGATCCGCGGCTTGCGCAGCCCGCCATCGATGCGGCCGACGTCGACAGCACCCGGCTCAAAACATGCAGCGGCAAGCTCGACCTCTATCTGGAGGACGACGCCCCCGCCGTCGGCCCGCGCGCGAAATATCTGATCGACATCCTTGCGCCTTGCTGGATCTACGCCTCGGCCCGCCTCGATGGGATCGCCTCGATCGCGCTCGACGTCGGCCAGCTGCCGTTCAACTTCCAGGTCGGCGCGGAGCGCGATGCGATCCGGTTCCGTCCACCCGCCACGCCCGATGGGGAGTTTGAGATCCGCCTCGACAGCTGCGACGGGCCGCGGATCGCCGTCCTGCCATTGTCCCCCGCCAAGGCGAACCCCGCGGTGACGACGCTGCGCGCGCGGCTCACGCCGACGCTCGGCAGGCACGACCTGTGCCTGAGCTATACCGCCAACGGTCCCGATCCGCTGTGGGCGATCGACCGCGTCCGGCTGGAGGCGGGCCGATGACGACGATCCGTCTCGTCGCGCCGTTCGCGGGCTGGGCATCGGCGCTCGGCGCGGCGCCCGATCCGGTCTTCGCCGAGAAGATGATGGGCGACGGGGTCGCGCTCGATCCGACCGAAGGACTGCTCCGCGCGCCGTGCGACGCGCGCGTGATCGCGGTCGCGCCGACCGGGCATTCGATCACGCTCGCGCTGGCGAATGGCGCCGAGCTGCTGATTCATGTCGGCATCGACACGGTCGGGTTGGGCGGCGCTGGTTTCACCGGCCACGTCTCCGAAAGCGCTGAGGTCAGAACGGGCGATCCGCTGATCAGCGTCGATCTCGACGTGGTCGCGCGGGGCGCCAAAAGCCTCATCACGCCGATCGTCGTCACCAACGACGGTTTCACGGTCCAGGCGCTGGCGGTCGATCGCCTGGTCGCGGTGGGGGAGCCGCTGGCGACGGTCGCACCGGCCGGAGCGGCCGAGGCCGCGGCGCCGGCCGGAAGCGCTACGGGCCGCCGCGACCTCATCGTGCCGCTGGCCAACGGCATCCACGCCAGGCCGGCCGCCCGCATCGTGGCCGCGTTGAAGCCGTTCACCGCCGAGGTGCGGATTGCCGCGCACGGCAAGAACGCCAACGCCCGCAGCATCGCGGCGCTCATGGCGCTCGGGCTGCGCCGTGACGATCCGCTGACGATCGAAGCCCGCGGTACGGATGCGCGGGCCGCGGTCGCGGCGGTTTCGTCGCTGATCGAAAGCGGCATGGGCGAGAGCGGGGATGCCGCTGTCCCGTTCCCTGCCGCCGCCCCCGCCACGACTTCCTCGGGCCCCATCTTCGCGGGGGTTTGCGCCAGCCCGGGCCGTGCGATCGGCGCA
>CAXSHP010000117.1:0-8469 GCA_964236935.1 uncultured Sphingomonadaceae bacterium
CCCGCCGCATTCGAGCGCGCGCGCGATCAGCCTGTCCGCGGCATCCTCGAGCGGCATCTCGCGCAGGATCGTCTCGATCTCGGCGTCGCCGACCATCGAGGTCAGTCCATCGGTGCACAGCAGGAACAGGTCGCCGGCGATCACCGCGGCGTGGCGGCTGTCGAGCGCGATCTGCGGATCGATGCCGACCGCGCGGGTGATGATGTTGGCGCGCGGATGGCCCTGTGCCTCGGCCGCGCTGAGCGCGCCGCTGTCGACCAGGGTCTGGACGAGACTGTGATCGTGGGTGATCCGCACCAGCGCGCCGTCGCGCAGCAGATAGGCGCGGCTGTCGCCCGCCCACAGGCAGGCGAAATGATCGCGGTGGGCGATCAGCGCGACGAGGGTGGCGCCGATCGTATCGGCGTCGGGCAAGGCGGCGGCCGCGTCGATCAGCGCGCCGTTGACGGTGTCGATGCTGGTGCGCACCGCATCGAGCCGGGCCGGGCCGGCGCCCGCGAGATCGAGCCCGGCGAGCGCGTCGACGACCATTCCGGCGGCCAGTTCGCCGCCCCGATGCCCGCCCATGCCGTCGGCCACCGCCCACAGCGCGGCGCCGTCGCGGCTGAGGAAGCGATCCTGGTTCGACGAGCGGACGCGGCCGATATGCGTGCGCGCCACCGAGCAGTAGGACAGCGCCGGCCCGGGGGATGCAGGCTGCGGTGCGGCGGAGGTCACGCGCCGCGGTCCAGGTCGCGCAGCCGCTGCGCATAAGCGGCGCGAAACGCCTCGCCGGCCACCCCGCCCTCGGCGGCGCGGCTGCGCGCGGCGAAATCGGCGTGGACCGACTGATAGTGGCGCCACGCCTCGCTCGCGCGATTGCGCAGGACGAAGCTCTGGCCGTCGAGCGCGGCGTCGATCCGCTCGGGCGCGAGCGCGGCGAGCGTCGCCTCGAACGCGGCGCTCGCCGCCGCCTCGACGCATTGCAGATGGCTGTGGAGATCGGCGAACGACGCCGCGAGCGCTTCCGGGCCCGACAGGAAAACGTCGTCGCGCGGGCGCAGCAGATCGATCGCGAGCCGCTGGCTCGGCGCCCATTTGAACGGATTATTGTCCGCCGCGCCGACCGTGGTGCGCTCCATCTCGTGGTCGGAGCGCGTCGCGGCGCGCTCGCGCATCAGCGTGCTCAGCCCGCGCACGGTCTGATGGTAGATCGCGCCGATGCGCCTCGCGAGCGCAAGCGGATCCTCGCCGGTGAGCGTCGACGGATCGATCCGCGCGCCGGCGCAGAACGCGTCGAGCAGCGCGCCGACGCTGCCGGGCGTCTTGTGCCGGCGCGGGCTCGCGACGGGTGTCGGCGGCTCGGGCATCTCGAACGGGGTCGATTCGGCGAGCGACGGCCGATCGGCGGTTGCCGCATCGTCGACGAACACGAGATAGCGCCCGAGGCGGAAGCTCTCGCCGTGGCGCAGCGTCACCTTGGCGCCCGGCGCGAGGCGCTCGTTCTCCTCGCCGAGGAACACGCCGTTGGTGCTCGTGTCGCGCAGCGTCAGCCGGCCTTGATCGAGGCGCAGCGCACAGTGCAGCCGCGACAGCTCGCAGTCGCGATCGTCGATCGTCCAGGCGGCACCGGGATCGCGTCCGATCGAGAGATCGCCCTCGGGCACGAGGCGCGCGTCGATCTCGCGAAACGGGTCGCTCTGGTGGAACAGGCGCAGGGTCAGCATGGTCAGGCGCTGCGTCGCAATTCGGCGGGCGCGACCGCCAGCGGGGGCGCGCCGATGCGGGTGGCGTCGACCGCCTCGGGCCGGCCGGCGGGGCGGCTCTCGGCCAGCTCGAGCCGCTCCTGGACTGCGTTGGTCAGCAGGTTGAAGCCGTCGAACAAGGCGCCGAATTCGTCCTTGCGGTGGTGCGAGATGCGGAAATCGAGATTGCCGCGCGCCGCGTCGCGCAGCGCCGTCTTGAGCCGCCCGACCGGCCCGGCGACCCCGCGCGCGGCGGCGTAGCTCACGGCCATCACCACGAACAGGACGAGGATGCCCAGCCCGGTCAGCAGCATCTTGGCGAGGCGCGCGGCGGATTCGAGCTCGGCCTTGCCGAGCCGCACGTCGACCGTGCCGAACGTGCGATCGGCATATTTGATCGGGTGGACGAAGCGGAAGCTCGCGCCGTCGCCCTGTCCGGTGGAGGTGACCACGCCGTCGCGGCCGCGCTCGACCAGCGGCTCGCCCGTCGGCGGGGTATAGCGCGATCCGACCAGCGCCGGATCACTGTCGCCGCGGATCACGCCATCGGCGTCGACCACGGTCATCGAGCGGACGTTGGGATCGGCGGCGGCGGCGGCGACGAACGCCTGGACCGGCAGCCAATCGCGCTCGGCGGGCGGCAGCGTGGCGTTGTCGACCGCGCGCAACGCCGCGTTGTTGGCGACGAACGTGGCGATCGAGCTGCCCGAGGTCAGCGCCATCCGTTCCATCGCGGCATATTGGCGGCCGAGCACGGTATTGATGCTGGCGAACAGCACGAGCGCGGTGATCGAGGTCATCAGCAGCGTGAGCCGCGCCTGCAACGGCAGATAGCGCCGGCCCGAGGCCTCGGCCGAAAGCGCGGCGAACGCGATCTGCTCGCGCTGGAGCGCCTTGGCGAGGTGCGCGCCGTCGGCAAAGCGTTTCTCGGGACGCTTGGCCATCAGCTTGACGATGATGAACTGCAGCCCGCGCGGGCAATCGGGGACGAGGCCGACGATCGACAGCGGCTCGGCCTGGGTGATCTGGAGCGCGAGCGTCGCGGCGCTCGCGCCGGTGAAGGCATGCCCGCCGGTGATCAGCTCGTAGAGCACGACGCCGACCGAAAACAGATCGGAACGGCCGTCGATCTCGCGGCCGAGCGCCTGCTCCGGGCTCATGTAGCGCGGCGTGCCGAGCACTTGGCCGGCCTGGGTGCGCAGCTGCTGGTTGTGCTGGACGCTGCCCGCCTCGATCACCCGGGCGATGCCGAAATCGAGGATCTTGACCGAGCGCCCGTCGCGGCCGAGCATCATGTTCGAGGGCTTGATGTCGCGGTGGATCACGCCCTGGCCGTGCGCATAAGCGAGCGCGTCGGCGAGCTGGAGGCCGATCGCGGCGACCGCCTCGGGCGCGAGCCGCCCCTCGCGCTTGACCGCTTGGTCGAGCGGCTCGCCGTCGAGCAGCTCCATCGCGATATAGGGAAAGCCGTCGACCTCGCCGACGTCGTAGATGGTGACGATGTTGCGGTGGGACAGCGCACCGGCGGCGCGCGCCTCGCGCAGGAAGCGCGCCGAGCATTCGGGATCGCGGCGATATTCGGGCTTGAGCAGCTTGATCGCGAGCACGCGATCGATGCCCGGATCGTAGGCGCGCCAGACGTCGGCCATCGCGCCTTCGCCGATCCGCTCCTGGAGCTGATAGCGTCCGACCAAATCCACCGAACCAGAACCCCTTCCCGCCAGTGCGCAAGCAATCGCCGGGAATGGCTTAGCGCCCCGAAGGTTAAGGGAGCGTTCCCCGTGGGGCGGTGTCAGGAGCGCGCGGCGACGGTGCTGCGGATGCGCAACGCGCGCTCGAGGTCGCGGCGCACCAGCGCGTTGTCCGGATCATATTCGAGCGCCTGCCGGAGCAGACCCACCGCGCGGTTGATCGCGCCGCGGCTCATCTGCGTCAGCGCGGCGCCGCGCAACTGGCTCGCGCGGGCGGGATCGTGCGGCCGGGCAAGCGGCGGCGGCGGCGGCGCGGCCTTGGCGCTCGCGGTCGGAACGGGGCGCTTCGCCGCTTCTTCGCGCGGCGCCGGCGCGGGCTTGGCCTTGCCGGGGATCAGGATCGTCCGGCCGCCCTCGAGCGTGCCCGGCGCCTCGATCCCGTTGTAGCGCGACAGCGCGTAGAATTGGAGCGGATCGCCGAGAAAGCGCTGGGCCAGCTCGGACATCGTCTCGCCCTGCTTGACCTTGTACGGATAATTCTGCGCGCCGAGCGCCGCCTTGGGATCGGCATCGAGCTGGTCGTAGAGGCGGCGCGCGACCGAATCGCCGGGATCGCGGTTCAGCACCCGGCTCAATTCGTCGCGCGCGAGATCGCGCTGGCCCTGGTTGAGCAGCTCGATCGCCTTGCCGACATGCTCGCGCGCCGCCCAGCCGGGGGACGCCGCCGGCGGCGCCGGTTCGGGCGCGCTGCTGCCGGGCGAGGCGACTTTCGCGGGCGAGCCGCCCGAGCACCCCGCCAGGGCCGTTCCGGCGAGGATCGTGAAGCTGAGGATAAGCTGACGGGTCATGCGCGCATCCGTTGTTCGAGCCCGGCGAGCCGGCGGTGCACCGGCGAGGCGAGCAGCGCGATCCACGCGGGATCACGTACCTTGGCGAGGAAGAGGTCCGCCGGCAGCGGGGCGGAAAAGAAATAGCCCTGGAACAGCGTACAGCCGAGCGCGCTGAGCGCCTCGACCTCGCCGCGCGTCTCGATCCCCTCGGCCAGGACCTCGATCCCGAGGCCGTCGGCAAGCTCGATCAAAGCGCGGCAGATCGCGCGGCTGTCGCGGCGGCGATCGGCCCCGCTGACGAATTCGCGGTCGATCTTCAATTTGTCGAACGGCAGATTCTTGACGTAGCTCAGGCTCGAATAGCCGGTGCCGAAATCGTCGATCGCGAGGCTGACGCCGAGCTCGCGCAAGGCGCCGAACAGCGCGACCGTGCGCGGCGCATCTTCGAGCGCGGCCGTCTCGGTCAGTTCGAGCTCGAGCCGCTGCGCCGGCAGGCGATGGAGCTCGAGCGTGCGCACGATCATGTCGTGGAGCTTGGGGTCGCGCAACTGGCGCGCCGACAGGTTGACGACCATGCGCATGTCCTCGAGCCCGGCCTTGTCCCAGGCGCGCGCCTCGCGGCAGGCGGTGTTGAGGATCCATTGGCCGACCTCGTCGGCGAGGCCGATCTCCTCGGCGATCGGGATGAAGCGCGACGGCGGCACCAGCCCGAGCTCGGGGTGGCGCCAGCGCAGCAGCGCCTCCGCGCCGCACAGCCGCGCCGCAGCCAGATCGACCACCGGCTGGAGATGCAGCTCGAGCTGATCGCGCGCGATCGCGTGGCGCAGCTCCTGCTCGACCGAGAAGCGCTCGCGCGCCACGGCGGCCGATTCGGCGGAGAAGAAGGTCGCGGCGCCGGTCCCGCTGCGCTGTGGCTTGGCGAGCGAGACGACCGCGCGGGTCAGCAGCATCGCCGGGTCGGTGGCGTCGTTGGGATAGAGCGCCGCGCCCGCTTCGACCTCGGGCGAGAAGCGCAGTTCGCCGTCCGCGATCTCCTGGCCGAGCGCATAAGCGATCGCCTGCAGCTCGCTCGGCGCGGTGTCGGCTTCGCGCAGCCAGATCGCGAAGCAATCGCGATCGACGTGGGCGAGCGGGCGATCCTTGCCGACCGCCTGCTGGAGCCGCACGGCAAAGGCGCGCAGCGCACGCTCGGCGACTTGCTGGTCGAACGCGGCGAGCCGATCGTGATCGGCGAAGCGCAACGTGCCGAGCACGGCCGGCGCCGCGCCGGCGGCGATATCCTGGTCGAGCAGCGCGAAGAACGGCTCGCGCGTCGGCAGATCGGTCAGCGGATGGCGCTGGATCGCGCGATGGCGCAGCGTTTCGAATTGACGGGCGATCCGCGCGAGATCGGCGAGCATGCGCGCCGGGCCGGGCGCGCCGTCGGTGGCGTCGCCGCCCGCGCAGCCGGCGAGATCGCACGCCAGTTGATCGAGCGGGCGCAGCTTGCGGACGAGCGCGGCGACGCTCATCGCGCTGGCGATCGCGCTCAGCAGCAGCAACGTGCCCGCCACCGCCGGATTGATCATCGCCAGCAGCAGCGCGAGCAGCGGAAAGCCCGCCGCGGTCATGGCGAGCGCCGTCAGCCGGCCGCGATAGCCGGGCTGCGCGAGGCCGCGCAGACGCGCGAAGGGCGGAAGACGGCGCACGGGCAGCGGCAAGGATTCCAGGTTGGACCAGCGTCGTTCATGCCCCCGCAGACGCGACCATCCGGTTAACGCCGATAGCTAATTTTGGGACGAACCCGTCGAATTCGCGTGTGGCGCGCTCAGCGCCAATCGACCACCGGCCAGCCGCGCTGCGCCGCGAGCATCCGCATCGTGCGGCTCGGATTGGCCGCGAACGGCTCGTCGGCCCAAGCCATTACCGGCTCGTCGGACGCGTGATCCGAATAGAAGCGGACCCGTACCGTGTCACGCTCGATTCGTTCGCTGGCGAACCATTGCTCGATCATCCGCAGCTTGGCCGGGCCGTAGCAATTCTCGCCGTCGATTTTGGCCGAGACGCGCGCATCGAGGCCGATCACCGAATTGGTCGCGATCACGTCGTCGAAGCCGAGGCGCGCCGCGATCGCCTCGGCGTAGAGCCGGTACGAGGCGGTCGCGAGCACCAGCCGCCGCCCTGCCGCGCGGTCGTCGGCGATCTGCCCGATCGCGCCGGGGAGGACGTTGCGCCGCACGGTGGCGGCGGCGAAGCTGTCGACCACCGGCTGAAGCTGCCGCGGATCGATCTGGCGGCCGAGCAGCAGGCGATGGTTGACCTGCTTGAGCGTCGCGCGGTCGATCTGCCGCAGCAGATAAGCGAGCATCACCCCGATCGCGGCGGGCAGCAGCAGCAGCCGCCACGGCGCGAGCCGCCACGCCGCGTGCAGCAGGAACGGCGTGAAGGTGGCCGTACGCGTGATCGTGCGGTCCATGTCGTAGATGGCGAGCTCGGTCATTCTCGCGCTGTGACAGGAAGTGCGCGCGCCGTCATCCGGCGAAGGGAGTTGCCGCCTGCCCGTTTCTGCCCCACTGTCGTAAGCGCATGACCGCGCGCGCCGATTTCACCGAAGAGGAAGGCAGGCTCCGCTTCACCGGCGCCCTGACGCTGGCGGAGATCGGCGACGTGCCCGCGCGGCTCGGCGCGCTTGGCGATGCGCCGCAGCGGATCGATCTGTCGCAGATCGAGCGAATCGACACGGTCGGCGCGTGGCTCGTCCATCGGCTGATCCGCGATCACGACGTCCGCATCGAGGGGGCGAGCCCCGAGGCGCAGCATCTGATCGAGCAGGTCGGCGAAAGCGACGGCCCGGTCAAGATCCGCCCCGACAGCACGCCGCCGTTCATGCGCGTGCTCGGGCAGATCGGCGGCGCGGTGATCCAGGCGGGGCGGACGCTCCACGGGCTGCTCGGTTTCTTCGGCGCGACGTTGATCGCGGCGTGGGCGGTGACCAATCACCCGCGCCGCTTCCGCGGCAATGCGGTGGCGCGCCAGTTCGAGGTGGTCGGGGTCGAGGCGCTCGGCATCGTCGGGCTGATGAGCTTCCTCATCGGCATCGTCATCGCGCAGCAGGGCGCGGTCCAGCTGCGCCAGTTCGGCGCCGAGGTGTTCGCGATCAACCTGATCGGGCGGATCACGCTGCGCGAATTGGGCGTGCTGATGACCGCGATCATGGTCGCGGGGCGATCGGGCAGCGCGTTCGCGGCGCAGATCGGTTCGATGAAGCTCGCCGAGGAGGTCGATGCGATGCGCACGATCGGCGTCTCGCCGATGGAGGCGCTGGTGCTGCCGCGCGTGCTGGCGACGGTCGTGCTGATGCCGCTGCTCGGCTTCTACGCCTCGCTGATCGCGATCGTCGGCGGCGGGCTGTTCTGCTGGGTGTCGCTCGATATTCCGCCGGTCACCTTCATCCAGCGGATCCGCGAGGTCGTGCCGATCACCGATCTGTGGGTCGGGCTGATCAAGGCGCCGGTGTTCGGGCTGATCATCGCGATGGCGGGCTGCTTCCAGGGGATGCAGGTCGCGGGCAACGCCGAGGACGTGGGCCTGCGCACCACCGCGGCGGTGGTCCAGGCGATCTTCCTGGTGATCGTGATCGATGCGTTCTTCGCGGTCTTCTATTCGGGCATCGGCTGGGTGTGAGCGACGATATCGTCATCCGGGTCGAAGGGCTGGCCAACAGCTTCGGCGAGCAGCAGGTCCACCAGGATCTCGCGCTCGAGGTGCATGCGGGCGAGATCCTCGGCGTGGTCGGCGGGTCGGGCACGGGCAAATCGGTGCTGATGCGCTCGATCATCGGGCTGCAGCGTCCCGACGCGGGCAGTGTCGAAGTGTTCGGCGAGCCGATGGTCGACCGGCCCGAGGACGAGGCCCAGAACGTGCGCAAGCGCTGGGGCGTGCTGTTCCAGGGCGGCGCCTTGTTCTCGACGCTGACCGTCGCCGAGAACGTCCAGGTGCCGTTGCGCGAATATTACCGCCAGCTCGATCCGGCGCTGCTCGACGAGATCGCCTCGTACAAGATCGTCATGGCCGGACTGGCGCGCGACGCCGCGCCGAAATTTCCGTCCGAGCTGTCGGGCGGGATGCGCAAGCGCGCCGGGCTCGCCCGTGCGCTGGCGCTCGATCCCGAGCTGCTGTTCCTCGACGAGCCGACCGCCGGGCTCGATCCGATCGGGGCGGCGGCGTTCGACGAGCTGATCAGGA
>CAXSHP010000118.1:0-8402 GCA_964236935.1 uncultured Sphingomonadaceae bacterium
AGGCCGGTGCCGAGGGCGACTTCTCGGTCATCACCGCGCTGACCGACGCGTTCCTCCCCGAGCACTTCGTGCGGGCCGAGGCGGGCGGGGTCACCGACTGCATGACGATGCCCTGGGCCTACTACTCGGGCCTCGACGCCAGCCTGCCGGACAAGCTCGACGGCATGCGCCGCTTCGCCAAGGACGTCATCGTCCCGCTGGGCGGTTCCGGCGGCTGAGCGGAGGCGGTCGGCTGTCCTGCTCTCCCCGCCGGCAACCGCACCGGGGTTCCAGAGATTGGGTCTTGGCCTGCGTCTCCACCCGCTCTGCGCCATGCACCTGAGAAATCGACAACCGAACGGCAGAAGCCTCCGACAGAGCTGGACGGTGTTTCGAAGAGGAATGCTCCAGCACGCTGATGGAGGAGCCTGACGTCACGGAGGGCGAGGCGATCGCGGTGGTCGCGGGGCAGCTGCGCGGATCGCTCCCGCCGGGCGGGACGGGCGAGACCCTGGTCGTGGCCTACGAACCGGTCTGGGCGATCGGCACCGGCCGGACGCCGTCGACCGGCGACGTCGCCGAAATGCACGCCGCGATCCGCAGGACGCTGAACGAGGCGATCGGCGCGGAAGGCGCGCGAGTGCGGATCCTGTACGGCGGATCGGTCAAGCCCGACAATGCGGCGGAGCTGATGGCGGTGGCCGACGTCGACGGCGCGCTGGTCGGTGGGGCGAGCCTGACGGCGGGATTGTTCGTGCCGATCATCGAGGGGGCGGCATAAGGCTTACGCCGTCGGACCGGGTGCGGAAGCTGAACCCTCCATTGAACCCGCTCGCCCGAAGCGCTAAGTGCCCGCCACCTTTTCGCGAGACCCGCCCGTCATGTTCACCTTCCTCCTCGTCGTCCATGCCCTGATCGCCGCCGCCTTGGTCGCGGTGATACTGATGCAGCGGTCGGAAGGTGGCGGGCTCGGCATGGGCGGTGGGCCGGCGGGGCTGATGACGGCGCGCGGCGCGGCCGATTTCCTGACGCGCGCGACCACCATCCTGGCCACCCTGTTCGTGCTGATGAGCATCGGCCTGGCCGCGCTGGCGACGGTCAGCCGCGGGCCGAGCGATATCGATACGAGTCTGGCGCGTCCCGGCGGGGCGATCGCCCCGGCGACGCTGCCGGCCGCGGCGCCCGATCCGCTGGCGGCGGCCGCCGCGGCCGGCGCCGAGGCAGCGAATGATCGCCGCCCGGCGAGCGTCCCGACGGCGGCGCCGGTACCCGGGCCCGGATCGGCGCCGAGGGCGGCGGTCGCGCCCAAGGCAACGGCGGTGACGCCGGCCAAGCCCAGCGCGAAAGCTGCCGCGGCGGCGCCGAATCCCGCGCCCAAGCCGGTCGCGACGACGATTCCGGTAGAACGCGCGCCCATGCCGGCGCCGTCCGCGCCGACACCCGCCCCGGTTGCGCCGTCGGCGAAGGCGCCGACCACCGACAGCAGCGTGCCGCTCGCGCAATAATCGGCGCGCCGGCAGAGAAATTTCGGATCGACAGATTCGCTGCCTTGCCCTCGGGCGCATGCGGCCGTTAGACCGCTCGTCCCATGGCGCGGTTCATTTTCATCACCGGCGGCGTGGTCTCCTCGCTCGGCAAGGGCCTGATGGCGGCAAGCCTCGCGGCGCTGCTCCAGGCGCGCGGCTATCGCGTGCGCATCCGCAAGTTCGATCCCTATCTCAACGTCGATCCGGGGACGATGAGCCCCTATCAGCACGGTGAGGTCTACGTCACCGACGACGGCGCCGAGACCGACCTCGATCTCGGCCATTACGAGCGCTTCACCGGCGTGCCCTCGCGCCAGTCCGACAACGTGACCTCGGGGCGCATCTATCAGTCGATCATCCAGCGCGAGCGGCGCGGCGATTATCTCGGCGCCACCGTCCAGGTGATCCCGCACGTCACCGACGCGATCAAGGCGTTCGCGCGCAACGAGACCGACGACCTCGATTTCGTGCTGTGCGAGATCGGCGGGACCGTCGGCGACATCGAATCGCTGCCGTTCATCGAGGCGATCCGCCAGCTGCGCAACGATGTCGGGCGCGCGAACGCGGTGTTCGTCCATGTGACGCTGGTGCCGTTCATCGCGGCGGCGGGCGAGCTCAAGACCAAGCCGACGCAGCATAGCGTGCGCGAGCTGACCGCGCTCGGCATCCAGCCCGACGTCCTGGTGTGCCGCTCGGACCGGCCGCTGCCGGCGAGCGATCGCGCCAAGATCGCTTTGTTCTGCAATGTGCGCCCCGAAGCGGTGATCCCCGCGCTCGATGCGGGCAACATCTACGACGTGCCGCTGCAATATCATGCCGAGGGGCTCGACGACGAGGTGCTGCGCGCGTTCGGGATCGAGGGCTTGGCCGACCCGAAGCTGACCCGGTGGGAGGATATCGGCGAGCGGCTCGCGCACCCCGAGGGCGAGGTGACGATCGGCGTGGTCGGCAAATATGTCGGGCTGCCCGATGCGTACAAGTCGCTCCACGAGGCGCTGATCCACGGCGGCATCGCCAATCGCGTCAAGGTCAACATCCGCTGGCTCGATGCCGAGCTGTTCGAAGGCGCGGGCTCGGACATCGCGGCGCAGCTCGAGCCGCTCCACGCGATCCTCGTGCCGGGCGGGTTCGGCGAGCGCGGTTCGGAGGGCAAGATCGCCAGCGTGCGCTTCGCGCGCGAACGCAAGGTGCCGTTCTTCGGAATATGCCTGGGCATGCAGATGGCGTGCATCGAGGGCGCGCGCCACACCGCGGGGCTGCCGCGCGCCTCGACCACCGAATTCGGCGCGACGCCGGACCCGGTGGTCGGGCTGATCACCGAATGGGCCTCGAAGCGCGGCCGCGAGCTGCGCGACACAGCGAGCGACATGGGCGGGACGATGCGCCTCGGCGCGTATCCCGCGGTGCTGTCGGGCAACAGCCAGGTCGCGGCGATCTATGGCGGGACGGAGATCAGCGAGCGCCACCGCCACCGCTACGAGGTCAACATCCATTACCGCGAGCCGCTCGAGCGCGGCGGGCTGTTGTTCTCGGGCATGTCGCCCGACGGGGCGCTGCCCGAGATCGTCGAGCGGCCCGATCATCCGTGGTTCGTCGGGGTCCAGTTCCATCCCGAGCTCAAGTCCAAGCCGTTCGCGCCGCATCCGTTGTTCGCGAGCTTCATCACCGCGGCGGTGCACCAGAGCCGGCTGGTGTGACATGGTGCCGGTCTCAGTCCGTTCGTCCTGAGTAGCGGCTGAGCCTGTCGAAGTCGCGTATCGAAGGATGCGCTCTCTTCGGTCCTTCGATACGCCATTTCGACAAGCTCAATGGCTACTCAGGACGAACGGTCGGGAGAAGAAGGCAATGAAGGCCGATGAACTCGCCGCGCTCCTGCCGCCGCACACCTTGCTGTCGACGTGTAGCCGCGAAGAGCTCGAGGAGCTGCTGAGTCGCGCCAGCCTGCACAACATGCGCGCGGGCGAGACGATCCTCGCGCAGGGCGAGGACGGCGACACGCTGGTGATCCTGCTCGCCGGCGTGGTGCGGGTCAGCATGGTCTCGGCCAACGGGCGCGAGATCATCCTCGATTATGCCGAGGCCGGCTGGGTGCTGGGCGAGATCGCCTTGCTCGACGGCGGCGCGCGCACCGCCTCGGCGACGGCGATCTCGGCGGGGCGGCTGCTGCGGCTGACGCGCGCGGCATGCGAGGCGTGCATCGAGCGCCACCCGCGCATGGCGATCCGGATGATGGGCGGGATGGCGCGGCGTTTGCGCCAGGCGAACGACACGATCGAGGGAGATCGCGCCTTTTCCTCGGGGCAGCGGCTCGCGCGGTGCCTGATGCGGCTGCACTCGAGCAGCGGCGGAGGCGGGCGGCTGCGCCACGACATGAGCCAGTCCGAGCTCGGCAATTTCGTCGGGATCAGCCGCGAGCATGTCAACCGCCAGCTCGCGGCGTGGGCCGACGTCGGGGCGATCGCGCTCACCCATGGCCGGATCACGATCGCCGACGCGGGCTATCTGCGCGAAGTGGCGGAGGCCGGGGAATAGTTCAGCTCGGCGGCGGCGGCGGATCGCTGGGCGTGCCCGGCGGGGGATCGACCGGGGTCGGGATCGGGTCGTCGACCGGCAGCTCGGGTTCGGGGGTGGGATTCGTCGCCATCGGGGCCTCCATCATGCAGCGGTGTAACGCGCGACGATGCCGCAGGAGCCACATGATACAGCGCCGGACATGCACAGCGCCGGACATGCAAACGCCCGGATCGTTGCCGACCCGGGCGTCGCGTGACGAAAACTCGTCGGCCCCGATTGCTCGGCTCTCGCGCTGACCCGTCCCCTGACGAGCGGCGGAGCCCGCAGCCTCCCCGAACCACGGCCATTGCCTGTGTTCCGTGGCGATGATGTATGACGGTTTTTTTAACTTGTCATGGCGATCCGACGCTGCGGAATCCGAAAGCCACGACATTGTGTCGAATCGGCAACAGCCGGCGCGCTTGCCTCGCCGGGGTGCCCGCCATAGAGATCGCGCGCTCTCGCGCCATGATCGGAAGTCTGCCTTATGCGTCTGTCCCGCTTCTTCCTGCCCGTGATGAAGGAATCGCCGGCCGATGCGCAGATCGTCAGCCACAAGCTGATGCTCCGCGCGGGCCTGGTGCGGCAGACCGCGGCCGGGATCTACGCGTGGCTGCCGCTCGGGCACCGCGTGCTCCGGAAGATCGAGCAGATCGTGCGCGAGGAGCAGGACCGCGCCGGCGCGATCGAGTTGCTGATGCCGACGCTGCAATCGGCCGAGCTGTGGCGCCAGAGCGGGCGCTATGACGCCTACGGGCCAGAAATGCTGCGGATCACCGACCGGCACGACCGCGAGATGCTCTACGGCCCGACCAACGAGGAGATGATCACCACGCTGTTCCGCGACGGCGCGCGCAGCTACCGCGATCTGCCGCGCACGCTTTATCATATCCAGTGGAAGTTCCGCGACGAGGTCCGCCCGCGCTTCGGCGTGATGCGCGGGCGCGAATTCCTGATGAAGGACGCTTATTCGTTCGACCTGGACGAGGCGGGCGGGCGGCATAGCTACAACCGGATGTTCGTCGCGTATCTGCGCACGTTCGCCCGGATGGGGCTGCGCGCGATCCCGATGCAGGCCGATACCGGGCCGATCGGCGGCGATCTCAGCCACGAGTTCATCGTGCTCGCGCCGACCGGCGAGAGCGAGGTCTTCTATCATGCCAATTGGGAACAGGCGGCCGACCTCGGCCAGGTCGATACCGAGGACGCCGGCGTGCTCCAGCAGGTCGTCGACGGCCTGACCTCCGACTATGCCGCGACCGACGAGAAGCGCGATCTGGCGCGCGAGGCGGCGGGGGGCGAGTTGATCCGCCAGTCGCGCGGCGTCGAGGTCGGGCACATTTTCTTCTTCGGCACCAAATATTCGGCGGCCATGGGAATGAGCGTGCAGGGGCCGGACGGCGTGCCGGCGGTGCCGCAGATGGGCAGCTACGGGATCGGCGTGTCGCGGCTGGTCGGCGCGATCATCGAGGCGTGCCACGACGACAAGGGGATCGTGTGGCCCGAAGCGGTCGCGCCCTACCAGGTCGGGCTGATCAACATGCGCGCCGACGATCCGGCGTGCGCCAACGCGGCCGACGATATCTACGCCCGGCTCGAAGCGGCGGGGATCGAGGTGCTGTACGACGACCGCGACGAGCGCGGCGGCGCGAAGTTCGCGACGATGGACCTGATCGGCCTGCCATGGCAGCTGATCGTCGGGCCGAAGGGGCTCGAGAAGGGCGTGGTCGAGCTGAAGCGCCGCGCAAGCGGCGAGCGCGAGGAGCTGTCGATCGAGCGCGCGCTGGCGAGGCTGGCGGAGTGACCGCCGCCCTTCCTCGTCATTCCGGCGAAAGCCGGAATCCAGGGATGCGGCCGGCGCGATGGCGCCCGATCGCGCCGTGTCCGTGGATCCCGGCTTTCGCCGGGATGACGGGTGAGGGGTCGCCATGATCCTGTCGCGCTACGAGCGGATGATCGCGCGGCGCTATCTGCTGCCGGGCAAGGGCGAGGGGATCATCGCGATCGTTGCCGGGTTCAGCCTCGGCGGGGTGATGCTCGGGGTCGCCGCGCTGGTGATCGTGATGAGCGTGATGAACGGCTTCCGCGCCGAGCTGTTCGACAAGATCGTCGGGCTCAACGGGCATGCGGTGGTCCAGGGCTATGGCGGGCGGCTGCCCAATTGGGAGGCGATCCAGCGCCAGGCGATCGCGACGCCGGGCGTCACCTCCGCGACCCCGCTGATCGAGCAGCCCTTGTTCGTCAGCTACGACGGACGCTCGGAGGGCGTGCTGGTGCGCGGCATGCGCGTCGAGGACATCCGCACCAACAAGACGATGGGCGACAATGTGAAGGCCGGGTCGCTGCGCGCGCTCGTCCCCGGCTCGGGCAATGTCGCGATCGGCGCGCGGCTGGCGGAGGCATTGGGCGCCGACGTCGGCAGCGAGATCACCCTGATCAGCCCGCAGGGGCCGACCACGCCGTTCGGCACGGTGCCGCGGATGGTGCAGTATCGCGTCGCCGCGATCTTCGAGGTCGGGGTGTACGACTATGACAATGCGTTCGTGGTGATGCCGATCCCCGATGCGCAGACCTTGCTGATGCTCGGCGATGCGGTCGGGATGGTCGAGGTGCAGACGGTCGACGCGGACCGGGTCGCCGACATCCTCGCACCGCTCGCGTCCGAGGTACGCGGCCAGGCGGTGGTGCAGGACTGGCGGCAGATGAACGCATCGCTGTTCGAGGCGCTCGCGGTCGAGCGGGTGGCGATGTTCGTCGTGCTGTCGATCATCATCGTCGTTGCCGCGTTCAACATCCTCTCGTCGCTGATCATGCTGGTCCGCGCCAAGACGCGGGACATCGCGATCCTGCGGACGATGGGCGCGTCGCGAAGGGGCATGATGAAGATCTTCGTCGCGGTGGGGCTGTCGATCGGCGCGCTCGGAACGATCGCCGGGCTGGCGCTGGGCGCGATCTTCCTGTTCTTCCGCCAGGGCGTGGTCAATTTCGTCCAGCTGGTGACCGGGCAGAACCTGTGGGATCCCTCGATCCGCTTCCTCACCGAGCTGCCGTCGCGCACCAATCCGGTCGAGGTGCTGGTGATCGTGACGATGGCGATGGTGCTGTCGCTGCTGTTCACGCTCTACCCGGCGTGGAAGGCGGCGAGCACCGATCCGGTGCAGGTGCTGCGTTATGAGTGACGTGCTCGCCGTGGCCGGACTGCGCCGCGTGTTCCACCAGGGCGAGCAGACGATCGAGGTGCTGCGCGGGGTCGACCTGAGCGTGGCGCCGGGGGAGATCGTCGCGCTGGTCGGGCCGTCGGGATCGGGCAAGTCGACCATGCTCCAGGCGGTCGGGCTGCTCGAGGGCGGGTTCGAGGGTTCGATCCGGATCGCCGGCGAGGAGGCCGCCAAGCTCGACGATGCGGGCCGCACGCGCCTGCGCCGCGACGCGCTCGGCTTCGTCTACCAGTTCCACCATCTGCTGCCCGATTTCGACGCGACCGAGAATGTCGTGCTGCCCCAGCTGATCCAGGGCGCCGAGCCGGCGGCGGCGCGGGCACGCGCGACGGCGCTGCTGGCCGCGCTCGGCCTCGACCATCGCCTGACGCACCGGCCGGCGCAGCTCAGCGGCGGCGAGCAGCAGCGCGTCGCCGTGGCGCGCGCCTTGGCCAATCGCCCGGCGCTGGTGCTCGCCGACGAGCCGACCGGCAATCTCGACGAGGCGACCGCCGACGTGGTGCTTGGCGAATTCCTCAGGCTGGTGCGCGGCGAGGGCTCGGCCGCGCTGGTCGCGACCCACAACGAGCGGCTCGCGGCGAAGATGGACCGCGTCGTGCGACTGCACGAGGGCCTGCTCGCCTGATCCGTTTCGGAGCGGAAATTCTGCTGCGCTGCCACGCGGGCAGCGCCGGATCAATATTGCCGGTCCGACCAGCAGTCCATGCATTCCACCTCGTCCCCGGGAAGCGGCCGCCGGCACAGGTGGCACTGGCCGGGATCGCCTTGAAACATGCGCTTCAGCGCTTCGAGGGCGAGCAGCAAGGTTTTCATGAGCTGTCGTAAGCGATATCCCGCGGCACCGTTCGGCGAACTGATCCATTTCAGTCGGACATGAAAATTATCCGCTGTCGGGCGGTCGGACTAGGCAGGCCCCGTGGCGACGCCCATAGTCGCGCGATGGCGCTCTCCTTCGTCCCGCTGCGTGTCTTTTCGTCCTACACGATGCTCGAAGGCGCGATCGATCCGAAGGCGATCGCCAAGCAGGCGCGCAAGCTCGGCTTTCCGGCCGCGGCGCTGACCGATCGCAACGGGCTCTATGCGGCGATGCCGTTTTCGGCGGCGTGCCAGGGCGCCGGGGTCCAGC
>CAXSHP010000119.1:0-8363 GCA_964236935.1 uncultured Sphingomonadaceae bacterium
CCAACCGCCCTGGGAATCCCTTCCGACTCTACCTCAGCGAAAAGTGCTCTAGCGCCTGATGACTTGAGGTTGCCTCGCTTGTTCCCCCGCGAAGGCGGGGGAACATTCAAGCGAGGTGTCATCCCGATCTACCGCGCCCGCGCCGCCTGGCGCGCGATCGTCAGCAGTTCGACCTCGGCCGCCAACGGCCCGATCCCGCCCGATGCCTTGATCTGACGCTCGGCCTCGGCGATCCGCCCGATCGCCACGCCGAGCTTGTTCGGCCGCCACCGCGCGAGCTGCCGGCTGACCGGCTGTTTGTCCTTCCAGAACATCGACTTACCCGACGAGGCCATGACCGCTTCGACACCGTTGCCACGCTCGACCTCGGCGCGCAGCTCGGCCAGCAACAGCAGCCGCCTGAGCACCGGACGGAGCAAGGCGATCCCCTCGATCCCTTCGGCCGCGAGCCGGGCGATCTCGCGCTCGGCATCGGCCGGCGCGCCCGACAGGATCGCGTCGACCAGCCGCGACAGATCGCCGTCGCCCATCGCCGCACCGACCGCGTCGAGCGCCTCATGGTCGAGATCGCGCGGGCGATCGGGCGCGGCATCGACATAAGCGGCGAACTTCTCGATCTCGCGCGCGAGCAACGCCCGGTCGCCGCCGGTCGCCGCGATCAGCCGCTGTGCGACGTCGGTGCCGATCCGCAGTCCTCCATCGCGGGCCATCGCGGCGGCCAGCCGATCCGCCTCCGCCCCCTCGGGCAGATAGGACGCGAAAGCAAGGATCGCCGGCGAAGCGGTCGCGAGCTTGAGCAGCTTGGACTCGCGGCGGAGCGCGCCGGCGATCGCCACCACCGGATTGCCCGCCGCGGGCGCTTCGAGCAGCGCGGTGACCGCGTCGACGATCTCGTCCCCTGCGCCGACGATGCGGATGTGGCGCGCGCCGCCGAACAGCGAACGCGACGCCGCTTCGTCCGCAAGCAAAGCGGGATCGGTCTTGAGCGCGGCGGGGGCGAGATCGATCGCCTCGGCGTCGACACCGAGCGCAGCGCCGACCCGCGCCGCGAGCGCGCGCGATCCGGCGTCGTCGGGGCCGTGGAGCAGGATCAGGCGAATTGTCTCGTCGGGCCGGTCCAACGCGCGCTCGATCTGGGCGCGATTGGCGGCCTTCATCGCCGCGCCTCAGCCGCCCGCATGGGTGCGCGCCGCATAAAGCGCGAGGCGCGCGACGATCTGGTCCGCGAGATCGTCCGACAGCCGCTCGAGCGCGGTCTGTTCGGCGGCGACGGTGGCATATTCGGAGCTGACCACGTCGATCCCCGCGTCCGCGCCGGCGGTCGCGTCGAGCAGCACGGTGCCCTTGCCCGCGTCGAGCAGGCGGTAGCGTGCGCGCAAGGTGCGCTGCTCGCGCGTCACGGCATTGTCCGAGCGCACGCCATAGCTGCCGATCTGGTCGTCGAGCTCGACCTCGAGCCGATAGAGCGGCGCCTTGGCCTGGCCGACGTCGAGCCGGTCGTTGAGCGCATTGCGCACCAGCCAGCCGGCCTTGCCGCCGATCGGGCCGATCTCGACCTGCCCCAGCGTGCGCACCACCGCGCCCTTGCCGCCGCCCGCATAGAGCGGACGGAGCCCGCAACCGGGCAGCGCGAGCACCAGCGCGAGGAGGAACACCGCGCGTCTCATGCGACGATATTGACGAGTCGATCGGGCACGACGATCACCTTTCGCGGAATCGAACCGGCGAGGCTGGCCTGCACCTTCGCGCTCGCCAACGCCAGCGCTTCGAGCGTCTCGCGCGGCGCGCCCTTCGCCGCGGACAAGGTATCGCGCAGCTTGCCGTTGACCTGGAGCGCGATCGTCACCGTATCGTCGACCAGCAGGGCCGGATCGACCGTGGGCCAGGCGGCATCGGCGATCAGCCCGTCCTCGCCGAGCGCGGCCCAGGCCTCCTCGGCGAGATGCGGCACCATCGGCGCGGTCAGCAGCACGATCCCGCGCACCGCCGCGTCGCGCGAGGCGGACGGCGCGGCTTTCTCGATCGCGCTGGCGAGCTCGTAGGTCTTGGCGACCGCCTTGTTGAACGCGAGCGCCTCGATGTCGGCGGCGACGCCGGCGATGGTCTTGTGCAGCCTGCGATCGAGCGCGGGGTCGGCTCCTCCCCGGGACGGGGAGGGGGACCATCCGCAGGATGGTGGAGGGGGCTCTCCACCAGCGCCGCGTTCGTCGAGGTCCCCCTCCACCGCCGTGCCGGCGGTCCCCCTCCCCGTCCCGGGGAGGACTTCAGCGAGCCGCCACAGCCGCTGGACGAAGCGCCACGCGCCCTCGATCCCTGCCTCGCTCCACGGCAGGTCGCGCTCGGGCGGGCTGTCGGAGAGCATGAACCAGCGCACCGCGTCCGCGCCGTAGCGGTCGACGATCGGGCCGGGATCGACGGTGTTCTTCTTCGATTTCGACATCTTCTCGACGCGGCCGACGATCACCGGCTGCCCGGTGGCGATGATCCTGCCGTCGGCGATCTCCTCGGGCGCGAGCCATGTGCCATTGGGCGCCTGATAGGTCTCGTGCGTCACCATCCCCTGGGTGAACAGCCCGGCGAACGGCTCGATCATGCCCAATTGCCCGATCCGCGCGAGCGCGCGCGTCCAGAAGCGCGCATAGAGCAGATGCAGGATCGCATGCTCGACCCCGCCGATATACTGCCCGACCGGAAGCCATTGCTCGGCGACCGCGCGGTCGAACGGGCGATCGTTCGGCTGGCTGGCGAAGCGGATGAAATACCAGGACGAATCGACGAACGTGTCGAGCGTGTCGGTCTCGCGGCGCGCGGGCTTTCCGCACGCCGGGCAGGGGACGTGCTGCCAGGTCGGATGGCGATCGAGCGGGTTGCCGGGCAGGTCGAAGCTGACGTCCTCGGGCAGCACCAGCGGCAGCTGGTCCTTGGGCAGCGGCACCACGCCGCAGCTCCCGCAATGGACGATCGGGATCGGCGTGCCCCAGTAGCGCTGGCGCGACACGCCCCAGTCGCGCAGCCGCCACACCGTCGTGCCGGTGCCCCAGCCCTCGGCCTCGGCGCGCGCGATCACCACGCGCTTGGCCTCGTCGATGTCCAACCCGTCGAGGAAGCGCGAGTGGACCAGCCGGCCCGGCCCGCCATAAGCTTCGTCGCCGACCGGCGCGTCGGCGTCTTCGGGCGAGGGCGCGACCACGCGCGTCACTGGCAACGCGTATTTGCGCGCGAAATCGAGATCGCGCTGGTCGTGCGCGGGGACGCCGAACACCGCGCCGGTGCCATATTCCATCAGCACGAAATTGGCGACGAACACCGGCAGCTGCCACTCCGGATCGAGCGGATGGATCACGCTCAGCCCGGTGTCATAGCCCTGCTTCTCGGCGGTCTCGATCTCGGCCGCGGCGGTGCCGGTCGCGCGGCATTCCTCGATGAACGCGGCGAGCGCGGGATCGTCCTTGGCCAGCGCCGCTGCGAGCGGATGATCGGGCGCGATCGCCGCGAACGACGCGCCGAACAAGGTGTCGGGCCGGGTGGTGAAGACGTCGAGCGACGAGAGGATGGAACGTGACTCGACATAGCCTGTCCCGAGCGACGCCGCAGGCGGCGTCGAGGGGCTCGACACAGCGGAAGCAATTGTATTTACCTCACCCGCTGTCCCGAGCGAAGTCGAGGGACGTTCCACCGCGAACGTGAACCGCAACCCCTGACTTTTCCCGATCCAGTTGGCCTGCATCAGGCGGACCTTGTCGGGCCAGTCTTCCAGCCCGTCGAGCCCGTCGAGCAGTTCCTCGGCGAAATCGGTGATGCGCAGGAACCACTGGCTCAACTTGCGCCGCTCGATCGGCGCGCCCGAGCGCCAGCCCTTGCCGTCGATCACCTGCTCGTTGGCGAGCACGGTCAGGTCGACCGGATCCCAATTGACCGAGCTTTCCTTGCGATAGACCAGCCCGGCGGCGAGCAGATCGAGGAACAAGGCCTGCTCGTGCCCGTAATATCCGGGCTCGCAGGTCGCGAGCTCGCGGTTCCAGTCGAGCGCAAAGCCGATCCGCTTGAGCTGTGCGCGCATCGCCGCGATGTTCGATCGCGTCCACGTCCCCGGGTGGACGCCCTGCTCCATCGCCGCATTCTCGGCCGGCATGCCGAACGCGTCCCACCCCATCGGGTGGAGCACCTCGAAGCCCTTCATCCTCCGGTAGCGCGCGAGCACGTCGCCCATCGTGTAATTGCGCACATGCCCCATGTGGATGCGCCCCGAGGGATAGGGAAACATCTCGAGCACATAGCTCTTGGGCTTGGGGCTGGCGTCGTTCGCGCGGAAGCTGCCGGCCGCGTCCCACGCCGCCTGCCACCGCGGATCGGCCGCGCGCGGATCGAAACGCGGGCGCATCGCTCCGCCCCCCGGCGCTTCGCTCAGCCGGAAACGGCGGTGCGGCGCAGGTCGCGGGCCTTGCCGAGGATGATCTCCTCGAGCTTCTGCACCGTCGCCGCCTGCACCGGCGTGTCGATCCACTGCCCGCTTTGGCTGATCTGGCGCGACGCCGCGACCTTGACCGCGTCGGCGCGCAGATCCTGATCGAGGATCGACACCGTCAGCTTCATCCGCTCGCCCGGCTGGCTGGGATTGGCATACCAGTCGGTGACGATCACCCCGCCGTTCGAATCGACCTGGGCGAGCGGCATGAACGACACCGTGTCGAGCGCCGCGCGCCACAGAAAAGCGTTGACGCCGATCGTGGTCGTCCGCGAGGCGGCGAGGTCGGCCTTGGGCCGCTCCTTCTTCGACGCGCAGCCGCCGAGCGCGGCGACGAGCGCCAGCGCCGCTGCTGCGGCAGGCGCGAAGCGAAGGGGGCGGGCGGCGGCGATGCGATCCATGGAATAGCCTTGAACTGACGGGTACGGGGGCGGTTATAGCCGCTCGCCGCCGGCCCGCAAGGCAATGACGACGGAGCGTGCTCTGACGGAGTCTGTGGACAAGCTGCAACAGCCCGACGGAATCCGCGCACGCTTGGTAGCGAAAGCCGGATTCGCATGTTAGGCGCTGGGGTTCTGGGAGAGAATGCACGACATGAGCGCGAGTCGGGGATATCGGGTGACAGGGGGCGTCGGCATGGCGCTCGTTCTGTGCGCCGTTTTTTCCTCGCTCGCCGGCGCCGCGCAGCTTCAAAAGAAGCGCGCGGGCTTCGCCAGCTCGTCCAACATCAGCGGCAGTATCGGGTCGTTCACCCCTGCGGCGGCCGATCCGCGCGCGGCGGCGTCGTTCGCCCGCGCCGGGCTTGATCAGAGCGGCTTCCGCTTCACGCCGTCGGTCAGCCTCGGCGCGCGTCGTGCGGTGACGGTCGCGGTCCGCGCGCGCACCGCGCATGGCGCCACCGAACGGCTCGCATCGGCGGCGGGCACCGGGTTCATGCCGTCCGCCTACAATCTCGGCGTCGCGGTCGGCTGGAAGCATTTCGCGCTGTCGGGTGACATTGCCCATGTCGATACCGGGGTGATGCCCGGCGGGCGCGAGGCGGCCGATGTCGCCGTCAGCTACGCCGGTCGCCGGTGGAGCACGCGGCTTCAGCTCGGCGCCGATCGCAGCATCGGCGAGGCGTTGCGCCTGGTCGGCACCGATCGCAGCTATTCGCTCGATTTCGGCGGCTCTTATTCGCTGACCCGCAACCTCGATGTCACCGGCGGGCTGCGCTACCGGATGCAGCATGACCAGCTCGAGCGCCTCGCCGACGAGCGTCGCGACTCGCAGGCGGTCTATATCGGCACCGCCTTCAAGTTCTGACGGTCAGCGCGTCGATCGCCGCCCAGCCGTGGCAGTTCAGTCCGCGTAATCCTCGCCAGCGCGTCGCGGTCATCCCGCCGAGCGCGATCACCGGCGTGCGCGCGGCGCGTACGATCAGCCCGAAGCGCACCCGCCCCAGCGCCCGTCCGCCGGGATGCGTCCGCGTCGCGAACAATGGCGAGACCAGCACGGCGGCGGCGGCACGCTGCGCCGCTGTCAGTTCGCGCCGATCGTGCGCCGGCGTGGTGCGCAGCAGCCCGCGCGCGACGATGCGATGCGGCGAGCGGCCGTGCGCGCCGTGCGCCTTCCACGCGATCGCCAGCCGCGGCGGCCCGGCGAGCACGAGCACCAGCCGCCGCCGCCGCGCGATCCCCCGCACCCGCTCGTACAACGCCCGGCGCTCGGCCGGTTCGAGCGCATGATGGCGAAAGATCACGCCCGAGCCGCTCGGCAGCCGTGCCAGCGACGGCCACAGCGCCTCGCCTTGCCGCTCGTCGGTCAGCAGCCACAGGCGGGGGATGGCTTGGCGCGCGGTCACGCCTCTGCCTATAGCACGCGATGCTCCCGACCGAGACCGCTGCCGCCGAACGGCTCCGCCTTGTCCGCGCGCGCATCGCGCACGCCGCCGGCCTGGCAAGACGTGATCCCGCCGGCCTCACCCTCGTCGCGGTGTCGAAAACGCATCCCGTCGCGGAGATCGCGCCGCTGATCGCCGCGGGCCAGCGCGCGTTCGGCGAGAATCGGGTGCAGGAGGCCGAGGCGAAATGGCCGGCGCTGCGCGAGGCGCAGCCCGACTTGCGGCTCGATCTGGTCGGCCGGCTCCAATCGAACAAGGCCGAGGCGGCGGTGGCGCTGTTCGATACGATCCATTCGCTCGACCGCCCCTCGCTCGTCGCCGCGCTCGCCCGCGCGATCGACAAGACCGGCCGCCGGCCCGATCTGTTCGTCCAGGTCGATATCGGCGAGGAGCCGCAGAAGGGCGGCTGCGCGATCCCCGCACTGCCCGGCCTGCTGGCCGAGGCGCGCGCCGCCGCGCTGCCGCTGGTCGGGCTGATGTGCGTCCCCCCCGCCGGCGTCGAGGCCGCGCCTTATTTCGCGCTGCTCGCCAAGCTGGCTCGCGACCACGGCCTTACGCGTCTCAGCATGGGCATGTCGGGCGATTACGAAACCGCCGTGATGCTCGGCGCGACCGAGGTGCGTGTCGGCACCGCGTTGTTCGGTGCACGCGAATGAGCTTCGACGCGATCATCTTCGATTTCGACGGCGTGCTGATCGAAAGCGAATATTACGGCAATCGCCACCTCGCCGAAGCGCTTACCGAACTGGGCCATCCGACCGACGTCGACGCGGTAATCGCGCATTTCATGGGCCTCAGCGGCGATGATTTCCACGCCGCGATCGAGCGCTGGATCGGACGGCCGATCCCCCCCGCGTTCCACGCGCTGCGCGAGGCGGAGAATGCGCGCGTGCTCGCCGCGGGGGTGCCCGCGGTGGCGGGCGCGATCGCCTTCGTCGAGGCGCTGCCGCCGATGCTGCCCCGCGCCGTGGCATCGTCGAGCACGACCCGCTGGATCGAGACGCATCTCGCCCATATCGGCCTTGCCCGATATTTTGCCGGCAGGATCTTCAGCGGCCGCGAGCATGTCGCGCGCGGGAAGCCGGCGCCGGATCTCTATCTGTTCGCGGCGCGCGCGCTCGGCGTGGCGATCGAGCGGGTGCTGGTGATCGAGGATTCACCGATCGGCGTCACCGGCGCGGTCGCGTCTGGCGCGACGGTCGTCGGGCTGTGCGCCGGCCGCCATTGCGCGCTCGGCCACGATGATCGGTTGCGCGCGCTCGGCGCTCACCACGTCGCCGCAAGCTTCGACGATATCGCCCGCCTGATCAGCCGATAACCAGCGCATCGGCCGGCGCGATCAGCGGCAGCAGCTCGAGCAGACGATCGCGCGCGATCGCGATGCACCCCGCGGTCGGCGCGCCGCCGTTCCAGCAATGCAGGAAGATCGCGCTGCCCCGTCCGCGCACGGGCGGGGCGTCGTTGTGGCCGAGCGCGACGACGGCGTCATAAAGCCCGTCGCCACGCCACAGCTGCTCGGCCGAGAAGCGGTGCGGGTGGACTACCGGCCGGTTGTAGGCCGGATCGGCCGGATCGTCGGACCAGCCGTCGGCCGGACGCAACCGCCGCCACGGCACGCGCAGGGGCGGGATCGCCACGCGGTCGGCGCGCAGCAGCACTGCGCGGATCGGCCAGTATCCCAACGGGGTCATGCCATCGCCCTCGCGCTTGTCCTCGATCGCGCACGCCCCGCCGCGCCCGATCGCGCACGGCAATAGCCGTCCGAACGCGCTCAGCGTCCGCGCCGCCGCGTCGACCCGCAGCACGCTCACAGCTGGTGCCCGGTCCGATCGCGCTTGGTCGCGAGATAATCGTGGTTGTGGGGATTGGCGGCGATGGCATGCGCGATCCGTTCGATCACCTGTACGCCCGCCGCTTCGAGGCCCGCGACCTTGGCCGGATTGTTGGTCAGCAGCCGCACCCGATCCTGGCCGAGCAGCACCAGCATCCGCGCGGCGACCCCGAAATCGCGCTCGT
>CAXSHP010000120.1:0-3602 GCA_964236935.1 uncultured Sphingomonadaceae bacterium
CCGGCAGCGTGCCCGATCCGATGAGCTTCGCCGATCCCGCCAAGCAGGAGGCGGCGAGGAAGTCGCTCGATTACATGGGGCTCGCGCCAGGCACGCGGATGCAGGACGTCGCGGTCGAGAACATCTTCATCGGCAGCTGTACCAACAGCCGGATCGAGGATCTGCGCGCCGCCGCCGCGGTCGCCCGGGGGCGCCATGTCGCCGGCAACGTCCGGCAGGCGCTGGTCGTGCCGGGATCGGGCCTGGTCAAGCTCCAGGCCGAGCGCGAGGGGCTCGACCGGATCTTCCTCGACGCCGGGTTCGAATGGCGCGAGGCGGGCTGCTCGATGTGCCTGGCGATGAATCCCGACAAGGTGCCGGCGGGCGAACGCTGCGCCTCGACCAGCAATCGCAATTTCGTCGGCCGGCAGGGCCCGGGCGCGCGGACGCATCTGCTGTCCCCGGCAATGGCGGCCGCGGCGGCGGTGACCGGGCGGCTGACCGACGTGCGGGAATTGATGGATGACGCTCGCTGAACTCGTTTCCAGTGAGGGCAAAACCCCTTACCGTCATTCCGGCGGAAGCCGGAATTCATGGACGGCTTCCGCTCTCCGTTTCAGCTGTGCCGTATCCGTGGATCCCGACTTTCGCCGGGATGACGAAGTGTTGCTGGCGACGGGCATGCAGCTCAGTGCCAAAGCCGACCATTTCAGGAGCGTTTGATGACCCCCGTCACCACCGTCGCGGGCCGGGCGTATCCGCTCGGGCTCAAGAACGTCGACACCGACGTGATCATTCCGGCGCATTATCTCAAGACGATCACGCGCGCCGGCCTGGGGCAGGGCGCGTTCGAGACGATCCGGGGCGAGCCCGGCAATGTGTTCGACGATCCCGCTTATGCCGGCGCGTCGATCATCATCGCCGGCGACAATTTCGGCTGCGGATCGAGCCGCGAGCATGCCGCCTGGGCGCTCAATGACATGGGTGTCGCCGCGGTGATCGCCCCGAGCTTCTCCGACATCTTCTCGGGCAATGCGTTCAAGAACGGGATCGTCACGGTCGTGTTGCCGCAGGAAGCGGTCGATCGGTTGCTCGAGGTCGCGCGGGACCAGCCGATCACCGTCGACCTCGAGACGCAGACGGTGACCACGCCCTATCAGGACCGGTTCGAGTTCGAGATCGATCCGTTCCGCCGCCAGTGCCTGATCGACGGCACCGACGAGATCGGCATGACGCTGGCGCGCGACGCGGCGATCGGCGCGTACGAGGCAATGGCGGCGGGCGAGCGACCGTGGCTTTAGCGGAGCTGCGGGCATGTTGCGTCGCGCGCCGGCTGCACCTATCTCATTCGTGGAACCGCAGCAGCTAGGGCGCCCATGACCACCTTCGACAATCGCGAGCAGGCGTTCGAGAACAAGTTCGCGCACGACGAGGAGATGGCGTTCCGCGTTACCGCGCGGCGCAACCGGCTGCTCGGGCAGTGGGCGGCCGCGCTGATGGGGCTGACCGCGGAGGAGACCGCTTCCTATGCCACGTCGGTGATCCAGGCCGATTTCGAGGAAGCCGGCGACGAAGACGTTATCCGCAAGCTGCTCGGCGACCTGACCGGCGCCGACGTCGACATCGACGAGGGCAGCATCCGCGCCGCGCTCGAGGCCAAGACGATCGACGCGCGCCGTCAATTGCTCGAGAGCAGATGATGGCGATGGCGGCGGAAGATATCGAGGCAATGATCCGCGGCGCGATCCCCGACGCCAAGGTCGAGATCACCGATCTCGCCGGCGACGGCGATCATTATGCCGCGCGCGTGGTCAGCGAGAGCTTTCGCGGCGAACCGCGCGTCCGCCAGCATCAGCGGGTCTATGCCGCGCTGGGCGGACGGATGGGCGGCGTGCTCCATGCGCTGCAATTGACCACCGCACTTCCTGCCGGAGGAGAATGAGATGAGCGACGACGCGCAAGGCCGGATCGCCGAGACGGTGAAAGCCAACGATATCGTGCTGTTCATGAAGGGCACGCCCTTGTTTCCCCAGTGCGGTTTTTCGAGCCGCGCGGTGGCGATCCTCGATCATCTCGGGGTCGAATATGCCAGCGTCGACGTGCTCCAGGACCAGGGCGTGCGCCAGGGGATCAAGCAATATTCGGACTGGCCGACCGTGCCGCAGCTCTACGTCAAGGGCGAGTTCGTCGGCGGTTCGGACATCATGATGGAAATGTACGAGGCGGGCGAGCTGACGCAGCTGCTCGAGGATACGGGAATTCCGCGCCGCGCCTGATCTGTCGATGGTCGGGGAGGGCCCGGGCGGCGGGCCGGCCCCCTTCCCGGGAAACCGGCCCGCCTGATGCGGAACCAAGGGTAGTGCGACAATCAGTGCAGCGGGCGTGCCAACTGATCGATCCCACGGAAATCCGTACGCTTTGCTGGTGAACAAATCCTTACCGTCGCCGCCGATTGTCAAATAACCCGACACGGCTTCGATTGTCAGCCGCCCACAGGATAGTCGATGACCGCGCAGCGCCCCGACACCGCCGAGACGATCGAGCCGCTGGTACGGCGTATCCTCGCGCCCAATCCGTCGGCGTTCACCTACACCGGCACGCAGACCTATGTCGTCGGCCGCGGCGCGGTCGCGGTGATCGATCCCGGCCCCGATCTGCCCGAGCATGTCGAAGCGATCCTGGCGGCGACCGCCGGCGAGCGCATCGCCGCGATCGTCTGCACCCACACCCACCGGGATCACAGCCCGGCCGCGGCATTGCTCAAGGCGGCGAGCGGGGCCGAGATCGTCGGCTGCGCGCCGCTGGCGCTCGACGACGACGGGCCGCGTGCCGATGCGGCGTTCGATACGGGTTATGCGCCGGACCGCGTGCTCGGCGACGGCGGGCGGATCTCCGGCGAGGGCTGGACGATCGAGGCGGTAGCGACGCCGGGGCATACCTCGAACCATCTGTGCTACGCGCTGGCGGAGAGCGGCGCCTTGTTCACCGGCGATCATGTGATGGGCTGGTCGACCAGCGTGGTCTCGCCGCCCGACGGCGACATGGCGGCCTATATGGCGAGCCTCGAGCGGCTGATGGCGCGCGACGACCAGATCTATTATCCGGCGCACGGCGCGCCGGTCGAGCAGCCGCGGCGGCTCGTGCGCGGCATGATCGGCCACCGCCGTCAGCGCGAAGGGCAGATCGTGCGGCTGCTGGGCGAGGCCGCGCGGCCGATCCCGGAGATGGTCGCGCGGATGTATGCCGGGATCGACGAACGGCTCCGGGGCGCGGCGGGCCGCTCGGTGCTCGCGCATCTGATCGATCTGGAAACGCGCGGGATCGTCGCGCGCGACGCGGAAACGTGGCGGCTGGCGGCATGATCGCTATATGAACCGCTCGACACGAACGGAAAGGTCGGGACAGGAATGAACGTGCCCACCGGAAGCCTCGCCGGGCTCGACCTGCGCGCCGAGATCGATCGGCTGCGCCAGGAACGCAACGCCGTGATCCTCGCGCATTATTATCAGGTGCCCGAGATCCAGGACCTCGCCGATTTCGTCGGCGACAGCCTCGATCTCAGCCGCAAGGCGGCCGATACCGACGCCGAGGTGATCGCCTTCTGCGGGGTGCGCTTCATGGCC
>CAXSHP010000120.1:3612-8341 GCA_964236935.1 uncultured Sphingomonadaceae bacterium
CTCGAGGATTCGTGCCCGCCCGAACAGTTCGCCGCATTCCGCGCCGCGCATCCCGATCATATCGCGCTGACCTACATCAATTGCTCGGCGGCGGTGAAAGCGCACAGCGACATCATCGTCACCTCGTCGTCGGCGGAGAAGATCCTCAGCCAGCTGCCGATGGACCAGAAGATCATCTTTGCGCCCGACAAGAACCTCGGCGCCTATTTCAACCGCAAGACCGGACGCGACATGCTGCTGTGGCCGGGCGCGTGCATCGTCCACGAGGCGTTCTCGGAGACCGAACTGCTCAAATTGAAGGCGTTGCATCCCGAGGCGCCGGTGACGGCGCATCCCGAGTGCCCGGCGTACATCCTCGATCACGCCGACCAGATCGGCTCGACCCGCGCGATCCTCGAATTCGCATTGGCGAGCCCGGCCCGGACGATCATCGTCGCAACCGAGCGGCACATCATCCACCAGATGGAGAAGGCGGCGCCGCACAAGACCTTCATCGGCGCGCCGGGCGCGGACGGGAACTGCAACTGCAACATGTGCCCCTACATGGCGATGAACACGCTGGAAAAGCTGTATATTGCTCTTCGCGACCTCGAGCCACGAATCGAGCTCGACGAAGCGCTGCGGCTGCGCGCGAAGCAACCGCTCGACCGGATGCTCGAGATGGCGGGCGGAACGGTCGGCAGGGGCGATCTGGGCAGGGCCAAGGTGACGGGTGACTGAGCTCGCCGGCTTCGACGTCGCCGCCTTCGTCGCCGCCACGCTCGCCGAGGACCTCGGTCCGGACGGCGATATCACCTCCGCGGCGGTGATTCCGGCCGATGCGCGGTTCGCCGGGGTGATGGACAGCCGCGATGCGATCACCGTCGCGGGGTTGCCGCTGGCCGAGGCGTTCTTCCATGCGCTCGATCCCGCGGCGACGATCGAGCGGCTGGTCGAGGATGGGGCGAAGGTGTCGCGCGGAGCTGACCTGCTGCGGGTTCACGGCAAGGCGCGGGCGCTGCTCACCGCCGAGCGCTCGGCGCTCAACACCGTCCAGCATCTGTCGGGCATCGCCACGCTGACGCGATCCTATGTCGACGCGATCGCGGGGACCAAGGCGGTGCTGCTCGACACCCGCAAGACGATTCCCGGCCTGCGCCTGCTCGAGAAATATGCGACGCGGATGGGCGGCGCGACCAATCATCGCATGGGCTTGTGGGACGCGGCCATGATCAAGGACAATCATGTCGCGGTCGCCGGCGGGATCGGCGAGGCGGTGCGGCGCGCGGCGGCGGCGGGGATCGCGCGGATCATCGTCGAGGTCGACCGGATCGACCAGATCGAGCCCGCGCTCGCCGCCGGCGCGACGCATCTGCTGCTCGACAATATGAATGCGGCGACGCTGCGCGGGGCGGTCACCCTGGTCGGTGGGCGCGTGCCGACCGAGGCGTCCGGCGGGGTGCGGCTCGACACGATCCGCGCGATCGCGGAAACGGGCGTGACCTATATTTCGGTCGGGCGACTGACCCAGTCGGCCCCGGCGGCGGACATCGGGCTCGATTTCGCCGCGGTCTGACGGCGATCGTTCAGAACGGCTTCGCGACTGCGAGCAAAGCGATGACGACGGCGCAGCCGATCACGAGCGGCGCGGTGCGCAGGGATCGGACCGGATCGCCCCCCGCCAGCCGACGCAAGCGCCCCGACTGGATCCCGTGAAGGCCGGACAGGATCACCACGACGACGAGCTTGGCCTGGAGCCAACCGTCGGCGAACCAGCCGCCGGTCATCGCCAGCGTCAGCCCGAGCGCCCAGACCAGCAGCATCGCGGGAGTCGTGACGGCCTGATCCCAGCGCCGCACGCCGCGCGCGATCGGCGCGACGGCCGCCTCCCCTGCGGGCACGGCGGCGAGGAATAGCGACACCGCCAGCACTCCGCCGACGAACGCCAGCGCGGCGGCGACGTGGAGCGCCTTGAGCCACGGATAGGCCTCGGCGAGACTCACCGCAGCGCCGCCGCCTTGCGCGCCAGCAGCGGCAGGTTGACGAAGCCGCCGAACGGCACGAGCGCGCCGACGAACAATCGCGTCGTCTCGCCTCCGTTCCAGCCGCCGCCCGCGACCGTCTGCACCGCCAGCCAGATATAGGTGAGGAAGACCAGCCCGTGGATCGGACCCATGACGTGAACGGCGTTGGCATAGCCGGCGAGATGCTTGAGCGGCACCGCGACGCCGACCAGCAGCAGCAGCGTCGTCGCCTCGGCGAACGAGGCGATCTCGAGCCGGCGCAGCTGCGTCCGCTCGATGTGCCGCGCAGCTCCGTCCGCGGCGGTCACGCCGCCACCGGCGCGCGCCGCCGGCCGCGCGCGATCTCGACCGATTCGGCGTTCATATCCCCCATCATGGCGAGCGCGATGGCGGTCAGCTCGGGGCCGGCCGCGTCGGGAGACCCCGCGTCGAACGGCGGCTTGGGATCATATTCCATCGCGAGCTGGGTGACCTTGGCGACCTGTTCGCCGCGCAATTCGGCCAGCAGCGTCAGGCCGAAGTCGATGCCCGAGGTCACCCCGCCGCCGGTAAAACGGTTGCGGTCGGCGACGACGCGCTCATGCGTGGCCGTGGCGCCCACCGCGTCCAGCGCGTCGTAGCAGGCCCAGTGGGTCGCGGCGCGGTAGCCGTCGAGCAGCCCGGCCATGCCGAGCAGCAGCGAGCCCGAGCAGACCGAGGTGACATAGCGCGCGGCAGGGCCGACGCGGGCGAGGAAGTCGACGATCTTGCTGTCCTTCATCGCTGCGTTGGTGCCGAACCCGCCGGGGACGAACAAGACATCGAGATCGGGCGGGCAATCGGCGAAGGTGGTGGTCGGATTGAGCGATATGCCCGCGTCGGTCGCGACCGGATCGAGCGTCTTCCACAGCAATAGCGTTTGCCCGTGCAGGCCGAGCGCGGATTGCGGGCCGGCGAGATCGAGCAGCGTGAAGCCGGGATAGAGCAGCATGCCGACGATCAGCGGCTTGCTGCTCGATGAAGAAGTCTGGTCTTTCATAGGACAGTCTCCGCCTTGCGGGGCGAGGCCTACGTCGGTTCGTCCTGCCGTGGTGAGTGGCAGAAACGCCAAATGCTGCTCGATTGCTGCCAAAGCGGCGCGCTGCTAGGGAGAAGTCGCCGCCGGCTGGCGGATGCTGCTTCGATGATCGGAACCGATCGTGCACGATGTCGCCATTCTCGCGCTGGACGGCGTGATACCGTTCGATCTCGGCATAGCGTGCGAGGCATTCGGGCGAGTCCGGCTCGCCGGGGGAGAAGCGGGCTATCGGGTGCGCGTCTGCGGCGAGACGGCGCGGGTGCGCACGCCGGCCTTCGCCATCGACGTCCGCCATGGGCTCGAGCGGATCGCGCTGGCGGACACGGTCGTCATTCCCGGCCTGGACGATCCCGGTCGGCCGGTGGCGGCGCCGGTGCTCGACGCGATCCGCGCGGCCTGGGCAAACGGCGCGCGCCTCGCCTCGATCTGCACCGGCGCGTTCGTGCTGGCCGAGACCGGGCTGCTCGACGGCCATCGCGTGACCACGCATTGGATGGGCGCGGCGGATTTCGCGCGCCGCTTTCCCAAGGTCACGCTCGATCCGCAGGTCCTGTTCGTCGACGAGGGACGGATCATCACTTCGGCCGGCGCGCTGGCCGGCATGGACATGTGTCTCCATCTCGTGCGCCGCGATCACGGCCAGGCGATCGCCGCGCACGCCGCGCGGCTCGCGGTCGCGCCGTTGCACCGCGACGGCGGACAATCCCAGTTCATCCGTCACGAGTTGCCGCGCGCGACGGACAATCTCGCCCCGCTGCTCGATTGGATGCTGGCGCATCTGGGCAAGCCGCTCGGCGTCGAGATGCTCGCTGCGCGAGCGAACATGAGCGCACGGACCTTCTCCCGGCGCTTCCGCGAGCAGACCGGGACGACTCCGCTGCAATGGTTGCTGGCCGCCCGGGTGAGGCGGGCGCAGGAGCTGCTGGAGACGAGCAACCACTCGATCGATGCGGTGGCGGCGGCCAGCGGGTTCGAGGCGCCCGTCACCTTCCGCACGCGCTTCCAGCAGATCGTCGGGGTCAGCCCGAAGGTCTATCGACGCCGGTTCAACGACGGCGCGGGCTTGTCGGCGAACGAAGTGGCCAGAGCCGCCTGAGCGCTAGGCCGCCGGGGAAGGGTGGGTCTCGACCGACCGGCCGGTGACCGCATGCACCGCGCGCCGCGCGAGATATTGCACGGTCCAGCCGATGGCGAACGTCACCACCAACGGGGTCGCCACCCGGACGGTGCTCTGTACCAGCGAACCGACGATCGCGCCCTTGATGCCGGAATCGCCGTCCCGGCGATCGATCGCAGCACCGATCAGCATTCCGAGCGCATTGTCGGCCATCATTTCCTCCAGCGGATTTCGATCCTTAGCGTTTGCGCGGCGGGTCGGTTCCATGCGCGAATCGGTTCGTCCCGGGTCTGCTTCCGGCCGAAGGCGCAAATTTCTTCACGCGCCCGCTGTGCAGATGTTCCCTGATCGGCTAGCCAAGCCGCTACGGCATGGAACCAGCCAGGGCGGAATCGTGCAATCAACCGAAACTGCGCACCTCGAACGGGCGGCCGCATAATGAGCCATCGCACCACGCCTCCGTCGACCGCGCTGCCCCGCGCCGCGGCGGAAGCGTCCTCGCCGGGTCATATGGCGCGCCGCAGCAAGCGATCCAAGATCTTCCGTCCGGGC
>CAXSHP010000121.1:0-5622 GCA_964236935.1 uncultured Sphingomonadaceae bacterium
CCTTTACAAGGCCGAGGTAATCCACCGGCGGGGACCATGGCGATCGTTCGAGGCCCGGCGTCGGTGAATGCTTCACAGCGACATCGAAACGGACAGCTTGACGGTGCGAGGACCGCCGAGCGTCACGTCGCGTGCAGCCGACGACCAATAAGCCTCATCAAATACGTTCTCGAAGCCGAGGCGCACCGTTATGATGCTTTCGCCACTCGGTCTGGAATATCGAGCTCCCACATCAACCCGGGTCCAGGCGGGCAGCCGCTGCGTGTTCGCGACATCGACGAACTGCCGGCCCGTGTGCAGGACGAGGCCGGTCAGGGTAAGGCCGCGGACAAAGCCCACGTCCCATTCGCCGCCCAGATTCACCTGTACGTTGGCAACGCCGAACGCTTCGTTGCCCTCGTTCAGGCCACCGGCGTTCCGCGTCTGCTCGCTGTCGAGAAGGGTGAGGCCGCCGAGCAAGCGAAGTCCCGGCCGCGCCTCGCCGGCGAAATTGAGGTCGAGACCCCGCACGCGCTGCTCGCCGTCTAGACTGAACAGCCTGGTGGTCGGGTCCAGCACGCCCTTTGGCTGGTTGATGTCGAACAGTGCCGCGCCGAGCTGGATGCGGCCGAGATCGACCTTGGTCCCGATCTCCTTTTGGCGTGTGCGCAACGGTGCGAACGTGTCCGCCGAATTGAGCGCGTTAGCCGGCGGGAACGGCTGCGTCAGCCCCTCGATATAGTTGGCGTAGATCGACCAGTTCCGCCGGGGCTTGACGATCACGCCCGCAGATGGCGTGAGCACCGTTTTGGCGTACCGCGATGTTTCCGTTCCCGATCGGTCGAAGCTCGGCACCTTAATCTGCTGGAGACGCAATCCGCCCAGCAGCTGCAGCCCACCGCCGAACAAGGAGACGATGTCCGACGCCGATACGCTGAGACGGATGTTGCTCGACGTCTTGAGCACGGCTCCCTGCGTATCCACTGCTGCAGGAAGGGGCGTCAGGGCCGGGCGATAGATGTTGGTGATTCCGCCGGCGACATTCGAGTTGTACGCTCCGAAATCCTGCTGCAGCGCCGATCCGACGACCGAGACGGAGTGATCGAACGCGCCCGTCGTGAAATCGCCTCGCACGCCCAGTTCGCCGGTGGTCGTATGTTGCCACCGCGGCGCATAACCGAAGGTCTGTTGAATATCGCCACGTCCGTTGATCATCGTCGCATAAGCCACGAGAGAGTAGATATCGGTGTTCTTGTGACCGACCGCCCCGAACAGCGTCCAGTTGGGCGCGGGATCATATTCGACCCGAACCATGCCGTACTCATCGTCGGTGTTCAGCCTGGCCCAGGATTGCTGGAAATTGGAACCCGCCTCGGGTGCATCTGGAACCTCGAACCCAGGCCTGAACGAGATCTGTTGCTGGGGCGCCGTGCGGTTTCGACGGTGAATGCCGGCGTCGACATAGACCCGAAAGCTTTCACTCCGATAGTCGAGCGACAGGGCGCCGAAGCCGAGTTCCAGAGACTGCCGGTCGATCGCATTCGCGCCGTCGCGGTAGACGCCGTTGACCCGCACCCCGAACGCGCCGCCCGGCCCGAACCTCCGGCCGATATCCACATGCCCGCCGAACAGGCTGTCGCTGTCATAGGTCCCGGTGAGGATAGTTAGCGGCGCATCTCCGGCTCGCTTCGGCACGATGTTGATCGCCCCGCCGAGGCTTCCATGCAACGCCACGCCCCCCAACATGGCGGTCGGCCCCTTGAGAACTTCGAGACGCTCGATTCCCTCAGCCGGCATGGCACCGGTAGGAGAGAGCCCATATAGGCCGTTGAGCGTGACGTCGGAGCTGTTCACGAGAACACCGCGGATTGTGTACTCCTCGTAGGAATAGCCAGCCGAAGGCGACCAAGTCGCGCGCGCGGAAGGATCGTTGTCGAGAATGTCGGCTACGCCGCGCGCCTGCCGATTGCCGATCAGCGTGCTGGTATAAGCCTGGACGTTGAAGGGCGCATCGATGATGTCCCGGTTTCCCATTACGCCGAGCTGCGCCCCGCGTGCTACCTATCCGCCCGCATATTCCTCGGGAATGTGCTGGCCAGTGACCACGATCGTATCAAGGTCTACTGGCGAACGCTCGTCCTGACGAGTGTCAGTGCTCGCTGTCGGCTCGTTGTTGGCGGCCCTATCTTGCGCGTTCGCGCCGACTGGCAAAACAGCGATAAAGGCGCTTCCCAAAGTCGCTACTACTCCGCCGAATGCCGGCCTTGCCCCCCCATATGTCACCTGCACAGCTCCCGTAACTCCTGACATTGCAGAGTTCGTAACGGTATAACATATCATGTCAAGGACATGATACTTGTGAAGTGGCGTGTGCCCGGTTGGACGCGAGATGCTACGCCTCGTACACGTCAAGCAGCGAGATGGTGGCCAGGCGCATTTGCCCCAGCCTCCACCGTGCCCTTTTCGAACGGACATAGCCGCAACGCGTGACCCGGCCGTCGTCCAGCGCACCATGACCGGGTTGGCGTCATGACCGGGTTGGCGGCCAGCATCTGCGATCATCTCCGAAGTCATCTGTGCCCCATGTCGCTCGATGTGGATCAGCACCTGCAGCATGCACGATAGGCGATGATCGCGTCTCATCGCGGGGCGTTACGGGGTCGCATGACCATGCACTGACAGGCTTACGGAACAGGTGAGGTTACATGACTTGACTCTAGCCCGAACCTGTAACATGTCGAGTGTCATGACTGTTGATGAAATTCTCGATTTCGATCCCCTGGCCGCACCCCTCTTCGAGCCGCTGCCGCTGCCTCGCGGCCGCACGATGAAAAACCGGCTAGCCCTAGCACCGTTGACCAATACGCAAAGCCGTGCGGACGGTCGCATGGCGGACGACGAATATCGCTGGCTAATGATGCGGGCCGAGGGCGGGTTCGGGGTAACGATGACCTGCGCAGCCCACGTACAGAAGGTCGGGCAAGGATATCCTGGTCAGCTCGGTGTCTTCAGCGACGACCATCTGCCGGGTCTGGCGCGGCTCGCCGCCGGCCTGAAGGCGGCGGGCTCGGTCGCGTGCCTGCAACTGGCGCACTCCGGTAATCGCGCGTTGGAAGGGCTCGCGCGGGTCGGGCCGTCGGATGACACTGAAAGCGGCGCGCAAGGCTTGTCCGAGGCCGAGGTCGAAGCGCTCGTCGAGGATTTCGTGGCGGCTGCCCTTCGCGGGCAGACAGCCGGCTTCGACGGTGTCGAGATCCATGCGGCACACGGCTTCTTGCCGACACAATTCCTGTCCTCGACAATCAATCACCGGGCCGACCGCTGGGGCGGTTCTCTCGAAAATCGCGCCCGACTGATCTTCGCGATCATCGAGGGCGTGAGGCGGGCGTGCCGGCCCGACTTCCAACTCGGCCTGCGGCTGTCGCCTGAGCGCTTCGGGCTCCGTCTCGCCGAAGTGCGTGAGGTAGCCCAGGAGGCGATGCGGTCTGGGAATATCGACACGCTCGACCTGTCGCTGTGGGACGTGACCAAAGAGGCCGAAGAGGAAGCGTTTCGCGGGCGCTCGCTGATGTCGTGGTTTACCGACCTTGATCGCGGAAACGTGCGGCTCGGCGTAGCGGGCAAGATCATGGGCGCGCAGGACGCACTGGACTGCCTGGCGAACGGCGCCGACTATGTGCTGATCGGCCGTGCGGCGATCCTCGCATACGATTTCCCGATGAAGGTGGCCGCCGATGGGCGCTACGTCTCGCCGGCGCTTCCGGTGAGCGCCGACTTCCTACGCGCCCAGGGCCTAGGCGAAGCCTTTGTCGACTACATGCGGTCCTTCCCCGGGTTCGTCTTAGATGAAGCAGCCGTGCGCGAGGCAGGCAAGTGATGCGTTATGACGCGATCGTCGTCGGCGGCAGTTATGCCGGGCTCTCCGCCGCCATCTATCTTGCGCGCGCTCAGTGGTCGGTGTGCGTGATAGACGCGGGCCTGCCCCGGAACCGCTTCTCGCCGGCGGCGCACGGCTTCTTCGGCCAGGATGGCGCCACGCCCGGCGACATGATCACGCACGCGCGGGCGCAGCTGGAGCTTTATCCATCCGTCACGGTCCGGCATGCGACCGCCCAAACCGCGCGGGTCGCGGACGACGGCTTCCTTCTCACCCTCAATACGGGCGACGAACTGTCAGCCGTCAAGCTCGTGCTCGCCTTCGGCATCGTCGACATCCTGCCCGACATTCCGGGCGTGGTAGAGCGGTGGGGCAAGACGGTTCTGCACTGTCCTTATTGCCACGGCTATGAGTTCAGCGGGCGCGACCTCGGTGTACTCGCGACCGGACCAATGTCGGCGCACCAGGCGCGGATGATAAGCAACTGGGGGCCGACCACCTTCTTCCTGCACGGGCAACCCGAGATCGATCCGGAGGCTCTCGCCGAGCTCCAGTCGGCTGGGGTGCGAATTGAGCGGACGCTAGTCGCTGATCTCATCGGGACCGAAGCCGGATTGGAGGCGGTGCGTCTCACCGACGGGCGTAGGGTCGGGATAGAGGCGCTCTACATAGTGCCTGGGCTGCGGCTGGCGAGTCCGATCGCCGAGCAACTCGGCTGTGCGCTCGAGGACGGACCGGCGGGTCGGCTGATCAAGGTCGATGCGTCGATGATGACCAGCGTTCTCGGCGTCTACGCTGCCGGCGATCTGGCGAGGCCCTTCGGCAATGCGATGCTGGCGGCCGCCGACGGCGCGCTCGCTGGCGGGGCGGCAAGCGGGGCGCTGATCTCCGCCCAGCCACCGCGCTATTAGACCGATGCAACACACGCAGCCGCATCCTTCCGGGCTGGTCGCGCCCGATCCTTGCCGCTGGCTGGCGCTGGCGGTGATCGCGCTCGGCACGTTGATGGTGGTGCTCGATGCATCGATCATCAACATCGCGCTGCCGCGGGCGCAAGCCCAGCTCGGCATCGACGACGCAAACCGGCATTGGGGGTTCACCGCCTATGCGGTCGCGTTCGGCGGGCTGCTTCTGCTGGGCGGGAAGATCGCCGATGTGCAGGGACGCAAGCGGGTGATGATCATCGGCCTGCTCGGCTTCGCGGTTGCCTCCGCGATCGGGGGTGTCGCGACCTCCGCGACAATGTTCTTTGCCGCGCGCGCGTTACAGGGCGCCTTTGCTGCGGCGCTCACGCCGGCCGCGCTCGCGCTGATCAGCGTGTCGTTCACCGACGAGCGCGAGCGCGCCCGGGCGTTCGGTGTCTATGGCGCCGTTCAGGGGACTGGAGGTGCGATTGGCCTGATCCTCGGCGGTCTCCTGACGGAATATGCCGGTTGGCGTGGGTGCATGTTCATCAACGTGCCGATCGCGGCGGTCGCCGCAGCGGCGGCGTTCGTTACGATCCGCGAGAGCCGGGCTGCGGGCGGCTCGCGCTACGACGTGCTTGGTGCGTTTATGGTGAGCGCCGGCATGATCGCGCTGGTGCTCGGCTTCACCGAAGCGGCGGCCCCAATTGGAGGCTGGCTGGCGACCCGTACGCTCGCAACGCTGATCGTCGCAGTCCTGCTTCTCGTCGGCTTCGTGGCGGTCCAGGCACACGCCCGCCATCCGATGCTGCCGTTGCGCATCGTCACCGACCGCATGCGGCGCCCGGCCCAGCGACGCCC
>CAXSHP010000121.1:5632-8273 GCA_964236935.1 uncultured Sphingomonadaceae bacterium
CGCGGCGCGACTTTCCTTGCTGCCTTGCTGGTCGGCGCGGGCATGTTCGGCGCGCTGTTGTTCCTGACCTACTATCTGCAGGTCAGCCTTGGCCAGACACCTGTCGAGACCGGACTCGCGTTCCTGCCGTTCAGCGCCGGGATCGTGGTCAGCGCGATGGCGGTCGGCGCGGTTCTGCCACGCACGGGACCCAGGCCGATCATGCTTGGCGGCATGGCGCTCGCGATAGGCGGGATGATCTGGCTGGCTCAGCTCGGCCCTGCCTCTTCGTTCCTGACGGTCGTTCTTCCCGCGGAGATATTGATGGCGATCGGACTCGGACTGGTGTTCGTGCCGATGAACGGCATCGCGCTGAGCGGCGTCGAGCCGGACGACGTCGGCATCGCTAGCGCCGTCCTGAATGCCGCGCAGCAGCTTGGCGGAGCACTCGGCGTGGCGCTGCTCAACACGCTCTATACTGCGCGGGTCGCCAGCCAACTTGCCGTTATGCCCGGTGACGCGACGGGTGCGCTCCTCGCGGGCTACCGAATGGCATTTGGAGTCGGAGGCGCGCTGTTCGTCGCCGCCGCGATCGTCATCGCTGCCTCGATCCCGGCGCGAGAAAGTCATCAAACCGGGAGAACGACATGAAAACCTGGTTCATCACCGGTGCGTCGGACGGGATCGGCGCGGCGCTCGCGCATGCCGTTCTGGCACCGGGCCATAACGCGGTCGTGACGGCGCGGGACGCAGCACGGGTACAGCCCCTGGCGGACGCCCACCCGGATCGCGTCCTGCCGATCGGGCGCGACCTCGCGCAGCTGGCTAATGCAGTCGCGCCCGAAGGGCAGCCCGACTTGCGAGTCTTGAGTGCCGTTTGACATCCGCCAGCTCCGGTATGCCGTCGCTGCGGCGGACCACGGAAGCTTCTACCGGACGGGTCGGGCCCTCGACATTGAGCAATCAACCCTAAGCAGCAACATCCTGAACTGGAACGCTCGATCGGGATGTCGATCTTCGAGCGCTCACGCGCGGGCGTTACCGTGACGCTGGCCGGAGACGCCTTCATTCGCGGCGCAAAGCCGATGGTGGCTACGGCGGACAAGCTGGTGTTGATGATGCGGGCGGCCGGCTAGGGCCGCGCCGGTGGCATGAGGTTAGGCCACAACAGTCCCGTCTCGGCCGGCAATCTCCGGGCGACGCTGATGAGCTGGCGTGACACGCATCCCGACGTGGAGGTCGAATGCGTCGAAGCTGACCGCGGCGTCCTGCTCGCCGGTCTCGATACAGGCGAGATCGACATCGCGATCCTCATGGGGACGGGCGGCCATGACGGATTTCGCTGCGAGCCGGTATGGAGCGAGCGAATGCTCGTCGCGCTGTCAGCTTCGCATCCACTTGCTGAGCGACGTAGTTCACTGGACAGATCTTCGAAGCGAGCGGTTCCTCTTGCCCACCGCTGATCCCGGCTCGGACATACGCGACATGTTGCTCGGCCGACTGGCGGTTTCGGGCGCGAAGCCCGACATTCGGATGTACCAGTCGAGCCGTGAGGCGATCCTGAGCGTTCTTGGCGGCAGTTCGGGCGTGAGCATCGTCTGCGAGGGCTCGACAGGAGCGCGGTATCCCGATGTTGTCTATCGCCCGATCCATGGCGAACAGGGTCCGGCACTGACCGGCTATTCGGGCTACTGGATGGACGACAATAGCAATCCCGCTCTTCGCCGTTTCCTCGAATTCATCACGGCGCGTTATGCGATGAACTTTGATTTATCGCCGCGTTCGCAGTAAAATTAGCGACTATTACTCGGAGGCGAGTGCCATGTTGGAAGGCAAGACAATCATCAATATGCTCGTCACTTTGCTCGTCGGCTTCGCGGGTGGATTTGTTCTGCGGCCAGTGATTGCGCCGACGCAGCAGACCGCGGCTGCCGCCCTCCCGTCGCGTGTCACTGCAGCGCCAAGCGCGGCGCGCGGCACGCAGTATTTCGTCGCTCATATCGACGAGGCACGGCAGGTCGTGACCGGATGCCGTGATGGCTCGGTGCGGGGCGGCGAATGCGCCACCGCGGAAGAAGCGATCATCAAAAGTCGAGGCTCTGGAGCGCCGCAAGCGGTTCTTGGGTAACTGACGGCGTATGCTCAATCCTTCGCGCCGCCTCGGCGCCGCGAAAACCCCCGATCGGTCGCCATGAACTTCGCCAGCATCGGCGAGACGAGCTTCTCGGGAGCGATGGCATCCCCACCGGTCTCAGCCGCAAGCGCGTTGGCGTAGGCTGCAAGATCGCGGTGGACGGCGGCGGGCAGTTCCACCGTGAGCTTGACAGGCCGGTCGTCGGCGAGCGGCCCCAGCTTCAACTTCGTCATCGCGCTGCTCCCATTGGTTCGAGCACAAGGTCGCGGGTGAGAATTACACGGAGCGGATGGCCCGGCCGGATGGTGAGCGTCGGCTGCACATTGAGCTGCCGCCGCACGATCTGCTGGCCGGACGACGCCTTCGCCGACCAGCGCCGCCCAAGGCAGGAAGTCGGCTAGGTTCGCAGCTTTGCTGCGATATTCACGCAAGCTCATCATGGCCGCATCCAAGTCGGGTAACGGAGGTGGCGGATTGACGTCCTCCCTGTTTTCTCAGCCAGTTTGAAGGTGAGTATTCCGGCATTGT
>CAXSHP010000122.1:0-8264 GCA_964236935.1 uncultured Sphingomonadaceae bacterium
ATCGAATCGCCGAAGATCGCGAGCGGGCGCGCGTCGACGATGTCCTCGACCGGCGCGGGCGTCATCGTCAGTCCCTCGAAGTAGGGCGGGTTGGCGACATAGGTCGACGACGGGTTCCAGCGATAGGTGTCGCCGCCCTCGATCGTGATCCCGCGCCACTTGCGGTCGCCCTCGAACACGTTGGCGTAGCGCGTCGCATACATCTCCCGGTCGATGAACGAGGTGATCACGTCGCTCACCTCGGTGTTGGTCGGCCACAGATCCTTGAGGAACACCGATTTGCCCTCCTCGGTCTCGCCGATCGGGGTGGTGGTGATGTCCTCGCGCACCGTGCCCTTGAGCGCGTAAGCGACGACCAGCGGCGGGCTTGCGAGGAAGTTCGCGCGCACGTCGGGCGAGACGCGGCCCTCGAAATTGCGGTTGCCCGAGAGCACCGAGGCGGCGACGAGGTCGTTCTCGTTGATCGCCTTGGAGATCGGCGCGCGCAGCGGCCCCGAATTGCCGATGCAGGTGGTGCAGCCGTAGCCGACGAGGTTGAACCCCATCGCGTCGAGATCGTCCTGCAGCTTCGACTTGGTGAGATAGTCGGTGACGACCTGGCTGCCCGGCGCGAGGCTCGTCTTGACCCACGGCTTGGGCTTGAGCCCGAGCGCGCGCGCCTTGCGCGCGACCAGCCCGGCGGCGACCAGCACCGACGGGTTCGAGGTGTTGGTGCAGCTCGTGATCGCGGCGATGACGACGTCGCCATGGCCGATCTGATAGTCCATCCCCTCGACGTCGACGCGCTGGTCGCTGTCGCCCGATTTCTTGTAGCCGGTGGCGAGCTCGGTGTTGAAATTGTCGTCGACGTTGGTCAGCAGCACGCGGTCCTGCGGGCGCTTGGGGCCCGCCATGCTCGGATGGACGGTGGCCATGTCGAGCGCGACCGTGTCGGTGAACAGGGGATCGGGCGCGCTGACGTCGCGCCACATGCCCTGGACCTTGGCATAGGCCTCGACCAGCTCGATCTGCCATTCGTCGCGCCCGGTGAGGCGCAGATAGTTGAGCGTCGCGGTGTCGACGGGGAAGAAGCCGCAGGTCGCGCCATATTCGGGCGCCATGTTGGCGATCGTCGCGCGATCGGCGAGGCTGAGCGAATCGAGGCCCGTACCGTAGAATTCGACGAAGCGGCCGACCACGCCCTTGGCGCGCAGCATCTGCGTCACGGTCAGCACCAGATCGGTCGCGGTGATCCCCTCGGCCAGCACGCCGGTGAGCTTGAAGCCGACCACCTCGGGGATCAGCATGCTGACCGGCTGGCCGAGCATCGCCGCCTCGGCCTCGATCCCGCCGACGCCCCAGCCGAGCACGCCGAGCCCGTTGACCATCGTCGTATGGCTGTCGGTGCCGACGAGCGTATCGGGGTAAGCGACGAGCTCGCCCGACGGATCCTTGCTGGTCCACACCGTCTGCGCGAGATTCTCGAGGTTGACCTGGTGGCAGATGCCGGTGCCGGGCGGCACCACCTTGAAATTGTCGAGCGCCTTCGAGCCCCACTTGAGGAACTCGTAGCGCTCCATGTTGCGCTCGTATTCAAGGTCGACATTGTCCTGGAACGCCTGGGGCGTGCCGAACTCGTCGACCATCACCGAGTGATCGATGACGAGATGGACCGGGACGAGCGGATTGATCTTCTGCGCATCGCCGCCGAGCGCGTTCATCGCATCGCGCATCGCGGCGAGATCGACGACGCAGGGCACGCCGGTGAAATCCTGCATCAGCACGCGCGCGGGGCGATACTGGATCTCGCGATCGGAGCGGCGCTCGGCGAGCCAGTCGACCATCGCCGTCAGATCGTCGCGGGTGACCGTCTTGCCGTCCTCGAAACGCAGCAGGTTCTCGAGCAGCACCTTCATCGAGAACGGCAGGCGCGAGATGTCGCCGAGCGTCTCCGCCGCCTTGGCGAGCGAATAATAAGCGACGCTGCGGCCTTCGACCTCGAGCGTGGTGCGCGTGTTGAGTGTGTCGTGTCCGACGGCGGTCATGGCGCGCGGCCCCCTTTGCTGCATGTGCGAGACTCGCGAGCCGATAGCAGGGGCCGGGGCCAGGGGGAAGTGAGCGGGCGCGCCTACCCGATCGGCGTGGTTGCGGCTCCAATCGCCGCCGCCGCCGCGCCGCCCGCGACGCTCGCGACGCTCGCAGACGAGGCTAGGCGACGGCGACGCCGCGCCAGAAAGCGATCCGCCCCTTGATCTCGGCGGCGGCGGGGCTCGGATTGGGATAATACCAGGCGGCATCGGCGTTGACTTCGCCGGCGACCACCACATCGTGATAATGCGCGGTGCCCTTCCACGGGCAGAAGCTGGTCTTCGCGCTCGGCCGCAGCGCCGCCGGATCGACCGCGTCGGCGGGAAAATAGTGATTGCCCTCGATCACCACCGTATCGTCGCTGTGGGCGATCACCGCATCGTGCCATTTCGCTTCGACCATGTCTGCTCCGATCCTGGCTGGCGCGGGTTATCCTAAAGCGCCGGCAGCGCCCAGTCGATCGGCGGCAGCCCACGCGCCTCCAGGAACGCATTGGCCTGCGAGAAGTGCCGGCAGCCGAAGAAGCCGCCATAGGCCGACAAGGGCGACGGATGCGGCGCCTTGAGCACGAGGTGATGCCCGCCCTGCTCGATGCTCCTGACGAACGCCGCCTTCTTCTGCGCGTGGCTGCCCCACAGCAGGAACACGACCGGCGTCTCCTTCGCCGCGACCAGCCGGACCACCGCATCGGTGAAGCGCTCCCACCCCCGGCCCTGGTGCGCGGCGGCGCGGCCCAGCTCGACGGTCAGCACGCTGTTGAGCAGGAGCACGCCCTGCCGCGCCCAATGCTCGAGGAAGCCGTGGCGCGCGGGGGCGATGCCGAGATCGCTCGCCAGTTCCTTGAAGATGTTGACCAGGCTCGGCGGCGTGCGGACCCCCGGCTTGACGGAGAAGCACAGGCCATGCGCCTGGCCTTCGCCGTGGTAAGGATCCTGCCCGAGGATGACGACGCGGACCTGCTCGAGCGGAGTCAGATCGAGCGCGCGGAACCATTCGGCACCCGCGGGGAAGATCCGCCGCCCCGCCGCCTCCTCCGCGACGAGGTAGGCGCGCAGCGCGGCCATCGACGGGCGGGCGAATTCGTCACGCAGCGGCTCGAGCCAGCTCGAATGGAGCTTGACGCTGTCGCCCACGCCTGTTGTCCTTTCCGCCGACACGATCGCCGGGAGTAGCAAGCGCGTGGGCCAGGGCAAGATACATGTCGGCGTCGGCGGCTGGACGTTCGCGCCGTGGCGCGGCACCTTCTTTCCCGCCGGCCTGCCGCATGCGCGCGAGCTCGAGCATGCCAGCCGCCAAATCACCGCGATCGAGATCAACGGCACTTATTACCGCACCCAGGCGCCGGCGAGCTTCGCCAAATGGCGCGACGCGACGCCGCCGGGGTTCGTCTTCACCGTCAAGGCTTCGCGCTACTGCACCAATCGGACGAAGCTGGCCGAGGCGGGCGAGAGCATCGCCCGCTTCATCGGATCGGGGCTGACCGAGCTCGGCGACAAGCTCGGGCCGATCCTGTGGCAATTGATGCCGACCAAGCAGTTCGACGCGGCCGATTGCGAAGCGTTCCTCGCGCTGCTACCGGCGAGCCATGGTGGCCTGCCCCTGCGCCACGCGATCGAGCCGCGCCACGACAGCTTCCGCGACGCGGCGTTCATCGCTCTCGCACGCCGCCACGACGTCGCGATCGTGTTCGCCGATTCGGCCAGGCATCCCGAGATCGACGCACCGACCGCCGGCTTCACCTACGCCCGCCTCCAGCAATCGCGCGAGGAGGTGGCGACCGGCTATGACGACGCCGCGCTCGATCGCTGGGCGGATCGCGCGCGCGGCTGGGCGGCGGACGGGCGCGATGCGTTCGTCTTCTTCATCAGCGGCGCCAAGGTGCGCGCGCCGGCGGCGGCGCAGGCGCTGATCGCGCGGCTCGGCCAGGAGCGTTAGCCGCACGGTAAGCGGCGCCTGCTAGACGCCGGCGATGATCAGGACCTTGTGCTGGATCGGCCTGCTGCTCGGCGGGATCGTCTGGCTGATGCCGCACGGTGCGCCGGCGCCCGCTCCGCAACGCGAATCGGCCGGCGTGACGGCGTCCGTCGCCCCGGAGGAACCGGCGGGCAACGGCTTCGCCTCGGCCACGATCCCGCGCGCGCCCGACGGGCATTTCTATGCCGACGCGCAAATCAACGGCGCGACGCTGCGGCTGATGATCGATACCGGCGCCACCAGCATCGCCTTGACCCGCGCCGACGCGCAGGCGGCCGGCATCCAGGCGGCACCCGGCGACTTCAGCGCCACCGGCCAGGGCGCGGGCGGCACGATCAAGCTCAAGCGGATCACGCTCGATCGCATCGCGATCGGCCCGGTCGCCGCGAATCATGTCGAGGCGGTGGTCGCCGAGGACGGGCTGCCGGCATCGCTGATCGGCCAGAGCTTCCTCGCCCGTGTCGGCCGAATCGAGATCAGCGGCGATCGCATGACCCTGCGCTGAGCGTCGGGACGACAGCAGCGGATACGGTTGAGCTGCTCCCCCACCACCGTCCGCCTGAGACCAAACGAAGACAGTTCCCCCGCGAAGGCGGGGGTCCAGCTCCCAACAAACCGTCTTTGTTCGGTCTGGACCCCCGCCTCCGCGGGGGAACGAAGCGAGGCAAGCTGAAGTCGTCAGGCGCTAAATCTGCTCGAACGCTGCGACCGTGCGATTGAGATCGGCGGAGTCGGCATTGCCGTCAACCGCATTGCCGCCGTCGCTGGTGTCGGCGACGTCGATCGCGGTCCAGCATATTCCGGCAGCGAAGGCCAAGGCCCACCAGCGGCTGGAAAAGATCTTCTTGCCCGAGATCGGAAGCATCAGGCTTCCTGCGCCGCGACTGGTTGAGAAATGGTTCGCGCCGGCGTCAGCCGTTGACGATCGTCCCGCCGTTGGGATGGAGCACCTGGCCGGACATGTAGCTTGCGTCCTCGCAAGCGAGGAACAGGAAGGCCGGTGCGACCTCGTTGGGCTGCCCGGCGCGGCCCATCGGCGTGCTCTCGCCGAAATGCGCGATCTTGTCCTTGCTCGCGCCGCCCATCGGATTGAGCGGGGTCCAGATCGGTCCCGGGGCGACCGCGTTGACGCGAATGCCGTCGCCAATGAGGTTTTCCGACAGCGAGCGGGTGAACGAGGTGATCGCCCCCTTGGTGCTCGCATAATCGAGCAGCTCCTTCGAGCCCTGATAGTTGGTCACGCTCGTGCAATTGACGATCGCCGCGCCCTGCTTGAGGTGGGGCCGCGCGGCCTGGACCATGAAGAACATGCCGAAGATGTTGGTCTGGAAGGTACGCTTGAGCTGTTCTTCGGTGATGTCGCGGATGTCCTCGTCGGGATGCTGCTCGCCGGCATTGTTGACGAGCACGTCGAGCCGCCCGAACGCGCCGACCACTTCGGCGACCGCCTTGAAACAGAAGTTCTTGTCGCCGACGTCGCCGGCGATGGTCAGCGCGTGGCGGCCTTCCCCTTCGACGATCGCCTTCGTCTCCGCGGCGTCGTCATGTTCGCACAGATAGAGGATCGCCACGTCGGCGCCCTCGCGCGCGAACAATGCGGCGACCGCGCGGCCGATGCCGCTGTCGGCGCCGGTGACGATCGCCGCCTTGCCGGCGAGCCGACCCGATCCGGGAAAGCGCGGCGTCCAGTCCGGCTTGGGCTCGAGCTCGCTCTCGTGCCCGGGCAGACCGTCTTCATGGATCATCGGTTCGGTGGTGACGGACATCATAATCCTCAATCGTATACGTTCATCCTGAGGAGAGGCTGAGCCTGTCGAAGCCTCGTATCGAAGGGAGCCTTCGATACGGCATTTCGACGAGCTCAATGCCTACTCAGGGCGAACAGAGTTGGTGGACAAACGTTGCAAGTACTCGGAGGTTCACCCGCGCGGGTAGCGCGCCTGCTCAGCCTGCGCGGTGGCGGCGGTGGCGCCGCGGCATTGCGCGCTGACCACCGGATATTCCAGGTCGGTGTTGCGGGTGAGCACCGTCTGTGTCGCCGCGATGCAGGCGTCGAGCGTGGCGTAGCGCGCCTCGGCGACGCGCACCTGCTGGCAGCTCGACTCGGCATCGCCGCAACCCAGGATCGCCATGATGAAGAAAGCCGGTGCCATGCCTGCTCCTACCCTGCCCGTTCGAATCATCCCGTGACGTCGATCACACGACGCGAAAAATAAACGACTCGTCGACCAGAGCGTTCCCTCGCGCGACCGATTGGCGCGGGGGCCGATCACCCCTATCTGTGACGACGATGCCGCCCGACACTTCCAACAGCGACGCGCGCCCCGAAGCCGGCTTCGCCGCGCTGCGCCGGTTCCTGCCCTATCTGTGGCCGGCGGACCGGCCACGGCTGCGCGCGCGTGTCGTCGGCGCGATGGCGATGGTGCTGCTCGGCAAGGGCGCGACCCTGCTGATGCCGTTCGCCTACAAGGGCGCGATCGATCGCATGGCGGGAGGGCACGCAGTGGCGGCGATGCTCGCGGTCGCCCTGGTCGTCGCTTATGCCGGCGCGCGCTTCGGCGGGGTGCTGTTCGACAATCTGCGCAACGCGATCTTCGAGAAGGTCGGCCAGGAAGCGGCGCGGCGCCTGTCCGAGACGGTGTTCCGCCATCTCCACGCCTTGTCGCTGCGCTTCCATCTCGAGCGGCGCACCGGCGCGGTCACCAAGGTCGTCGAGCGCGGCACCAAGAGCATCGACATGATGCTCTATTTCCTGCTGTTCAACATCGCCCCGACGATCTTCGAGCTTGCCGCGGTGTGCGTCATCTTCCTGGTCAAGTTCGGCGTCGGGCTGGTCGTCGCGACGCTCGTCATGGTCACGGCGTACATCGCCTACACGCGCGTCGTCACCGACTGGCGGACCAAGCTGCGCACCGACATGAACAATTTCGACACCAAGGCGGTATCGCGCGCGGTCGATTCGCTGCTCAACTACGAGACGGTCAAATATTTCGGGGCCGAGGAATTGGAGGCGCGCCGCTACGGCCGCGCGATCCAGGCCTATGCCGACGCCGCGACCAAGAACGAGGTGTCGCTCGCCGCGCTCAACATCGGCCAGTCGCTGATCACCAATCTGATGATGGCCGGCGCGATGGGCTTCACCGTGTGGGGCTGGTCGCAGGGCCGCTTCACCACCGGCGACGTCGTGCTCGTCAATACGCTGCTCGCGCAGCTGTTCCGCCCGCTCGACATGCTCGGCATGGTCTATCGCCAGATCCGCCAGGGGCTGATCGACATGGAGGCGATGTTCCACCTGATCGACACCGATCGCGAGGTCGAGGACGCGCCGGGCGCGCCGCCGCTGATCGTCAGCCGCGGCCATGTCCGCTTCGAGAACGTGTCGTTCGCTTATGAGGCCGAGCGCCAGATCCTCAAGGGGATCGATCTCGACGTCCCCGCCGGCACGACACTGGCGGTGGTCGGCCCGTCGGGGGCGGGCAAGTCGACGCTCGCGCGGCTGCTGTTCCGCTTTTACGATCTTACCGGCGGGCGGATCACGATCGACGGGCAGGACATCGCGGAGGTCGCCCAGGCGAGCCTGCGCGGCGCGATCGGCATCGTCCCGCAGGACACCGTGCTGTTCAACGACAGCATCGGCTACAATATCGGCTACGGCCGCGACGGCGCGGGCCGCGACGAGATCGAGGCGGCCGCGCACGGCGCCGCGATCCACGGGCTGATCGAGAGCCTGCCGCTCGGCTATGACGCGCAGGTCGGCGAGCGTGGATTGAAGCTGTCGGGTGGCGAGAAGCAGCGTGTCGCGATCGCGCGGACCTTGCTCAAGAACCCGCCGATCCTGATCCTGGACGAGGCGACCAGCGCGCTCGACAGCCGCACCGAGGCCGACATCCAGGCGACCTTGAAGGCGATCGCCGCGCGCCGCACGACGATCGTGATCGCGCACCGCCTGTCGACCGTGGTCGACGCCGACGAGATCGTCGTGCTCGACGCCGGGCAAGTGATCGAGCGCGGCACGCACGCCGAGTTGCTCCGCGCCGACGGCGTCTATGCCGAGATGTGGGCGCGCCAGGCGTCGGAGCAGGAAGAGGGCGAGGCGCTGGCGGCGGAGTGAGTTCTCGCCGGGGTGAGGGGCGTTGTGTTCGAACTCGAGCGACGTCTGCCTCAGTCCTCGCGCATCGCCTCGGCGACCAGCGCTTCGGCCTCGATCAGCAGCGCGTCGTCGG
>CAXSHP010000123.1:0-2104 GCA_964236935.1 uncultured Sphingomonadaceae bacterium
CACTGGCCGGACGGAGCGGGACGTCTGCGCCGATCTCCGCGGCGCGCGGATCACGCCCAAGGTCAAGCATCTCGCGTCGCATCCACGCTAACCCAGCAACGCTCTCCGGTGACGCGCCACCGTGTCGATCAACCATGTCCGAAAGGCTTGGATGCGCTCCAGTCGGCGCGTGTCGCGGTGCGTGACGATCCAGAACGTGCGCCGGATGACGACATCGGGCAGGACGGCGATCAAGGACGGATCGTCGTCCCCGATGAAATGCGGCAGCACGCCGATGCCGGTTCCCGCCGCGATGATCCGGTGTTGCGCGCCGATGCTCGAACTGCGGGTTCGCACGACCAGTCTCTCGTCGAGCTCGCTGAGATAGCGCAGCTCGGGCGAATAAAGCAGATCGGGTATGTAGCCGACCAGGCGATGCCCGAGGGACAGCCCGGCCCTGTCCGCGGGCACGCCGAATCGCGCCAGATAGCCGGCGGTCGCATAGAGACGCAGCGCATAATCGGACAGCTTGCTGCAGACGACCGGGCCGGCGCGCGGCCGCGCGAGCAGCACCGCCAGATCGGTTTCGCGCTTCGACGGACTGAGGAAGCCGCTGTTCGCGGCCAGATCGATCGTCAGGCCGGGATGCCGATCGACGAACTCGTGCAGGTGCCGCGCGACGAACCAGATGCCGAAGCCTTCGGAAACGCTCACCCGCAGCAGACCGGAGAGCCCCTGCGCAGGGCTCGGCTGCTCGAGCACGCGTTCCGCCGCGCGCCCCATCGTCTCGACCAGGACGAGGAGGCGCTCCCCCGATTCGGTCAGGATCTGGCCTTCGCGCGTCTGCTCGAACAGCGTCTGGCCCAGACGTTGCTCGAGCCGGCGGAGCCGGCGGGCGATCGTGGTCGGGTCGACCTTCATCGCCGTTGCGGCGCGCGCGAGCTGGCCGGCGCGGGCGACGGCGAGAAAATCCTGCAGGTCGTTCCAGGGCAGCGGCTGCATATCTGCAGGTCATACTTGCAGACTGACGGCTTGCTTGCAAATTCACGCGGCTCCAGGTTGGTCCACATTGGAGAGCGGCATGCGAATCATCGATCATCTGATTGTCGGCCACGGCGGCGGCGGCGTCCGCACCGGGCAGGTGTTCGATCCGAATACCGGCGCGGTCCAGGCGACGGTCAAGCTGGGCACGCCGGCCGATCTCGACGCGGCCGTCGCGGCGGCGCAGGCGGCGCAGCCGGGCTGGGCGGCGACCAACCCGCAGCGGCGCGCGCGCGTGATGTTCGCGTTCAAGGCGCTGATCGAGGCGAATATGGACGAGCTCGCCCGCCTGCTGTCGTCCGAGCATGGCAAGGTGATCGCCGACAGCAAGGGCGACATCCAGCGCGGCCTCGAGGTGATCGAATTCGCCTGCGGCATCCCGCACATCCTCAAGGGCGAATATACCCAGGGCGCGGGGCCGGGGATCGACGTCTATTCGATGCGCCAGCCGCTCGGGATCGTCGCCGGGATCACGCCCTTCAATTTCCCCGCGATGATCCCGATGTGGATGTTCGGGGTGGCGATCGCCTGCGGCAACGCCTTCATCCTCAAGCCCTCGGAGCGTGATCCGTCGGTGCCCGTGCGCCTCGCCGAGCTGATGCTCGAGGCGGGCGCGCCGGAGGGCATCCTCCAGGTCGTCCATGGCGACAAGGAGATGGTCGACGCGATCCTCGACCATCCCGAGATCAAGGCGGTGAGCTTCGTCGGCTCGTCGGACATCGCGCATTACGTCTATCGGCGGGGCGTCGCTGCGGGCAAGCGCGTCCAGGCGATGGGCGGGGCGAAGAATCACGGCGTCGTCATGCCCGACGCCGACCTGGACCAGGTCGTCGCCGACCTGTGCGGCGCCGCGTTCGGCTCGGCCGCATTGCTCCGGGCAACCTGCTGGTACAACGCCATCCAGTCGTCGAGGGCCGGAACCCGCGGGTACCAGGACATCGACCGGTAGTCGGCATCCCGAGCGGCGACCACACCGCCGGGCCGGCAGACGCGACGCATCTCCCGTAGAGCGGCAACGGGATCGGTGAGGTGTTGGAGCACCTGGTGGGCATGCACCACGTCGAAGGAATTGTCCGCCGCATCC